>CALGGM010000229.1 GCA_937915925.1 uncultured Clostridia bacterium | reverse complement strand
TGTTAATCCAGCGGACGGGCATTGCCCGTCCCCACCGGTTTGCATATGTCTTTCGCGGAGCGCCGAATAGCACTTTTAAAAACTCCGTTTGTTTCCGCGAAAACGCCGAAACGTGGGCGGGTTGAAAAATTTCTGCCGCTGTGATATAATTGCTGTAATTATACGGAAGGGACGAAGGCTATGGAACGCAAACGCAAGGCATCGGAGATCCGCGCGGCAAAGAAGCAGCTTCGCGCGGTCAGCACGGCGCGCCGTTCGGTGTTCTATTTCATGCGCGCGATCCTGACGGTGCTCGTGATCGCGGCGCTGTGCATCGCCGCCTTCCTGTCCGCTTCGCGCGTCAGCAACGCGTACATTCTGGTCAACGAGGGCATGGCGCTTCGCGCGGAATGCATGCTGAAAAACGGCGACGAAAACGATCTGCTTTCCTATTATACATACGAGTGCGTGCAGACCGACGCGCTGCAGCGGGAAACCGCCGCCGCGCCCTACGCGTTTATGACCGTTTCTTCCTATGAATATAGTCTGTCGATCGACAGCATGCACATGCTGCCTTGGAACATCAGCACCTATGTCGACGTGGTGGAGCAGATCCGCGGCGTCAAGGGAAGCTTTTCCGCCGAGTCCGGCGCGTCCGGCTCCGTTCCCGAATGGGCGCCGCGCAAGTACCGCCTGCATCTCGGACGCACGGACGGTCGGTGGCTGATCGAGGAGGTCGAGCTTCTGGAGATGAACCCGAAGATCGACGCGCCCGCGACGCCGGATCCGTACATGGACCCGCTGCCGATCGTGACGCCCTCCCCCGTTCCCACCGCGACCCCGCTCCCGTAACATGATCGATCCCTATCCCAACGAACATCCCGTTTTGCTCGCACCGATGGCCGGTTATACGGACGTCGTGTTTCGTGCGCTCTGCCGCGAGTACGGGTGCGATCTGACCTATACGGAAATGATCAGCGCGAAGGGGCTGACCTTCGGCAACGTCAAGACCGGCGACTACCTCGCGCGCGGCGAGGGCGAGGACGATATCGGCGTACAGCTGTTCGGGCACGAACCCGACCGCATCGCGGAGGCGATCAGGATCGTCTCCGACCGGCTCGGGACGGCGCTTCGGCTCATCGATCTCAACATGGGGTGTCCTGCGCAGAAGATCGTCGGAAACGGCGACGGCAGCGCGCTGATGCGAACGCCCGTACTGGCGGGACAGATCGTGGAAGCCGCAAAGCGCGTCTCCCCCGTTCCCGTCATCGTCAAGTTCCGCAAGGGTTGGGAGGACGATACCTGCGTTTCCTTCGCGAAGATGTTAGAGGACAGCGGCGCGGATGCGATTTGTCTGCACCCGCGCACGCGCGTACAGCAGTACCGCGGAACGGCGGACCGCGCGGCGATCGGCGCGGTCAAGGCGGCCGTCTCGATCCCGGTCATCGGAAACGGCGACATTCTCAGCGGGCAGGACGCGCTCTCCATGCTGCGCGAAACCGGCTGCGACGGCGTCATGATCGGACGCGGCGCGCTCGGACAGCCGTGGATCTTCTCGGAGGTCAAGGCAGCGATCGAAGGTTCGCCCTTCACGCCTCCGACCGCGGCGGAGCGGATCAGCGTCGCGATCCGGCACGCGGAGCGCATCGAGCACGTCAAGGGCGCGCACGGGCTTGTGGAGCTCAGAAAGCATCTGCCGCAGTATCTGCACGGCATGCGCGGTGCGGCGGCGCTGCGCGCAAAGCTCAACGAAGCGAAAAACGCCTCGGAAATCCGCGCGTTTTTGCTTGACAGCCTGAACGACAACACTATATAATAGTATGATTCCCCGAAAAGGGTTTAAAGGAGAAACAATATGGCAGAGATTTGGCTGACTCAGGAAGAGTTTGAGAAGCGCAAGGAACATCTGGATTATCTGAAATCGACCCGCACGCTCGAGATCGCGGAAATGCTGAAGATCGCGCGCGGTTTCGGCGACCTTTCCGAGAACGCGGAATACGACGCGGCGAAGGCGGAACAGGCGAAGAACGAATACGACATCGCCACCCTCGAAGCCGAGCTTCGCACGGCGAAGATCATCGACCACATCATGGTTTCCGACGACAAGATCAACGTCGGCTCTACGATCACGGTCAAAAACCAGGCGACCGGCGCCGAGATGAATTTTGAGATCGTCGGTACGATGGCGGCGGATCCCGTTTCGGGAAGAATCAGCAACGAGTCCCCGATCGGCGGCGCGCTGCTCGGTCACTCCGTCGGCGACGTCGTTCCGGTCACCACGCCGGGCGGTCTGATCCATCTCGAGATCGTCAACATTCTCTGATCGGAGCTGTCATAATGGAAGAAACGAACATCCCGCAGGAATCCGTTGAGCTCAGCGAAGAACAGCTCTCCGAGCTTCTTAAAATTCGCAGAGACAAGCTTGCCTCCCTTCGCGAAGCAGGCAAGGATCCGTTTTCGGTCATCACATTCCCGCAGACGCACCACAGCGCGGACGTCGTCAAGGACTATGACGCGCTCGAAGGGCAGACGGTCAGCATCGCCGGCCGCATGATGTCCAAGCGCATCATGGGCAAGGCGAGCTTTGCGCACCTTTTGGATGCCGAGGGCGACATTCAGTTCTACGTCAAGCGCGACGACGTCGGCGAAGAAGCGTATGTGGACTTCAAGGCGTACGACATCGGCGACATCGTGGGTGTCAAGGGCTTCGTGTTCAAGACCCGCACCGGCGAGGTCTCCGTGCATGCGCAGGAGATCACGCTGCTGTCGAAGTCCCTCCGTCCGCTGCCCGAGAAGTTCCACGGGCTCAAGGACCCCGAGCTTCGCTACCGTCAGCGGTTCGTCGACCTGTTCATGAACGCAGGCGTGCGCACCACGTTCAAGAAGCGCAGCGCGATCATCGCGGAGATCCGCCGCTACCTCGACAGCGAGGGCTTCATGGAGGTCGAAACGCCCGTGCTGAACACGGTCGCGTCCGGCGCGTCCGCGCGTCCATTCGTCACGCACCATAACACGCTCGACATCGATATGTACATGCGTATCGCAACCGAGCTGCATTTGAAGATGTGCATCGTCGGCGGGCTTGAGCGCGTGTACGAGATCGGACGCCTGTTCCGCAACGAGGGCATGGACGCCACGCACAACCCCGAATTCACCACGATCGAGGTCTATCAGGCGTACACCGACCTTCGCGGCATGATGGAGCTTTCCGAACAGATCTTCTCCCGCTGCTCGCTGCTTGTCAACGGCACGACGAAGATCACCTATCAGGGACAGGAGGTCGATCTGACGCCTCCGTTCCGCCGCCTCACCATGAACGACGCCGTGAAGGAATTCACCGGCAAGGACATCTATGCCTGCAAGAGCGACGAGGAAGCCCGCGCGATCGCAAAGGAGCTCGATCTTGAATTGAAGGATCCCGAGTCCTCGAAGGGCAAGGTGCTTGTTGAGGCATTCGACGCATTTGTCGAGCATCAGCTGATCCAGCCGACGTTCATCACGGATTACCCGATCGAGAACTCGCCGTTGACCAAGCTGAAATCCGGAAGCAAGGATATCGTCGACCGCTTCGAGCTGTTCGTCTGCGGTCACGAATATGCCAACGCGTACACCGAGCTGAACGACCCGATCGATCAGCGCGCACGCTTCGTGCAGCAGGCAAAGGAACGCGCAAAGGGCGACGACGAAGCCATGCAGATCGATGAGGACTTCATGCTCGCCATGGAATACGGCATGCCCCCGACGGGCGGCATCGGCATCGGCATCGACCGTCTGTGCATGCTGCTGACCGACGCGCCCACCATCCGCGATATTCTGCTCTTCCCGACCATGAAGCCGATCGGCAAGAAGCCGGGCGAAGCTAAGCAGGACAAAAACGACATTTCGGAAGCCGTCGCAGAGGCCGCTGCACCTGTTGCCGAAGCGCCTGCCGAGCCGGAGAAGATCGACTTCACCGGTGTCGAGATTGAACCGCTGTTCAAGGATTTCGTCGATTTCGAGACCTTCTCCAAGTCTGATTTCCGCGCAGTCAAGGTGCTTGCCTGCGAAGCGGTCCCGAAGTCCAAGAAGCTCTTGAAGTTCACGCTGGACGACGGCACCGGCGAAAATCGCACGATTTTATCGGGCATTCACGCTTACTATGAACCCGAACAGCTCATCGGCAAGACCTGCGTGGCAATCACCAATCTGCCGCCTCGTCCCATGATGGGTCTCGAATCCTGCGGCATGCTGCTCTCCGCTGTTCACAAGAAGGACGGCGAGGAACAATTGAACCTGCTCATGGTTGACCCGCACATCCCGGCAGGCGCGAAGCTGTACTAATCGAATATCACCCCTTACACCTCGGAGAAATCCGGGGTGTTTTTTTATGGACTTTTCAGACATTTCTGTCTATCAGATTCCCTCCCATTTTCGTCCAAAATACACCAATTTACACCAGTCGTACACCAATCTTGCAAAACTGCATTTTTTACAGCTAAAATCGCACATTTGACATTCCTTTTCTGATTCGTTCCCACCAAAACAATCGCACATTTGCTCTTTTGCATTTAGCCGAAATTATGCCATCCTGGATAATTTCGGCTTTTTTCTTTTCGGAATTTCGTTATTTCGACCTTGAAATAAATATTTTTGCACTTTTTGTCGGTTTGAGCACTTGCGTGTGGGGGTTGATATATGGAGGGACTTCTCCGGAAGCCTTCTCCGGAACCTTGAAAACCGAATACACAAGCAATCAGATACGTTCCCTGTAATACGAGCCGAAGCCGTAGATGCGCCAAGACCT
>CALGGM010000228.1 GCA_937915925.1 uncultured Clostridia bacterium | reverse complement strand
GAACCTTGTGAAGCGGATGCGGCGTTCTTTTGATTCGTTTGCTGTGACTGATCCGTTTTTCAATCGGGCGAGGTTTGAACAACTGCCGAAACCGGTGTTCGGACTCTCCGCCGCGTAGTTTGCGCTCTGCAATGATATAAAACGCAAGCAGCAGGACCATTAGAATAACAGCAGTTAGGAATACTGCCGATTTTCCACCAAGCGGCCATGCACCATTCAACGTCAGATAGTTTTTCGGATTCAGCATAAATGCTTTTCGCAAGTAGCGCTCTTGAAGAATAATCAAGACATAGTAAAGGATAAACGGTGAGGCATACGCAAGATAGATGTTTTCGGTAATAGAGGATAATAACATACCGACGAGCGCCCAGCACGCTCCTTGTAAGAAAAACAACAATACTCGGAATGCAATCTCACCGAATCTCGGCTCCACATAGTAATCAACAAGTGTCTCATGTGGCAATAATAGCAGTGCGAATAATCCGTATGCAGCGAAGATCCCAACAACCAGAGATAGTCCACCGGAGAGTGCACAGCCAAGCTCTTTTCCAACGACATACCGCGTTACCGTTGTTCGTGGCAGATATGCTTTAATAAACCCGGTTTTCTCATCGTCCACAAACGATGCGGTATAAGGGATCGCAGCGAGAATGGGTGTTACCAATAAGATGATATCGCTCGATAATGCTTTCAGCAGCAATTCCTCATGAAACCCCATGGGACGATACTGCGTTTCAGAAAAGAACACATCATACAGGTCTGAAAACGATGCAAATAGCAGACATAGCAAGACCCCTCCTATCGCAAACAGGAAGGGCTTGCTGCAAACGGCTTGTTTTGTGGTTGAAAAGATGTCCCTCATAGTATCGTTAGTTAGTGAACCGATTGATATAGCTTCCATTGATCCGGTGAGCAAGCAAAATAGAACGAACTGCTTATCTATGGTAATAGCAATAATGCGAGCCCAAATAATATCATTGAATGCTCCCGTCTATAGCATTGATCAGAAGGATTGAATCTTTAAACAGCGCATTCTCTGAACGGTTATCGTTGTACAAAACAATCCATGTCGGCACGAGAAGCATCTCATTGGTTATGCCCTCCATGCGTGTCACCGTACAAGACAGGATTAACTTGTTTACATGTAAGGTAGTGAGGCCGTTCGAATTCTCGTCCGTCCATGCATAGCCATAATGCAATTGGTTGCGGATTCGCTCCTGCACCTTGTCAAAAGACAATAACGAGACATTTTCGTTTGCGATAAGTACAGTTTCAGTCGGATTGTACCACGATATTGCCTCGATTCCGTTTTCAGAAAGGTATACCTCAAACTCATCTGTCTTGAGCCGTTGCACATAGGCGTATTCATCCTCATGCTTAAAAAACATGTTCTCGGAATAGAACATAGACGGAAATGGTAGATATATACCACATGTCGGGGCAAATCGGATAGTGTATCCTTCCGACAGTACCTCATATCCGGTTTCAGTCGGCACGGGATGCGCGAGCCGCGCTTTTTTGATCTCTCCGATTCCGAACGAATCGGAAAGACCTAACTGCTCTAAGAATACCATTCCCGCTTTTCTTGCGTCCTCTTCCGAAATCTTGATAGCGGTAAGCCCCTGCCCAAGTGGCTCTCCGGCAAATCCGCCGTGTAACACGACCGATTCATCCTGCAGATACGGGTTTCGCGTCACAGTTACGTTCAGTGCTTGACTCGTACACTTCGCATACCAAAGCTGTCCATCATTGTTGCGGATAACGTTTGGCATACCATCCAACGTCAAATCTTTTGCGTTCAACGGAATGAATGAGTCTTCCGTGGGGCATGCTGCGAGTTGATCACGAAGCTCTGCAAGCCTTTCTTCCGCGTCTTCGCTTTGTAGCCAAATAACCTTTCCGGTCTCGTCATCCTCACCCGCATAATCACCACGCATCACAAAGCGAATATCCTCTGTAATCTCACCACTGCTCATGCGATTCTCACGCAGTTCCAATTGTTGCCCACAGCAGGCGGAAAGCACTCGCAGAATGTCCTCCGACGTAAATGCTCGATTTTGAATCGTTCGAATCGGATGCAAATCAGTGTCTGGCATCATGACGTCCGCATCGATCTCAATTGTGATTGTTTTCATTGAGATTGTCTCTGCCCAATGCGCGGGTGCTTCATAGGTATATGGAGGAACAGCGCGTTCTTTCACTGCCATTTCCAGACGGTTGTCGCCTTTGTTAACAACCGTTTCCGTTGATGGTGTAGGTTGACATCCGTAGAGTAGCAGAACACATAAAATAAAAAGTGTAAACCGTTTCAATTTTCTACCTCCTCAATTCCAATGAAAGTCGAAAGCGGTACTTCGATTTCCTTAAGTAAGTTATATTGATCTGATCGCCACATCTCTACGCTGTCGATATACACTGATGCACCACCAGTCAGATCGTAATGATTAACTCCATCGTTAACATAATCAGCATGTACCGAATAGATAGAAATCTGAATAGATTTCGCATTTAGCAACTGTGGAAAATGGGATGTGTTTTCCTCACAAATGCAGAAGATCTCGTGAGGCGCTTTCGGTTTCCGATCAGTATATGAAGCATAATAATAACCCGCAGGCACCATTAAAAAACCATGGAAGTTTTCATCTACGCCATCGACACGAAGTTGGATCTTTAAGTTGTTGCCACCATGCTTTGCAGTGAGAAACGCAGAAACCTCCTCGTCACTCCAAGAATCCGGCAGAATTAAGCGGCAGGCGATTCGAAATCCGTTTTCCCAAATCATGGCTTTTTCCAAATCAAAACACAACCCGCTAAAATCATATATTTCGTTATGGAGAGTCCCGTAATAGAACGAAGGATCACCTCTGTATTTTCCGACCTCGGCGTTCTTCTCCCAATCTTCATCCCAAAGCGTGACCGGAAGAAGTAAAGGCGTTTGTGCTTTTGCCATAGACGGTTGATCGGTAAAGACTTTAGGAAGAGGAATATTGATTACAAGCGCCTCAATGGTGCGTCGAAGCTCGACACCGGAATAGCGATACTCCGAACCGCTAAAGGTGCAGGTCTCGCCGGAAAGCAGGTCGACATCGTGTAGTCCGTTTGCCTTGCAGCCAAACATGGTTTCTCGGTAATCAACATATGGCGCAATCGAAAGCGTCTGACACCCATATAGCTTCTCGACCGTCAGAGATTCGGAAATAAAGCGGTACTCCGCATGGCCGACACGGCTTTCGATCTGTGAAAGCGTGGGCGACGGTGTTTGCATAAGCAGCCTGAAATCAGAGACTATTCTATCGTCGAGCGATAGCGAAAATCCTAAATACAGCAGCAGTGAATGGATCTCCGAATTTGACCATGCAGGGGGAAAATCAACTGAGATCGAGACTGTCGTTCCGCTGTCGGTAGAGTCGAGCGAAGTGATCGCAAACGACAGCGCCGAAAAATCTAGTGTATGATTGGCAAACGTCGTCGAAAGCGTGTCGCCTGCTCTTTGATATGATTCACGCACCGTGACGGGGATGAGCAGCGTGCTGGTTGCCGTAGGGCATTGCACAGTCTTATCTAACTTGAATTCATTCGCCACGCTGCTTACTACAGGAGTGGACGGAGCAGATGTACTTTTTTCTGCAGGGGTTGCGCTTGTATTCGGAACAAGTGTTGTTGCCCATGATTGCGCCTGTGACGTGGACTGCTGCATATCGATGACATCTTCCAAGATTGGCATCGATGTCGTTGCTTCGGCATCGGCTACTTCAATCCTGCTCTCCAGATTTTTGCCCGGCGTTTCAATGCACGCGCACAGCAATATAGCAATCAATAAAACTAATAAAGACTTCTTCATTTTTCTCCTTTTAACATTTTGTAAAGTTGCAGGATATAGGTTTTAGCACTATTAAAACCTTTCTTCTGTCGTGTTTTCGTTTGATAATACTATATCAAATAATATTGAATAAAGATTTGCAGGGTAAGAAATAGTGATTTATGCCTGTAAATATCCTTGTACCGTTGCCTTCACATGGACATGGTATCCACCATAACCCTCTTCGTAATAATTCGAGTTATAGACCTTAAATGTGATCTTAGTGGCACTTGTATGTGATGAATAAATACCTATATAAGTATAACCTTCAGCACAGAGAGTATCTTCTGCTGCTGCACCACCAGCAGCGTCGTATGATTTCAAATAAAAGTCATGATATCCACCATTATCAACAGTAAGCTCTGTACAGTTAACTCTCATACTACTCCACCCATTAGCACTACTTGATCTTGCTAAGTAGCCGGAGGGGGTATATGCCCTATAGCACCCTCCAGTGATGGAAGCAGACATCTTTGTTTCTGCAAAAGCACTGGTTATTGGTAAAACCAAAAGCAAACATGCAATAACAATTGAAATAATTTTTTTCACGAATAGATCTCCTTTCATGCTTTATTCCATGATTTTAAGAACATTAGTTTTTATTCTTACCCTGCAAAAACTGTTCTTTCTAATAAACGGACAAAAGCGTTGTCTTGTTTAAGTTAATGTTTTGACAGCATTACGATGTAGGTGCGAGTTCCCAACTCATTCGTTTAATGCTTCTTGCGTTCTTATACAGCCCATCCTAATGGAAGAGTGTTAGCATGACAATGATGTCGAATAAGCAGTCGTAGATTCAACTTGCTGATTATTCGAATCATATACACTCACAGACACCTTGCAACGATAGATTCCGGACGAGAGTCCGCTTTTGACTTTCGTTAGATTTATACCATTAATTCCTGCTCCAGTCTCGGACCATGAGACAACGGTACTCCAGCTTGATCCGTTCTGCTTTTGCAAACTCATAGTCAAACAGTAGGAATAGGATGATTTACCGGTGAGTTTGCTATGGCAAGTTGCAGTTGAACCGGATATCTCAAGACTTGCAGTTACGCTACGCATACCCTGAAACTCTTCAATAACCGGATTATCAATTGGGGGTTCAAGCTCTTCTGCATAAGCAGGCACAATGATAGAGAAGAGAAGAATAGCTATAATTAGAATGGAAATCTGTTTTTTCATAATAATACCTCCCAAATCGTTTCAATATATATAACGATTCGGGAGGTACATATGCGGCATGATACTGATTATTTCTTTTTTACACTTTCGGCTATTTTTAAGATCTCATCCTCATTAATGGTCCCTTCCAAAATGAAAATATAATTTTCATTTGACCAAGTTATTGTTATCCAGTCTTTTTCAATGATAAGTAGGCCTGTTTCCCCATTGATTGGTACATATTTGATTTCTTCAGCATTTTCGGTATCAAGTTGAGCTACACCTGTTTTGGGCAAAACATGAAACATTAAGTATTGGTCTTCACTTTTTTGATAACTTAAATCCTGTCCTGCCTCAAACTGTTCAAAATAAAGAATAAATCCATTTGGAACATATCCTAATTCATAAAGAACCGGTTTTTCTGGCTCTAACTCTTGAATATTATCCAGTCCTACTTCAGCATATTGAGGCGTGATCGAAACCAGAAAAGCGGTTATTCGCGCTCTGACTGCTTCGGACGACATCATGGTAGTAAACATAATAACGATGAAAGCCGCAATCGCAACAATCACTTTTTGAGCAACACGGGAGATACCTCTGAATTGATACTTCTCTTTTTGTTTCGTTTCTTTGGAGTGTTGCGTTTCATCACTAAGTTCGCGTTCCAGCATCTTCTCAAGACGTCTGTAAGAAAGCTCGGGAACCGAATCTTTCGGGTTTTCCGGCCGCTGTTCGATCAATATTTTGCTTTGGTCCTCTGCATAACGCAAGACTACATCGCGGAACAACTTATCAATTTGCTTTTTCAACATAGCCTTTTTCCTCACAAATCTGATAGACTGCCCGTCTGGCTCTTGTCAAGCTCTTGCGAACACTGCTTTCCTTGATACCAAGTAATTCCGCGATTTCTTTATCAGACATTTCAAGCAAATACTTATATTGCAGGATGTCTCTTAAACTGTCCGGAAGCAAAGAAAACGCTTCCTTTATCAATTCGACATCAATATGGAGCAAAGCACGATCTTCAGTCGACACACTACTGTCTGGATATTCAAAATGATAATCGGCATCGTCGATGCTTCCCGCAATATGATTGCTTTTTGTCTTTTGTTTCTTCATGTAGTCTATGCACTTCCTCTTAATACACATAACGACGAAGAAGGGCAAGACGCGGCATGGAACCCTGTAAACTTTATCAAGGTTTCTGGCAAAGTAAACGAAAGTATCCTGTATTGCATCTTCAACTGCGGCATCATCATGAAGCATGGACTTTGCCTTCTGACGCATCGCCTCGTAGTTTTCGATGTACAGGTTACTTAAAAACTTGCGATCCGATTCATTCTCGATCATTGCGAGAATCAGTGGGATAATACAAATCACCTTCCTTATGAGTATATTTTACTATGACTTTTAAGTTTGTCAATGAGGATAATTTGTGTACATCAACGGCATCAAATCATTTGATAATCCCTGCAGAAGATACATCAGCATTTATCCGCTTTTTATTATTCAATTTCACAGTTAGCTTTGAAAATGTACTCTGTGAATTCGGCACATTAACTCTCCAGTGTTCTACTGATCTATGCTTCAATGACATCTTTTGCAGATGCCTCATAGTATTGTTTCGTTAATTCTGACACAAGGAATTCGTCGTTCAGCAATTTAAGAAAAGCAATTTTAGATTTCTTTGTATCTAAACGTATCGTTTGACCATCATCGCTATACTTGAATTTGTCATGTAGTGCTATATTGTTCTTTGAAAAATCAATGATAGTATTCCTTGGAATTCCCAGTTTGAAAACTGGAGAGCTCTTTGTAACTTTTGAGAGCTTTCTACAAAAAGATACATCATCCAATAAATCATATAATACTTCTGTGTCCTCAATTAGTCCTTTTTTCTCTATCTCCTTAATTGATTCCGCTGCAGCTCCTGCGATTAACTGCGTAAAACCAAAACTGCGTTCTAGAGCTTTAAGATCAATAATAAATATATTGTTGCCAAGCCGTATCATTTGAAAATCTGCATTTACTCGCAGAATATCCCCGCCATCAATCTTTACAAATCGTTCGGCATCTTTCTTTATACCCAGCAGGAAACTATCCCTCTTAATCAATGCCACAGGGTAATGCTTTTTATACAATAATACGCCTTTGTCCATTGACCCGATGTACACCAAGAAACCAAAAAGATTTGTTAAGCTATCTGTTTTGAAGTTAAACCTTTCAATTGAATTGATTTGGTTAATATCAAATTGTGCAAACAATTCCATTTCATCCGGTAGCTCTTTATAATCATATAAGTATAACGTATTGACCTGTTCATCTGCAGTAGAAAGAGGACGAATTTCAAGATAATCGTTAGTTACAATTGTTTGAATAAGGGCTTTTTCGTATAAGTCCTCCAATTCAGAAGCAGTCAATTGACTGTCTAAATCTGCGAGTTTCAGATAGTATTGTCCCTCCTCTTTCATAACTAGCAGAAGCTCAAGAACCGGATTATCTGAAATGATCTCTGATAATTCTTCTTTGATTGTTTCAATATTCTTATTCATGTGTTTGTTCCTTTCCTACTTTTTTTGCCATCCAAACATGTTGATCAAGAGAACGCCATGCAATCGAATCCCCCGCATATAATCTGTCCCTTGTTATCAGGATGATCTCTCTTAACTCAGGGTGGTTTGAAATAGTCACTCTATATAACCGATATCCCATTAGAGCCAGAGTGGGATTCCCATAATACAAATCCATTTTTACAAATATGCAGGCAATAACAATCAGCAGAATTGCTAAAACAATAACAAAGCGTACTTCTGATAAACTAAAGCTAATCAATGGAATAATGTAAGTAGTTAGAAAGGTTAGATATTCATAATTTTGATTATCTATGTTTTCAATCTTATAGGAGGCATGAACTGCTCCTCTCCATTCGTAATCTAGTCTTTTACACATCAATAATCCAATAACTAATAGCAAAAGAGAGACAACAGCCAACCAATTTCTTTTGATAAGCTCTTTGAATCCAATGAATGTTGCTTCTTTACTAAAAGAAATAGGAATATCAATAGTTATAAAGAAAATCAAAAGGAATAATAGCCATAAGGAAATAAAATAAAACCGTAGTTTATACAGTGTATTCCCTTTTCTTGAGTGCCCCATAAAAACCTCCTTGTTGTCGATTAATTACATATAATATAAACACCATACAGCTGAGGATTATCCTCTGAGAAAATAATATATTATTATAATAAAGATTTACAATGGATATAAAGTGTCTTTGAAGTGTTAATAATAATGAAAAGCAATAGGGAATTGTGTTTTCGACCATGAATCATAGGAGCAAATAATTCGAGGAGAAAGAATGAACAAACACGATATGTCAATCACCACGACGCTGCCCAATTTAGGCATAAACGGGAACGAAATCCCCCAAACGGATTTTAGTAAAATTAAGGACAATGAAGAAGCGTTTAGCATGCTTATGAATGCAATGAAAGCAAGCTCCGAAGCATTGGAAAAAGCAAGAATTAAAATAACTGAGCAAGAAAAAGAAATCCATATGTTAGATAAGAAAAACCTGGAGAGGAAAGATTCGGTTATTATACTTTCCCTTGCTCAGATTATTACCTCTCTTGGAGCTAGCGGATTATTTACAGATAATCCAAAGCCTTTTTTCTTTGTTCTTGCTGCTGGAGTAGCAATGACTATTCTATCACTCTTTTTGAATTTCAAAAAGCCTCATTAGTAATCTAGTTAACATGTAGAAGACTACTAGCATAGTATTGATTCTTTATAGGTTTGGAGGTCGTATATGTTAATCGGGAAAAAACGAACAGAGTCACATATCATTGGAGAAGCAGGGGTTAATATTTTAAAGCAACACCTTCCTGCTGAATGGGTTGTACGTGAGTATCGTCCTGACTATGGAATAGATTTAGCTGTAGAGCTTTTTACAAGCGGCGAAAAATGCGTAACAAAGGGGGCTCACCTCTTTATTCAAGTTAAGGCTAGTTATGAGTTTGAACGATACATAAAAAGCATACCAAATCGCTCAAGTGTGGAAAAACCATCGCGCCCAGTAGAAGATAAGAAGTTTAAAATGGAGGTCATTAAGTATAAACTTGATACAGATTTTCTTTCTACTGTTGAGCGCATGGGAAGTGGTGTGCCAGTGTTATTATGTCTCATTGAAATAAAAACCAAAGAGGTATTCTTTGTATGCCTTTCGGATTATATTGAAAAAATACTTGTAAATGAGCAAGACTATACTCTACAAAAGACTAAGATCGTTTATATTCCGACTGAAAACACTATAAATGAAAGCAAGTTGGGCATACTAGAATGGTACGCAAAAAGGCCAAGATTTTATGCGTTGTTTAATAAAATACATTATCAGAATAGTGAACTTGAGTATGTTAGCCAATATGACATTTCAAAATACATTGAGCACTTTATACGTATTATTAGGCGATTTGACGTGTGGGAAGAACCTTTGTTTATTCCGCACATGAAACAGCTTGATTCAGAAATCAATTATTATCTTGAGCACGGCATTACAAAGCAAGGGGATGGAATCATAAAAGAAATGCAAGAACGCGGAGAAGATGTGGATGCAGAGATTTGGGAGGCTACTTACTGTGATTACAACGAAGAAGTGTCTTGGCGAGAAGCCCAAAGAGTACAAGGATTGCACTGTCTCTGGAAGGACTTATCAGAATTGGGAAATCTCTTTGAAGATATTTACAAAGAAGCATTCTTGCCTACAGCTCTCGGGAACGTATTATATTAGTTAGCTATAGGAATAATTTTCGACGGCGGAAAACAACCATTGTAATAGATATGAAGTATTAAAAATCAAGAGGGAGAATAACACATGAAGAAAACTGAGACTATTAAAGATACTATAGAATTGTGGATAGAATTCGAACAGACCGCAGATTTCAAGAACAATGAATATGATAAAGCAATGCTCACTGAAATAAAAGAAGAACTTGGTTTTAGCCAAGAATGTGATATTCGCGGGCAGTTAGCAATAGAAAAAATTACGTCAGAGCAATTACTGGCAGTACTTTTAAAACTGATGCAGCCATTTTCTGTCATGATGAACAATCTGCTTTCAATGTTTGAAGCAGCTGGCGCGCAATATACCGACAATAATCTTCAAATACAGTTTGATTTTGAAGAAGCTAAAGATCGGTTTAATCTAGATCTTAACCACTTCCGTATGTACTATAAGGCAGTACAGGAGACTATTCAACAGGAGTTTTGTCTTGAAACGAGTAATCCATGGGTTGCTTTTGTCTCCCCAGTAGAAAGGATACTTGGCGATGACGATCCATTTCAACGTTATAATACTCCTCTCCCTGCTGATATTGATGAATGGCTTCAGAAATATGAAGATACTCGGCAAAACTGGCCGGATTTTTCTCCCGCTCCTCCTCAATGTGGAGTGAAAAGGATTGATGAGATTATTGCAAAAATATGGCAATTACCTAAAAGTGCGATTAGACTCTATCGAGCGTGTTATTGTTCTAATCAAAGGCGGTACGAATGCTTGAAAAGAAAGGCAGAAACGGGCAACGTAGCGTTCTATCACGCAGAAGTTGACTGTTGGGTTCGACAATTCGTCGTTTCAATTTGTTATCTGACAACTAAGATTAAGAAACTAGATGCGCGTAATTGCTATGAAGAAATTGAATTAATAAGAAATTCGCTCTCTAAATTCAATGAAAGCTTGTCTGATTTTGCGGTTAATCATGACGCTAAAGTTAGTCGATTTCTTGATATGTTGAATCTTCCAATATGGAAGAAAAGGCATGCATTGTATTCTGCATGGGTAGCAACACAGATTATTTCCGCATCTAACAAGTGGGCTGTCTATTACAATGTTGAAGATGGAGTTTTATCGTTTTCATTTGGCGGATCAGTAATCGCGCATTTAAAGTATTTATCGCTCGATCTTGCGCTAATAGCAGAGTTGCGCACTGATTATTTAAAGCCAATCAGCAAGAAAAGAAAAAGCCATATACAGCCAGATTACTCGTTGTGCATTGGAGATCCGTCGATCAACACAAACACACTTCTGGCGGTTGAATGCAAACAGTATACAAAAGCAAACAAAAGAAACTTTACTGAAGCGGTAATCGATTATGCTGGGGGGCGGCCAAATGCTGATATTATCCTTGTCAATTATACAGCTATTCCGCAAACGTTTCGTTCAGAACTTCCATCAGAGATAAATAAACGAGTTAAATACTTGGATGTAATGTCTCCAAGTGGGGAAGGGTGTGAATCATTTAAGAGCGCGATCAGAAACAGTTTATTGAAAGAATGTTCTATTGTACTTTCATGGTCTGAATCACCGGCTGATTTAGATTTATTGTTAGAAATCTTAGATCCTAATGGCACAATTACTACGGTAAATTATTATAATAGAGGATCGATAGATCAGTTCCCATATGCTTATTTGGATAAAGACGATCAAAATGGATATGGTTGCGAAACGATAAAAGCTATGATTGATTCAACACTAAAGTATAATGTCTATGTCAATAATTATAGCGGAGAGAAAACAGATGGCGGAATAATAGTCAATATCAAAATTGGGCAAGATGATGAAATGGTGTTGAACAGGGATTCTGATCTTTGCAAATCACAAAAGTGGCATGTGTTCTCTTTTGATTATTATTCGATAAGAAAAATCGATAAAATATTGCCCATTTAGGTAATCCAATTATAGACAATCATAATAGTTATTCTGACTAAATGGATTAAGTAAAAACTTTGTGTTACTCCCCTGATATGGTCAATGTAATTAGGAGGAAAAATGTTAGAAATTCTATATAAAAATAACAGTTTTATCAGGTTAGGATTATGTATTTTATGTTTAGCTGAAGCTATTATTGCTATTGTAGCATTAACAAGCAATAAACAGGAAAGAACGAAAAAGAACATTGCGCTTACTATAGTAGCTATTATAACATTCCTGTTTTCTGGACTTCTTGTTTGGTCGGATAATTTGGCGCAAGTTCCAAACTTATGTGAGGACACATTGGAAATTTCAAGAATCAGAATTGAAAATGCAAATCTTGAAGTAGGAAGTATCAGTGGAAAAGGAGCGGTTGTTATAGAACAGAGTATTCCTATGGGAACGATTATACCAAAAGGAACAAAGATAGACCTTACAACTGGAGATTATAGGTCTTCAAATACAGCAATAAAAGAATTTGAGGATAGTGTTGGAACGGGAAGAAGAGACTTTATTGGACAGTTTTACAGATCTGAAATTGAGCTGCTCTCAGACAATTTAGATGTTCAAGGTTGCTTTGGTACAAAAATAGACAATATTAATATCAGGGAGCTTTATCTTGCAAACGAAGAATATAAAGTGTGCTATATGAATTATGAACTTGACGGCGGAATGATAATTTTTCGCGATATACCATCCTCTGTAGAATATAAACTTGTGGTTCATGCGGATGGATATAAGGATGCCGAGTTTTATATTGATTTATCTTGGTACGATAAAGCTTTTTTGCCGCTAGATGAACCGATGTTGCTAAACCTGACAAAGAATAATGATGTTTTTGAGATGGCTTCCACGATCATTCTTGTCAATGACGATTTGAAAAACTTCCTCGCATGGACAGATATTTCAGTTCGTTGGACAAATGAAGATTATTTTGGATCTGACATCTGGTATAGTTATAAAACAAACAGTGATGGACGTTTTCCATACTTGGTATATATACACGATGATTATGAGATTGAAGTTCAGGTACATGATAAAGATGGTTATTCGATACGGTCAACACTGTTACTTAAAAAGGCTTTTTATGAGAATGCAACAGATTATTATGTTCAAGTTAAAAATGACGGCTCTATTTGTATAATGACGACAGAAGAATACTGGAATGCATGCAAAGAATTGGAGTATTAGAATAAATGATCTTGATTAGCAAAAACAATCGCCCCCAAGCATAATAGCTTGAGGGCGAATTTTTAATTGGACGATTTCAGAGCACAGGTGACAACATATTTCTTCGGCGCGTGACCGGTGTAGTAGAATGGATAGCAAGTTGTGAGCATAAAGTGCTTTCCTTCAATGGTTGGAATTCGGAGATCTTCGTTGCTTTCGAGGATCTCCATTGATTCGATCACATAGGTATAGACGGTTCCGTTCGGTATGGTGACGGTGATTTTCTCACCATAGGTCACGTCCTTCAGAATCTGCAAATGGTTACGGTTGCGGTGACCATAGACTACACAGACGCCTTCTTCACCCGGTGAGGCCGATGTGTTCAGCCAACCGGGGGTCTTTTCAAGCGTTGCTTCATCGACAGATGGCGCGATTGTGATGTTCTTTCCATGAATTGTCAGGACAAATGCCGCACCGTGTGGAACAGAAACTTGCGGTACAGCGGTCGGTGCGCATGGCGAGTGCGGTGCAGATGTTTCGATTACAGGTTCATCGAATATGGGAAATTCGGGCCAATCGCCGGATCCGGGAGTTGCAGATGGTTCAGGCGCAACTGAATTGTTCGGCGTCGGAATCACGATCTCAATGATCTCGGTTTCGATTGTCGGCTCCGGTGTTGCGGTCGGTGCTGCGGTTTCGATTGCCTGTTCTGCAAGCAGCGAGATCCTGTCTCCGAGCAGGAACGGCAATATGAGAATTGCGATTGCAAGGATCGCAAGGATAATGATGTGTTTCTTCATGGGTTTCCCTTTCGCTTATTGGTATGGTCTTCCGAACATAATGATCGGGTAGTTTTTGGTCTGCCATAGATCCCGCACGACGACGCAGCCTTTGCTGCTGGATGCTTCAACAACTTTTCCGTCGCCGACATAGATACCGACATGGTGAATTTCCTTCCAACGGTGGCAGCCCTCACATTTCTTGTTGACCCAAAAGACAAGATCGCCCGGTTCCAGTTCTGACCACGCAACAAGCAAACCGCGGTCGTAACAGTATTTCGCCTGCCCTGCAGCATTGGTGTACATATGATCTCCGAGTTCGGGATCGACTTCGTGGATCGCCCAGTATGCGAGACCGGAACAATCGAACTTTGTACTGCCTTTTGCACCCCATACATAGGGACAACCGAGCTTTGTCAACGCCGCACGAACAACGTCAGCTCCTTTGCTGTTGGAAGGTAAGTGGCTGATAATCTCCGTATAGTCCGCGCCGCCGAGCAGATCGACGCCGATCAGCGCGGCATAGTATTTGGTGTATGCCGGGGACATCATCTCCTCCAGAAGCTGCATCTGCGATTCATCAAAGTGATAGTATTCTGCAGCTTCCCGGTAGGTCATAGACCGCTGATGTACATTGACGATCAACTGTGTGACCGTTTCCGGCTCCGGTGTGTTGCCGTCCTCGTCGGGCGTTGGTGTTGGAGCATTCTCAGGGACTACCTCGTGAAGCTCATAGGTAAAGCCGACCGCGTTCATGACTGAGAACACGTCCCGCAGTCGCTGTTCGCATTCGTCATCCGGAACAAGGATAATGATCGGGTTTTCTCCTGTAGTAGACAACACCGAATAAACCGCCAGTACGTCGATCCAGTTGTTGACCGTAGCGGAATCTCCGTCGTTGTTATCACCTCTGTAAACGACCTCGAACTCATCGTGGTCGATCTCTTTTTCAAATCTCTTGATGCGTTGTTCGATCGCGTCTTTGTATCCGTGGTCGATGCGTGTCACGATCTCGGTCATAGTTGGACCCTCCGGCGAAGCATCGTTCGACCAAAAGAGACCGAAACAAACACAGATAATTGCCGCTACAAGAGCAATGACAAGAATAATGACGACTGCAACCCAACCGCCAGCGGCGATCGCGGCGACAAGTGCTTTGATCGCGGCAATGATCGCTTTTACGGCAGCTTGGATCGCTTTTGCGGTCATCTCCGCCGCCTTTTGCGCGGCTTTTGCTGCTTTGACGGCGACCTCTTTCGCAACCTTTGCTGCTTTTTCAGCCGCCTTTGCTGCTTTCTCGCCGACTTTTTCCGCTGTTTTGACAGATTTCTCTGCGGTTTTGACGGATCGCTCGGCGGTCTTGACCGACTTTTCGGTTGTTTTTACCGTTTTCTCGGTTGTTTTAACGGTTCCTTTCGCGCCTTGTTTGACCGATGAAACAGATCTTTGACCTGCAGCATTCGTCTTCTGTGCTGGACGCTGATCGGAACGGAACAGTCGTTGATTGTTCTCGACGGAGTGCGATTGCTGCTCCGTCTGTTGAAGCGCATGATGATCTCCTCCTTTTTGCGTAGTGCGTTCGTACTGCGGTTTTATTGCAGTATCGTAATTCGTCGACGCAGAGCCATCCGGCAGATGCTCATACGCCTTTTCCTTTGGTTCGATTCGCTGATTCTGCAAGATCTCTGCTTTCTGCTGCGGAGTAATCTCTTGCGGCGCAGGGCGAGAAGACCGAAAGGATGGTTCATCTGATTGCTTTGGTTCGAGCTGATTGAATCGTTGCTGAAGCACATTGGCTTTTTCTTTCGGTATGATCTCGTGACCGGATGTTTCGAAACGAAGTTCAGACTGAACCGAAGGATTGCTTGATGGTTGGTGTGGTTCAGCCGCTTGCTGCTGATTTGATGTCCGGGTTTCTGTTCGAGGTTGGTTCTGCTCCAACCGTTCCGCTTCCTTCTGTTCACGCCGATTCTCCAGATCTTCCACCTTGTCACGGATCTTGTCTTCAACCTTTTCTTTGACTTTCTTTACGGCTTTCTTTGTGCCGGAATAAGCAACGGAAGCAGCTTCATAGGTGTACTGCTCGGACTTCTGCGTTGCGTAATCAGACTCGGATTCGTAGCGCTCGTCTGCGGGAACGGTCTGTTCGTCCACCTTGCGATAGCCGGTTTTCATGTGCCGCGGAAGCTTGCGGGAAGCGTCAGCCGTCTTTGGAGCTTTCATGTGTTGACGTTCTTTGACTTTTTTCTTTTCCATGTTTCCCTCCAAAAAAGAGGGAGCGGAAGCCCGCTCCCATACTTTTATACCTCAATCGTTTCCTTCGGCTTGGTCGTCATGACCTTGTAAAGCTTCGTATCTTTCGGGAAGTGATTTTCGAACGGTACGATATTCCCCGCGCATTTCAGAAGGCCCTTGCCGGCGTCTGCGTTGGTGACGTAGGATAGCTGTGTTTCGGAGATACCGAGCAGCTTTGCAAGCTCGATCCGGTCCGTCGCCGCCTGATTCAGAAGCGTAATGAACTCGCTGTTTGCGAGCATCGTCCGTGCAGTGTGCGACTGCAGAAGATCCTCAATGTTCTGCGAAATGCCGGTATAGCAGGCGTTGTGTTTCCGCGCGCGTTTCCACTGCTCGAACAGGAAGTTGGAACTGTATTCGTTGGCAAACAGCAGATAGATCTCGTCAATGAACACATAGGTCGGACGACCTTTCTTCTTGTTCCGTACGATTCGATTGTAGATGGAATCGAGAACAACTAGCATACCGACCGTCTTCAACGCCTTGCCGAGATCGCGGATGTCGTAACAGATCAGACTGCTTTCCGTATTGACGTTGGTGGGCTTTGCAAAGGTATCAAGCGAACCGTCCGTAAACAGCTCGATCGCAAGAGCGACGTCCTTCGCTTCGGGTTCGGGCTGTTTCAAAAGCTCCTTGTGGAAGTCCTTGAGCGTCGGCACCTTGCCGGTGCAGCCGCGCTTGATAAACGGGCGGTACACGATCTGCGTACAGCGGTCGATCAGCGACTTCTCTTTTGCTGAGAGCTTGCCGCTCCCGACAAGCTGTTCGCAGAGCGATAGAATAAACTCGCTCTTCAGAAGAACTGGATTTTCGGAGTCCGCGTATTCAGCTTCCATATCCATAGCATTGATGTGATTCTTGGAATCGGCAGCGATATTGATGACCTCGCCGCCGAGTGCACGGACAAGTCGATCGTATTCGCGTTCCGGGTCAATGATAATGACGTCGCCCTGGTTACGAAGAACAAGCTGGATGATCTCGTCCTTTGCGAAGAAGGATTTACCGGAACCGGACACACCGAGTACAAACCCGTTGCCGTTCAACAGTGAACTGCGGTTGACAAACAGCAGGTTCTTGCTGATCGCATTCTGACCGCAGTAGATTCCTTCCGGATGATTGATCTCCTGTGCCTGAAACGGCATAAAGACCGCGGCGGATTCCGTGGTCAGCGTTCGGAGCACGTTGATCTTCCGTAGCCCATACGGAAGCGTGGTATTCAGCCCGTCAAGCTGTTGATACTTCAGCGTCTGAAACTGACAAATGTGCTTTCGCGCAACGGAGAGCAGCGCTTCCGTGTCGGTATCGAGCTGCTTCTTGCTGTCGGCAACATGAACAAGTGTGACGGTCACGAACATCATGCGCTGATCGCGGGATGTGAGATCGTCCAAGAACTCTTTTGATTCCTTGCGCTGCTGTTCGAGATCATACGGAACGACCGCGGAAAAATTGTTGTTTTTGTTCTGCTTGCGCTGCCAGTTCGTGATCTCCGTTTCCGTGCCGAGCAGCTTGCGCTCGACCTCCTTGACCGCTTCATCTGTAGGGATCGGGATAATGTCGATCGACAGCATGAGATTCCTGTTGATGTCGCAGAGTTCGGATACCATGGAATCCTTGAGAAACGACGGAAACTCCTGCAGATACAGGACACGGGCGTATTTCTTCCCGATCTTGATATGATCGCTTTTGACCGCCATACTGTCCGGACAAATCGCGTCCGCAAACGAGTGCCCGCGCTTCATGAGATCTCCGAGATCGAAGTGATAGCTTTCCTCTTGTCCGATCCGGAAGAAATCGTGGAACACGCGCATTCGATCCGTAATATCAATTTCATACAGTCTAGAGGACAGACCGGCAAAGCGGGAAGCAAGCTCGGTATAGACGCGGGAGAAGAAGGTCTTTGCTTCCTCGTAGGATTTCTTGATGACCGATACCGTGATGTACTTTTCCTGCAGAATCCCGTTGCCGCGAATGGCGGCGTCCATGATCATGCTGTTGTATTCGTCACGGTATTCGTCCAGACCGTCGTCTGCGTGTTGGATAAGGTTCCTTGCAAAACTGCTCTTCGTCATGCGCCGGTTATTGATTGTGATCTTGGTTGTCGCACCGATCTCAAGCGCATTCAGCAGCTCGCAGTATGCCAGAAACATGGCAAGCTGATCGTCTCGCGCCGCAACGGAGTAATTGACGTCCGTGAATCGGAATGTGCGGGAGAACTTGTTGCCGACCTGAAAGGTTCCGTCCTTCCAGATCTTTCTGATCGGGATGGTTTCCTGTACAGAAGAAGGAACCTTGAACGGTTCCTTCTCAGACTTCAGTATTTGATTGAGTGTTTTAATCAACGCGCAGCACCTCCTTTAGCTTTCCGCTTGACAGGATCGAGGCATATAGGTTCGTGGGCTTCGAGGTCAGTTGCTTTGGCATAAGGAACTCGGACTGGATATATGCCCGGATAAACTGTTCTGCGTTCATGCCGTGGTATTTCACAAAGCCGAGAATCGCAAACGGGAACGCGGCAACGACGCACAGCCAGCTGACGGTTTCCGTGCCGAGCACGTTTCGGAGCCCGAAATACACGCCGATTGCAACGCCGACCGCCAGTACCGCAAAGATGAACTGGCGCAGCGATAAGCCCATGAAGATCGATTCCTGATAGTCGCGGATTTCTTTGTTGATTTTGATTTCCAAAAGGGTTTCCTTTCCAATCGACATCCTCAATAAGGATCACCGAATATGGTATTTTCTAATTGAAGGATGGTGATTTATATGTATATGATTTTGATTGTAAGTTGTGCAGCACTTTTCTTGATCGGCATCCTGTTCCGTATTGCAGGAACTTTGAGGTTGAGCGTTCCGCTGCTGTATGCGCTTGTGGTCGCGTTCTTCTTCCCGGGCTGGAGTACCCGAAATCCTGCGCTCTCTATGGGAATACTCTACGGTCTGATTGGCTTGTGTGTGCTGTCATGGATTGTGTCTTTGATCCGAAAGATCCGTGAGCATCGCGCCGAAAGAGCGTTAGAGGAGTTTGAAGCAAGAGCGATCATTGAAACTATCAAGCGCAAACAGGGAACGGTTTAGAACCCGATCATTTCCTTGACCACCCGATCGCTCATCTTCACCGCGCCGACAAGGACAAGGAAGTTGAAGATCAGTTGGAACAGGAACGCCCATACAACGGTTGTCGCATCTCCGTTCGTATTGATCGGCGGGTTTTCCGTCAGCACTGAATAGACGATACAGGCAAGGATAATAACGACACCCTGCAGGCAAACCCCGGCATACGACTTCAGGAACTGACGTGCGACCTGGGATGTGCCTTCGCCTGCAAACGACGCAAGCGGGATCGGCGCAACGGCGGTGTACATGAAGATCTTAAAGATGCGCGAGTAAACGGTGAGAATCATAACGAATGACAGTACCGTTACGAGAAGCGCACCGATCAGCGCTACGATCCACAGCGGAATGCTGTCAAGGAAGGAGCATTGATTGATCTTCTGTGCGATCGCATCCGGGAGCGTAATGCCGGTTGTCAGAACGCCTCCTGCATGACCGGAAATGTTATTGAGGATGCCGTGCCCGATCTTAAGGATACCGGTCAGAATATCCATACTGTAGCCGACAACCGCTTTCGCAATGGCAAAGCGAATGAATAGCTTCAGCGCAACTTCCGGACGCTTGATCTCCGCAAAGTTGGTGGTCGTTTTGACGACACCAACGATAAAGAACAGAACCAGCAGCGCATACGCGATGGCTTTCAGCCCGCCTTGAATGTTGGCGATTGCGCTCCATACAGCGCCGCCGCGGATGTTCTGCGGAGAGGTGGTCAGAAGCGTCCAGATGGTCTGCATGGCTTCTGACCAGAAGTTGAGTGTGTAGTTCAGAATGTCTATGATCCAGTTACCGGATGACTGCAAAAGCGTCACCTCCTTTTTGGCAGGGCAGGCATTGTGCCTGCCCTCAGGCTGCCGTAAAAGAGGCCAGACCATTTGCGGCGATCTGTTGAAAGAGAATACAAACAGGTTGAAAAGACGCGCCTTTTCTTTGATTCGTTTCGCCGCAAATGATCCGTGTTTTCGCCCCCTCACATACGATAGTATAGCTTCGGGGACGAACAACACGGATTCTGCCACTCTTCCCGACAGCCTGTACTGTCGTTATGAAATCAACCGGTGATCAGAGACAGGATCTCTTTCGTAAAGGTAATGACGATACCGCCAGCAATCGTCAGCATACCGTTTGCTCTCTGCGACGGGTCATGCGACTTCAAGCTGAGACCGAGCTGCAGGATACCGAAGCCGAGCAGGATGATACCGATCGCACGGATAAATCCGAAGATGAAGTCGCTGAGATTGTTGACAACCTGAATCGGATCATCGTCCGCAAACGCCGTGGTCGCAAAGGAGAGGGTAAGTACGATCGCGCAGAAGATGCAGAAGATCATGCGGGTTCGTTTGGTCATTTTCATATAGTGGTTTCCTCCGTTTCATTTTCATCGAGTAGAATGTATTGTTCAGCGTTGTCGAAGTTAAATGCTTCGTTAAACGGGATATAGGAATAGGACTGTCCTTTGTGAATGTACGGCGGATAGCCGCCGTTGACAGTCAAGTGAATGTTCGGGTGGTGATTCAGATCGTACTTATCATCCATCACCGCAGGAAAACCGCGGATAAAGAGAAGCGCCTTGCTGTTGTCCAGCAAACGAACTTCGTCGGGTGTCATGAGCTCGCGCCCGGTCGTTTGCATATTGGTCGAGTAGCTTCCGCTCTTGCCTTTCGTTAGCCCGTGGGTGCGCGTGTCGATCGTCTCCTTGCCTAATAGCTTTGAGATGTACTCATGGGTGCTCTGTTCGTTGCCGCCGAGATAGAGCAGTGTGTCGCAGTTGCCAGTGATTGTTTCCCAACCATGCTCCTTATACAGTCCTTTTAACTGCGCGAGGTTCTGCACAATGATCGTTGCGCTGATTTCGCGGGAGCGCATGGTAGCAAGGGACTTGTCGAACTCCTCCGGCAGAGACACGTTTGCAAACTCGTCGAGGATCATCCGCACATGGATCGGCAGCCGTCCGTGATACACATGGTCGGCTTGGTAGTAGAGCTCCTGAATGATCTGTGTATAGAGCATACCGACGAGATAGGACAATGAGGTGTCGTTATCGGGAATGACAGCAAAGATCGCTGTTTTCTGTTTCCCCAGTTCGCTGATACCCATATCGTCGTGGTCGGTGATCGAGCAGATCTGATCCATATTGAATGCCGCCAATCTTACCGCCAAAGAGATGTTGATGCTTTTTGCCGTTTTGCCTGCCGCCTGCTTGTAGATCCGATACTGCTTTACGGCAATATGCATGGGCTGATTGTCGCCGAGCTGCTTGAACAGCAGATCAAGCGCCGATACATACGTTTCCTTATCCTCACGCACATCGGCGTAGGAGAGCATCTTCATGATCATGCTGAAGTTCTGTTCTTCCTCCG
>CALGGM010000227.1 GCA_937915925.1 uncultured Clostridia bacterium | reverse complement strand
AAGCGAATAGCGACGCGCTGCGACCATATGAGACCATTGGGGGACCGCGAAGCGGAGGAAGGGTTGTTCGCGCGATCTACTTCTGTAACGAAGTGGAAGTGACGAAGAATCCTCCCCGCAACAAAAACGGACGACCAATGCGGGATACCGATAAGGAAGGGAATAAACCATATCGGGTTTCGCAGTAAGGGCAAAGGATTTCGGAGAGAGTGAAAAGCTCTCTCCGATTCTTTATGTTTGCACGTTTGTGTTTCTGTGAAGATGCTGATATGTTGAAAACAGGAAAACGCAAGGATGTACGAAACATGGAAAAGAACATTGTGGACGAACAGAACGGGTTGGAGTAGGATTTAGTCGGTGATTATTATATCGTTGCCGATGAAGGCGAACCGTCTGCGAGACCGATTGGTGTATGGGTGCCATGCGCCGGGATTACTTGAAATGACATTGGAAAAACTTGTATTATGAATTGCTGATCGGAGGGAAACTGAACGATCACCTTGCCGATACGGAGGATCATGCGCAGGATATGATGTGGACCCTGACACGACAGATGGCAAAAGCAGAAGGTGAAAACGAAGATGTGAAGCGTAGGGATAAAATGGCCTGGGTTGGCACAATGAACAATATCAGCTCACGAGTCACGGAACTTATTAGACTTGAATTGATCTATCGTTAATTTACTTATATCCTTATATTATTTTCATTCGTCACTTTAGAGCCCGAGATTATTTTCCTCGGGCTTTTATGAGTAGATTAACTGCCGATAATTTGTAACAATTTATAACGAGCTCACGAAAACGCCAAATGTGAACGGGTTTCGGAGAAAAAAGATTGTGAACTTTTCGGGTAAAAGAAAAAAGCTCCGAAGTCTCGGGCATAAAATGTTGCAAAGAATGATTGCATCCGGCGAATGAATATCTTCCACAACAAAATCGGTACGAAACAGATATATTTCTTGGATTATAATTGACGAAACGAGCAATTGACGATATGATATATTATAGGATGTTGTATGCGACTATTGCAGCGATGCATTTGTGTCGGTCAGGGGGCGTCGATGGCAAGAATGACGGAACTTTTTCCGCCGTATACCGGCAATCAGCCGTTTATCTTTCTATGCTTTTCCGATTTGGACGAAAAGCGGCTGCGTCCGCTTTTGGAACGTCTTTATGAGCGCGGCTGCCGCATCTGGTACCCTGTCGGTCATGTCGGAACCGCCGCGGAGCGCGAACAGCGTGATGCGCGCATGAAAGAGGCGCATCTTGTGATCCTGTATCAGACCAAACACACGCGTGCGGATCATGCCGCAAAGAGCGCCGTCCTTGTGTGTCAGGAGCGAAGCATCCCGATCATCAGCATCGATACGGACGACGCGGAAAGCGCGCTGTCGATGGGGCTGGATCCGCGCGCGGTTCATCTCAAAGCGCGAGGCGTCGACGCACAGGAAGATGCACTGCTTCGCACAGACGGATTTTCGCAGGAGCTGATCGGCCCGCCGCAAAAGATCCCGAAAAAGCCTCTTATTACGATCGCTGTTGTAATGCTTGCTGCAACGCTTCTGCTCGCGGGTACCGCCTTCCTCTACCGCCGTCTGCAGCCGCCGGAAATCATACAGGCGGAGGACACCGTCTTTTTCTCCGATCCCGCCCTGACAACAGCAGTGCGGGAAGCACTGGACGGCGAACTGATTACCGAGGAAACGGCCGCCACGGTGACCGTGCTGCATCTGGATGCGCTTCCCGGACATTTGGACGAGCTTTCTCTTCTCCCCAATCTTTCCCGCATCGAACTGGATCAGAAAAACGCGGGCGACGCCGCGCCGCTTTTGGACCGGTACGAGATCGTGCTGACGGGAGGCAACCCATGAGTACCTATTTCAAGCCGTACGAGGGAAGCCGCCCGTATCTGTTTATTAGCTATTCGCACCGCGATTCCGAGACAGTGCTCGAAACCATCACGCTGCTGCACAACCGCAAGTTGCGCCTGTGGTACGACGAGGGCATTCCGGCGGGCAGTGACTGGCCCAAGAACATCGAGGAGCATATGCAGACCTGTTCCGCGGTGCTGTTCTTTATCTCCGAAGCCGCGCTTGCTTCCTCCAACTGTTTGAGCGAGATCGAAGCCGCGCTTGCGCTGAAAAAGCCGGTGCTGCTGTTGCCGCTGGAAAGGACACAGCCAAGCGCCGAATGGTCGAAGCTTCTGCTGCAGGGTACGGCGCTTTCGCCCGCCGTCGACGCGCACGCGCGTGCCGAGACGGTTTTTGCCTGCAGACAGGTCACGCGCGCGTATTACCGCAAGCCGCTCGAGAGGCTGCGGTTCGATTGGCTCGTACTCATGATGGCGATGCTGCTGTTCATGGCTGCGGCAGCGGGGCTGTACGCGCTCGTTTCCGGTCGACTGGACGGGTATTTTCTGCCGGATCCGACGCCCGCGCCCACGGCGCGTCCGACGCCCTCCTTCACGCCCACGCCCACCGAAACGCCGGAGCCGACGGCGACGCCGTACGTACCGGGTATGGAAACCGTCACGTTCCCCGACGCGAAGCAGGAGATGGCGGTGCGCGATGCGCTCGGCATTCCCGATGGGGATATTACGCTTTCCGATCTCGGCGGCGTGACCGAGCTGCATTTTTGCGGCACGATGGTGCTCCACGATCTTTCCGGCGTGCAGTTTTTTGACGGCGCGTATTCGGTCAATTCCGCAAAACCGATCACCGGTCCCGTTTCGGATCTTTCGGTGATCGGGCGCATGCCGTATCTTGCGAAGCTTTCTCTGGTCATGCAGCCCGTGGAATCGCTTGCCTCGCTCGAACGGCTCGTGCTTTTGAACGAGCTGAGCCTTGCGGGATGCGAGCATGTAAACCTCTCGACGCTTCCGACGATGCAAAGTCTCAGCGTCCTGCATCTGGAACACAGCAATGTACGCGATCTTTCCGCGCTCACCGGACAGCCCGCGTTAACGACCGTAACGGTCAGCATCGATATGCTGCCGCTGTCGTTCCCGGACGACGCGGCGTTTGACGTCATTTTAGTACCGTAGCCCATCCAAAGGAGGTTGCCCATGGCAAAAGTCACGTACCGAAAAAAGAAGCTGTTCCCCCTCTTTGCAAGCGCCGACAGGGAGCGCGTCGCGCCGATTCTCGACGCGCTGAAAGCAAAGGATTATCCGATTGCAGGCGAAGGCGAGACGCCGAACAAAAGCGGCGTCATGCTGCTGTTCCTTTCCGAACGGCTTCAAGACGAACCGTCGATTCTTGACACGTTCTTTGCAAACGACGCGAAGGGATTGGAAGCGGTTCCGGTAAACTTAGACGGATCACAGCCGCCGGAGCTTTTAAAAAACGCGCTCTATTCGCGCAACACGATCTTTGCTGAACGATACTCGGTCGACGAGCTTGCGGAGCGTATCGCGACCGCAAAACCGTTTGAAGTGACGAAAAAGCCCCTGCCGATTATCCTTGCCGCCGCAGCAGGTGCGCTTGTGATCGCCGGAGCGGTTCTTCTTCTCACAAAGCTTCTTCCCGCAAAGGAGGCGGTCGTCTCTGAACCCGAGATCACGCCCGCGCCCACGGCGGTACCGGTCGTTCCCGCCCAGGCAGGCATTACGCCCGAGGATCTTGAAAGCGTGCATGAGCTGATCATCATCGGCGATACGCTGCACTACTTCACCGGCCACGAGGGCTGGGTCGCACAGCGCGGCTGGGCGCGCGTCGGCGCGGAGTATTTCGCAAACCGCACCGAGGAGGAAGGCGTTCGGCATTGGTACAGCAACGAGGACGGGCACGAGATCGAGACGGCGGAATGGGCGGACCTCGACTTTTTGCGCTACATGAAAAACGTGAAGATGATCACGCTTGTGCGGGTCAAGGGAACGCTCCCCGATCTGTCCATGCTCGAAAACCTCGGCAACGTGGAGCTGCTCGACTGCGACATTACAAACATCAATGGGCTTAGGAACACGACGATCAGCAATTTCGGCTATTCCGGCAACACGCTGACCGATTTTTCCCCGCTGTCCGACTGTGCGCGTCTTCGCAGCGTCAACCTGATGCTGTTCGATCCGATCCCCGCGGATCTCAGCTCGTTCGGTCCGCCGAGCATGACAAGTCTTTTTATCGACACCGACAGCTCTGCGCGATCGGTCGATCTTTCGGGGCTGAAAAACTGTCCGGATCTGACCATCGTTACGCTCGACAGCCTTCCTTTGACCGATCTCTCCTGCCTTTCCGACTGCAAAAAACTTCGTGAGTTGGAGCTTGTGACCTTGCCGGCGCTTCGAAGCCTTGACGGATTGCAGGATCATCAATATCTGTATCGGCTCAGGATCGACTATGAGAGCGAGGACCTTCGCGACTGCTCAGCGCTTTCGGACAACACGAGCCTGCATTATGTCGATCTGCACAACGAAGCGCTGAACGATCTTTCATGGCTCAGTAACGCAAAGAATCTTGAGGAAATCGAGCTTTGGTATACGCGCGGCGTACGTTCCCTCAAAGGTCTGGAGAATCATACAAGTCTGCGGCGCGTGTATATCGAGGGGCTTACTCATCTTACCGACATCTCCGCGCTCGGAAGCTGCACGGGGCTGCAGCAGATCACCATGGGAGAGGTGTTTGACCTTGCGGATATCTCCCCGATCGTAAAGCTGCCGCGGCTCAACGACCTGCAAATCTACGGTTCACAGCTTGATGACGTCAATTTCCTTTCGGACGTCGTCAACAAAAACGGCTTCTCCTTCGGCATTTCGGAGGTTCGGGACTGGTCGGGGCTCGAAGCGATCAAAAACTACAATTTCCTGAACGTTACCGACCGCAGCGGCAGTGCACTGCCCTATCTCAAGGATGCGAAGATCAACCGCTTCGAGCTTTGGTGCCGCAGCGGCATCAGTGACTGGAGCCGGGAGCCCCTCGACTGGTCGCAGTTCCCGACCGTAAGCGAAGAATTGCGGCTGCACGGCGTTGTGTCGCTTTCGGGCATGCCGGAGCTTTCGCTACACCGGTTGTTCATCAATGAATCGCAGCTTCTGACCTCGCTTGAAGGCATTCAGAATTTGCTTGCGACGCGCTACGGCACGCTGTATCTGGATATCACCGGCTGCCCGCGTCTTACCGACTGGTCGGCGCTCGAAGGGCTGAAATTCTCCCAGATCTATCTGGACAGCACCTTTACTCTGCCCGATTTTTCGACGTTCGAAGCGAACATGATCTCGCTCTGCACGCCGGTCGATCTCTATGATCTGCATTGCTTCGACGGCATCAACCCGGATAAGGCGGTCTCGATCGAACTGTTCCAGACGATGGACGTCACCGATCTGTCCCCGCTGTATGCGATCAAAAACGGCAACGTGCTGAAGGTCCCTGCGCATCTTCAGGAGCAGGCGCAGCTTCTCGTGGAAAGCGGCAACTTCCGCGATTACGAGGTCGTCTATCCCGACGAATGGTGGGCGCCCGCCGAATTCGACGTCATGCTTCTCTCGCTGGACGAGCTCGACACGCTTCCGAGCGCGGTCTTGAAGCGCGTGAACAAGCTGAATATGGTGGGCGACGTGATTTTCAGTTGGGACGATTATTGGGTGGATCAGCAGTGGGAGGACGGGCAGGCGACCTTTACGCTGCGCTCAAACGACGGCGACGCAAGCCACGACGTTGTGATCGAAAACCGCGGCACGTTGACCGATTTTTCAAAGCTGTCCGTATTAACGGGGCTCGAAGAGCTATCTTTGCAGTATCAGTCATTTGACTCGCTCGAAGGCGCGCAAAACCTTGAAAACCTCCGGAAGTTAGAGGTCGCGTTTACGCCGTCGCTTACCGACGCGTCCGCGGCGTTCACGCTGCAGGACTTGGAGGAGCTGTGGCTGCAGTATACCGGCGTCACCAGCCTCATGGGCGTGCAGAACCTGACGAAGCTCCGCTTTGCGGACTTCAACGGGCTGGACCTGGACGATCTTGCGCCGCTCGCCAGCATCCCCGAGGACTGCGCCCTGTCCTTTGATTTTCCGCTGATGACGGTCGATGCGTTCCTGGCGCTGCCGGACAACGTGCTGGCCATGATCCGCGAAATCGGCTTCTTCGGCAATTATGTGATGAAGGACCCGTGGGGAGATCTATGGGTTGAAGAGGATTGGGACGAAGGCGACAAGGACAAGCCGGAGCTGTATATCCACAACAATGCGACGGATGATCGCTTCCCGGTCGGGGAGGGACCGATCACCGATTTCGGGTTTTTGACCCGCCTGCCGAATCTCGAATCATTGTATCTGTATGGTCAGCCCATCGAATCCCTGGAGGGCATTGAGACAGCCGGACATCTTCGCCGGTTCCAGGCTAAATGGGGCAATCTTTCCGACCTGTCGCCGCTGTTTGATTTGGAATCGCTCGAGATCATCAGCGTCGAGAACATGGAAACCGTTACTTCCATCAAGGGGGTGCAGAAACTGCGTCACCTGACCGATCTGAACATCGGCGGCAACGGTCTGACGGACATCAGCGCCATCGGAGACATCGACTTTACCTTCTGCATGGAGCCGGATGCGGACGGAGAAATCCCCTACTTCGTTCTCGGCGTGGACAACCTGCAGGGCAGGATACCGGATGAGCAGTACGCGGTGCTTTCCGGCGTGCCGAAGTATCAGAGCTTGAACGTCTTCAACACGGACTGCGCGCTGTGGATGGACGCGGTGAAGGACGTGCCGATCCGGGAGATCCACGCGGGCAACTGCCGTTTCACCAACGAGACGTTCCGGCAGTTCATCGAGCAGCATCCGGAGCTGGAATACGTCAAGGTGTCCTGGACGCCGGAGCTGACCGACATTTCGCCGCTGCTGACCCTTGCCCACCTGAACGCGGCGTGCGTGTCCCACGATATGCAGGCGGCCATGGAATCCTTAGGCGACAGCTATGGCTTCCGGCTGGAGATTGAATAGACCCGAAAACGAACGAGGATAGGGAGGTATCACAATGGCATACACTGCTTTGGAACAGATGCGAAAAACAAACAGGGAACGCTATAACACCGACGTGGGTCCGTTCGAGCCGTCGCTGTACGGTGCGGGAAGACTCGGCAGCGATCTGAAATCGGCGGCTTTGCGGTTTTTGCACGAGCGCTGCGAGGGGCTGCGCTTCTCCCCCGAAAAGGCGAAACAGGAGGAGCAAACGGGAACCTATCTCGGAACAAGCTACCGCCCGAATCAGATTCCGTACAACATGCAGATGGACGTCGACCGGCTTTGCCTCGAGCGCGAGCTGGAGCAATTCATCGATTCCGGCGTCGCCGAGGACGCGTACACCGTCTATTACAGCTTTCTCGAGATGTTCATGGGCGCGTACGGACGTTCGAGCAAGATGATCGAGTTGCTCTCGGAATTCGAGTCGAACGCGAGCTCGCTTCTGATGAAGCACCGCGATCACTATTCGCACTCGGTCTACGTCTTTGCTTTGGGACTTGCGATCTACGAAACGAACGAAAGCTTCCGGAAGACGTTTCAGCGTTTTTACGGCTTCCGGCCCAGCGAAGACGAGAACCGCGCCGCGGCGTTCTTCCTCGAATACTGGGGGCTGACCTCGCTGTTCCACGACATCGGGTACCCGTTTGAAATCCCGTTCGAGCAGGTGCTTGCCTACTTCGAGGTGGACCGCAAGGCGCGCGGCGAGGGAAGTATGTATCTTGCCTATCGCGATCTCGACTGCCTCAACAATCTCGGCGAAGAAGCAAAGACGCACTTTACGGAGCTGTTCGGCAGATCGTTTGAAAACGTTGAGCAGCTTTTGGCATACGGTATCGAAAAGCGGCTCGGCGCGGCGTATGACGTTTCGGAGGAATACCTTTACGACACAATCTGTAAAAAGCCCACCGATCCGAACCGGTTCGGGTATTTCATGGACCACGCCTATTTTTCCGCAACGAGGCTCTATCAGGAGCTCGTGGAAAGATGCGGCGCGAATGCGCTTACCGAGGCGCATGTGGACGTGCTGACGGCGATCATGCTGCACAACAGTCTCTTCAAGTTCGCGATCGCGTTCTATAAGTCCGACACAAAGCGCAGGGCGCCGCTGAAAGTAGAGCTGCATCCGCTCGCGTATCTTCTGATGCTCTGCGACGAGCTGCAGTGCTGGGACCGCACCGCCTACGGCAGAAACTCGCGCACGGAGCTGCATCCGATGGACGCGGAGTTCGATTTCGCCCGCGGCATGATCCACGCGCTGTACTGCTTCGACGCCGAGGAATCCGAAAAGATCGGCGCGTACGAGGCAAGCTACCGTGCATGGGAGCAAAACGGCGCAGTCGGCAAGCCGCCGCGGCTCAAGGCATACAGCGATATGGCGGAAAAGGAACAGCGCTTCCGCACCGACATCGAAAAGATTGTCGATCTTTCAGGCTACCCGCTGTTTATCACCACGTTCATGCGCACCGCGGACCGCAGAAGCAAGCACACGTATCTGTCCGGCAGCAGCTTTTTGCACATGTACGACTTCGCCGTCGCGCTGAACGCCCGCTATCGCTATGAAGGACAGGAGGAAACCGTCAGCGCCGAAACCCTCGAGCGCGATTTCGACAGTTTGTCCCTTGAGTACAAGCTTTATAACATCAATCAGGTCAAGAGCTTTTCGAAGTATCTGAACGCGATCGGCTGCTTCTATACGGACCGCCCGGTCGACTTCGAAATGTTGCGCGCGTTTAATGAGGAGCAGATCGCGGTCTTCGCACCGATGGAGCACGCCCGCTGGGTGCTCTCGCACCGCGCGATGGGTTGGACCGCGGGCGACCTGTACGAGAACGCCGCGGTTCCGGAAGGCACGAATCGGTATTGCCTGCGCGAGCAAATGCGGCAACACAAGCTTTGCATGAACGGTGATTTCGGCGAGCTCGAGATCGCGCGGCATTATCTGCAGCTGTCGGAGGAGGATCAGGGCAAGGACTGGAAGCCGTTCAACAGCATGCTGAAGCTGATCCGCAAGTTCGACGGTCTGCGCATCTACAAGCTTGGTTGACAAAAAGGAGTACGTATGGCAGTGCAGGATAGGATCCCGATCGTCGTGGGTGTGACCGGGCATCGGGCTGTTCGGGATAAAGACAGGGACGCTTTGTTTGAAGCGGTGACGCGGGAATTGACTGTGCTTCGCGCAAGATGCCCGCACTCTCCGATCGTCATGCTGAACAGCCTTGCGGAAGGCGCGGATCTTTTGTGCGCCGACGCCGCAAAAGCGCTCGGCATTCCGCTGATCGTCGCGCTTCCCACGGACGCAGCGAGCTATACGAAGGACTTTTCCGAGGAAGAAAAGCAGAGATTCGACGCGCACTGCGCCGCTGCGGAATCGGTGTTCGTCGTTTCCCCGATCGAGCGGGAGCCGACAGACCCCGATATGGACTTCCGTTACCGGCAGGCGGGGATCTATGTTGCGGAGCACAGCCATATTTTGCTGGCGCTCTGGGACGGCGACGGTGCGCAAAAGGATGGCTGCGGGACCGCCGCCGCCGTGTCCTTCGCGCTCGAAGGGCGGTTCTCGCCGCACGGACGTCTGCCTGTGCGCAGTGGACGGAATACGCAGGTGATTCATATCGTCTGTCCCCGAGCGGAACAAAATGAGCCTGCCGGAACGGTGCATATGCTCGGAAACGCAAACGCCGTTTCGGACGTACTGAAACGGACGGACGCGTTCAACGCGAGCGTTTCGGATGTTCCCGCGCCCGCGCCGTTTTGCGATGCAAAGGATCCCGTGCTGCTGCGCACAGCAAAGCTGTATGCCGCCGCGGATGTGCTTTCGCTCTCTGCGGCAAAGACGTATCGCCGCGTGCTCGCGTGGCTCGCGCTGCTGGGCACGGCGCTGACCGTGGCGTTTCTGCTCTACGACGAGGCGGAGCTTTATGGGCTGATCCTTGCCGTCGGCGCGATGCTGGCGCTGTCGTTCGGGCTGCATCGGTATGCGGTACGCTCGGACTGCCATCGCCGCTATCTCGAATACCGGGTGCTTGCGGAATCACTGCGCGTGCAGTCCTTTCTGCGGTATGCGGGAAGCCCGACCGAGGTGTTTTCGCTGCTGCCGCTGACGCAGCGGACCGAAACCGGATGGGTGCTTTGCGCCTTGTCCGCGCTTGCCGCAGGTGCGCCGCCGAAGGAAACGCATCCGGTCCGCATCTGGATCGAAGAACAGCAGGTCTATCACGAACGAGCATATCGGAAGACGGCGCGGCAGCAAAAAAGAAGCGACCGCGTCGTGCGGATCGCTTCGATTCTGAGCGTGCTGTTGTACCTTTCCGCGCTGCTGTTTGAGCTGTTTTCCGGCGTACTCGGCTTCCCTGTGCTGCTTCGGACGGGTGATCCGAACCTGTATCGCGCGATTTTGAAGCTTGCACTCGGCTCGCTTTCGGCCGCGACGCTGTTTATCGCAAACTATTACGGCAAGCAGTCCCTTTCGCGCAAGGTCTCCGACCACGCCCGCATGGCGGCGTTCTACGGCTCGGTTCTCGATCGGATCCATGAAAACGATCCCGACCTGCTCGCCGTGCTGGCGCGCGAAGAGCTGATCGAAAACGGGCATTGGTACGCTTACCAGAGCGACAACACACCGGATGTCAGTATATAGTTTTATAGCGGAATACGGTCGTTCGCTGCTAAATCCGTTATGCATACTCGTACCAGTAGAAGCTTCGTTTACAACTCAAACAACAGATATGCAAACAGTTGAAGATGAGGACAAATGATAATTAGATATTCAACTCTGATTGCAAGGCAAAGCCGATCTAACTTGATTGGCTTTGCCTTTTCCCAAGATGACAAGTTTATTTCAACACTCCTGCACATCCTGGGTTTAAGGGTCTCCCTTACGAACGGATTTTGCGGGAAATGCCGGCAAAATCCAATGCTGGCTAATCCATAACAGAGACATTTTCTTTCTTCAGCGCCTATCCAATGGAGAGGCGCTGAAGGCGGATTAGAGGTGGCAGGGTCAACCTTTCTTTCTTCGATTCGTAAACGACGCTTCGAGCCACGCTTCATATTCTTCGACCGTGATCTTGCCGTCGGCGCATTCGTCGCGCTTGGTCAGCGCCTGATACTTCCACGCCTTGAAATCGGCTTCCTTGATCTGTCGCACCTTTACACGCGCAGAGTAGCGCTTATAGTATTTGCTGTAGAGCGCGTATTCCTTATTCTCGGCTGCCTTCGCTCTGTAGTTCTCGATCGCTGCAAGCTCCTGACAGGTTCGCGTGCTGCCTTCCGCGATGCGGTCACAGTAGTTCGTATCGTAATTGCCCTTCATGATGAAATACTTTCCGCAGCGTTTGCATTTGCGGAAACGGATGTTTTCTTCGAGCATCTTCGTGAACTCCAATTCCAACATCTCCGCTGCGGTGGAGACATCGTATTGAATGCTCATAAAGGACGGTCGGCGGATCATCATGGTAAGGTGCCCGGCGTCCTCTCTGATCCCCTATCTGTATGACAGTATGGAAGCGGCTACGGAACCGGAGACATTCAGCGTATGGATGGGAAAGACGGAATATGTCGTCCATACGCATTTCAATCCGGAGGGGACGCAGACCATGTTCCAGCAGATGAAGGAATTGATTTTAAGACCTTTGGATGCAGAGAATTGACATTTTACACCGGACACGGTACTATGGTGTTGCCTTTACTGTGCCCGGTTGTCGGAAAGGAGATTATGATTACATGACAACCAATAAAAATACAACGGGGACACGGAAGATTACTGCCTTATACTGCCGCTTATCGCAGGACGACGGCAGAGAGGGCGAGAGCAACAGTATTTCCAATCAGCGAACCATCCTCACCGAGTTTGCGAAGAAAAACGGATTTCGCAACTTACAGTACTTTGTGGACGACGGCGTAAGCGGTACGACCTTTGCAAGACCGAATTTCCAGCGTATGGAGGCGATGGCGGAAGCAGGGCAGATCGGGACGATCATCGTCAAAGACCTTTCCCGCTTCGGACGTAACTATCTCGAAGTGGGGCAGTACCTTGAGATCAAGTACCCCACACTCGGTATCCGGTTCATTGCGATTCAAGAGAACGTGGACACCGCAAGCAATACCGGCACGGAGCTCATGCCGTTCTCCAATATCTTCAACGAATGGTATGCGGCGCAGACCAGTAAAAAGATCCGTGCGGTATGGGCTTCCAAAGCGGCGAACGGCAAGCGCGTCGGCTCGACTGTCCCTTACGGGTACATCAAGGACGCAAATGATAAAGAGGTCTGGCACATCGATGAACCGGCTGCGAAAGTCGTCCGAAGGATCTATGATCTATGTCTTGACGGCAACGGTCCGCAGGAGATCGCAAAGATATTGGAAGCCGAGCAAATCCCGACGCCGACGGAGTATTTCCGAGAGAATGAATTGCCATGCTCCAACAAGCGCCCGGTAACGCCGTTTCGGTGGGATCAGAAAACGGTCGTCTATATCCTTGAGAACCGTCAGTACACCGGCTGTATCGTGAACTTCAAAACCACAACGGTCAGTTACAAGGTTCACAAAACGATTGATCGACCCGCCTCTGAACCGCAGATCATCCCGGATATGCATCCCGCGATCATTTCCGAGGAGGATTGGTTACGGGTGCAGGAGCTTCGGAAGAACAAACGCCGTCCGACGGCGACGGGCAGGACGAGCCTTTTCTCCGGATTGGTATTCTGTGCAGATTGCGGTGCAAAACTGTATTTCTGTGCATCCAAGTCCACCAAGCCGAATCAGGAATGGTTCTGCTGCTCGAATTACAAGTCGGGACGCGGCTCTTGCAGGATTCATTACATCCGAAACGTTGTACTGGAAAAGATCGTCTCGGAAGCGATCAACGACCTCTGCACTTTTGTCCGCAGTAGTAATGAACACCAGTTCATTGAGCATATGGAAAAACGGGAGAACGGGATCAAGATCGCTTCGATGCAAAAGACAAGCAAAGCCATTGCAGACGCTGAAAAACGTATTTCTGAGATCGACCGCATGATGATTCGCATTTACGAGGACAACGTAAACGGGAAGATTTCCGATGAACGCTTCCTTGCAATGCGGGATCAGTATGAAGCCGAACAACGGGAATTGAAAGCAAAGGTTCAGACCGACCGTGAAGAACTGCAACAGGTGGAATCGAAACGAAACGATTTTCGCCTTCTGCTGAAAACGATCCGAGACCGCACCGACAACGAAACGCTCACGGCTTCACTTGTAAACAAGCTGATTGAGCGGATCGAGGTACACAACCCTGTGAAGATCGACGGTCACAAGCGTGTTCAGGCGGACATCTACTTCACAGGCGTCGGCAGATTCAAAGTGCCGAACGAAGCAGAACTCGTCGAACTGTTTGCAGCGACAAACAGCGAAGACCAACGCTCCGCGTAAAGGAAACGGAGCAGCCGATCTGGCTGCTCCGTCCCACCACACAAGAAAACTTCCTTATCGGTATCGCCCTAATGGACGTCCCTACAGGGCAAATACCACATCTTCACAATTCGACACCAATGTGCCGAAGGCACGCATCACGCGAAGCGCATCATGCGAAGCGCATCATGCGAAGCCGCATCACATTTTTCCCGTCCCCGACGACCCGTTAAGATCCAAGCAGTTCAAGAAACTACCCCTCAGTCACCTGTCGGTGACAGCTCCCCTGACAAGGGGAGCTCGAATAATACGTCAACCTATACCCTCCCTTGTGACGGGGCAGCGATCCGAGCGCCCGCAGTGCGGGGAGGAG
>CALGGM010000226.1 GCA_937915925.1 uncultured Clostridia bacterium | reverse complement strand
CTCAGAATGACACCTTGGGGGTAGGTAGGCGAATGGTTGTTGAACCGCGCGAACCTTTCCGGACGCCGGGGTCGGCGTCCCCTACAAGGCGTTTAATCTGCCTTGTCCCCCTTGTGTAAAGGGAGCAGGCGCGACGGGGAAGAAAAAACGGACGGGGCGACCCGTCCGTTTGGATTCGGAATAGATTACAGCGTGGTGATAAACCAGATGAGCGAAAGGATGACCTGCGCGATCGCGAAGCGGATCACGACCTGCGCGTCCGACCAACCGCGGTTTTTGCGCACCTCGTCATGCAGCGGGGTGCGTGTCTTTTTGAGGATGCTGATCTTCAAAAACCGCTTCAAAAAGATCTTGATCAACCCGAGCACGCCGTCGAGAAGAAACACGCCGCACACCAGCAGATAGCAGAGCGGATGGCGAGACTTCATGGCGAGCACGGCAAGCAGAACGCCAAGCGGACGCGATCCCGCGTCGCCCATGAGCCGGCTCGACGGTCCGGCGTTGAACAGCAGATACGCGCACAGCACCGCGATGAACAGCAGCCCGAAGCCCATGTACTCGACCTCGTAGGAGGGACGGTAGATCAATAGCATGCTCGCGATCGAAACGACGCCCACCGAGCTCGACAGCCCGTCCACGCCGTCCGTGCAGTTGACCGCGTTGATGCTGACCCACACGAGCACCGTCGCAAGGATCGCATACACGACCGGGTGCATCGTCACCTCATGCGTGCCGATCAGCATGGTGCTCGGGTTATACAGCACGAACACGACGCCCGCGCCCACCGACAGCACGAAATCGATCAAGCCCTTTTTGTAATCCGACCACGGGATCTTCGACGCGTCGTCCAAAAATCCGCTCAGCATCTCGGCGATCAGAATCAGCGCATAGAACATGCTTTCAAGCCGGAACGGTAAAAACAGCGCGACGCAGAGCACAAAGCATGCCATCATGACAAAGCCGACGCCGCGGGTCTTGCCCTTAGAAAGCTCGCCGTTGACCGCGTTTTTGCGTCCCTGATCGACCGGCAGGAACCGGAAATCGATTTTCAGCGCAAGCGCGGTCAGAACAAACGCGATCAGCGCATAGATCGCAAGAAGCTGCGGCTCGCCGAGCGCGCGAAGAAAAACGGAATGCAGCATAAAAACACCTTTCTCCAGTTGGATATACATTCATTATAGTACAAATCGAACCGGGTTGCAATATAAAAGGGGGCTGTTCCGAAGTCGAAACAGCCCGAAAAGATCGATTCGTTACTTGATCCGTCCGCTTGCCTCGAGCACATGAATGTCCGGCTCGCAGAGGAACGGCTCGCCTGCGGCTTTCAAAGCGTTGTTGACGTCCTTTAACCCGCTGCCGGTGGAGATGACCGTGACGGTTTCGTCCGGCGAAATCAGCCCTTCCTTGACGGCGCGGACGACGCCTGCCGTGGCGGTCACGCCCGCAGGCTCGCCGAACACGCCCTCGGTTCTGCCTAAAAGCCGCATTGCGGCAAGGATCTCGTCGTCACTGACGGCGATCCAACGCCCGCCGCTGTTCTTTACCGCCCGCAGCGCCTTACGGGGATTTCTCGGCACGCCCACGGCGATCGAATCCGCAAGCGTGTTTTCGGGCGTCGGGACGAGGTCGCGGTCGTTGTTCACAGCGTCCACAAACGGACAGCAGCCTTCTGACTGCACGCCGAGGATTTTTGGGATGCGGTCGATCATGCCCATTTCATAGAGGTCATGGAACCCGTTATACACGCCGCCGATCGTGCAGCCGTCGCCCACGGATACCGCCACCCAGTCGGTCGGCTCCCAGTTGAGCTGCTCTGCGATCTCCAGAGCGACCGTCTTTTTGCCCTCGGTGAGGATCGGGTTGATGCCCGCATTGCGGTTATAGAAGCCCCATTTTTCGATCGCCGCCTTCGAAAGCTCAAACGTCTGGCGATAGTCGCCCTTCACCGAAATGACGTTTGCGCCGAAGATCAGAAGCTGCGCGACCTTGCCCTTCGGGGCGCGCTCCGGCACAAAGATCACGGTTTTCAGCCCCATGCGCGCCGCGTTGCCTGCGCAGGAGGACGCCGCGTTGCCGGTGGAGGAACAGCAGATCGTGTCATAGCCGAGCTCCAAGGCCTTTGCGACCGCCACGCCGCTTGCACGGTCCTTCAAGCTTGCGGTCGGATTGATGCCGTCGTCCTTGATATACAGCTTCTTCAATCCGAGTTCATTTCCAAGGCGCAGGGATTCATACAGCGGCGTCCAACCGATGCGTAAAAACTTCGAAAGCCCTTCGCCCTTTAGGGGCATCAGCGCTTTATAGCGCCACATGCTGTTGTCGCGATCCGCCTTCAATGTATCGCGGTTCAGCTCCTTTTTCACCTCGTCATAGTCGAACAGGATATCCAGAATGCCCTTTTCTCCGCAGGCAGGGCAGGTCATCAGCTCCGGCCCATAGGGATATTCTTTTTTGCACAGGGTGCAGCGATAACCGTATACGCGTTTCATGTGTTCCATCCTCCGTCGCATTCTCTTCCTATCATACACCGCCCGCCGCGCGTTTGCAAGCGCGTCGGCAAAAAAGAGCCGCGGGCGGAACGAATATCTTCCGTTACGGTTCGATTGTATTCGTAGGGGCGGATCGCATCCGCCCGCGAATAATCCCGCGGGGACGGTCTCGGCGTTCCGACAAAAAGAAAGGCGGGCAGAAAGATTTTTAGCGCAAGGCGGAAAACGGGTTGCTATTCATTGCAAAATCATGTATACTATATTCATAAATATTAACAATAGGGGAGTGTGGCTTTATGATCCTGATCGGAAACGGCAGAACGGTGACGCGCAGCGGCGCGGAATTCTTTGAAGACGGCGCGGTCGCAATCGACGGTCGCTACATCAAAGAGGTCGGAACGACGGCACAGATGAAGGCGAAGTACCCGGACGCGGAGTGGATCGACGCGAACGGCGGCGTGATCATGCCGGGGCTCATTAACATGCACAACCATATCTACAGCGCGTTTGCAAGAGGGTTAAGCATCCGCGGCTATAACCCGCGTAATTTCAACGACATTTTAGAGGGCATGTGGTGGAAGATCGACCGCTGCCTCACGAAGGAAAACGATTACTGGTCCGCAAAGGCGGTCTATTTGGACTGCATCAAAAACGGCGTCACGACCGTGTTCGACCACCACGCAAGCTTTTTCGACATTCCGGGCTCGCTCGACGAGATTTCCGAGGCGGCAAGGGAGTTCGGCGTGCGCACCTCGCTCTGCTATGAGGTTTCCGATCGCGACGGCGAGGAGAAGCGGATGCAGTCGATCCTCGAAAACGAGCGGTTTATCCGGAAGGCTTCAAAGGACGAAAGCGATATGCAGAAGGGCATGATGGGGCTGCACGCGGCGTTTACTCTGTCCGAAAGGACCTTGGAGGACTGCCTTATGCACGGCGGAAAGGAAGCGGGCTTCCATGTGCACTGCGCGGAGGGTCCCGGCGATGTGCAGGATTCGCTCAAAAAATACGGCAAGCGCATCATCAACCGCTTCTATGACGCAGGCATTTTGGGCGATAAGACGCTTGCGATCCACTGCGTACACATCAACGCCGCGGAGATGGAGCTTTTGAAGGAGACGAACACCGCGGTCGTACACAATCCCGAATCCAACATGGGCAACGCGGTGGGCTGCGGTCCGGTCATTCAGATGAAGGCGAAGGGGCTTCTCTTGGGGCTCGGCACCGACGGCTACACGAACGACATGCTCGAAAGCTACAAGGTCGGCAACATCATCCACAAGCACCACCTTTGCGATCCGACGGTCGCGTGGGACGAGATCCCCGATATGCTTTTTTCCGGAAACGCGGCGATCGCGGGGCGGTATTTCAACGCGCCGCTCGGCGTATTGAAGCCCGGCGCGTACGCGGACGTGATCGTCACCGATTACGACCCGCTGACGCCGATGGACGGGAGCAACGCAAATTCCCATATCCTGTTCGGCATGAACGGAAGAAGCGTCGTCACCACGGTATGCAACGGACGCGTGCTGATGAAGGACCGCGAGCTTTTGGTCTGCGACGAGAAGGAGCTTATGGCAAAGTGCCGCGAAAGCGCAAGGAAGCTTTGGGCGGCGGTGAACGCGTAAAAAGAGAAGAGAACAGGTGGATTTTCCTCGGAAAATCTTTGACATTTGATTAAGGAGGCAACGTATATGTCCGACGTCATGACGCCGATCCCGTTTCGGGAGCTGATGGAGTGGGTTTTAGAGGAATACAAAACCGGCAGCGTGTTCGGAGTAAAGCGGGCGTATCGCCCCGTGCCGGGAAAGCAGCTTACGATCTTCGGCGAGCGGCTGGAAACGCCGTTCGGTCCTGCCGCGGGTCCGAATACGCAGCTTACGCAGAACATCCTTGCCGCGTACTATGCGGGCAGCCGGTTCTTTGAGCTCAAGACCGTGCAGATCATGGACGGCGCGGAGCTTGCCGCGTGCATCGGAAAGCCTTGCATTGTGGCAAAGGACGAGTGCTACAACTGTGAGTGGTCGACCGAGCTGACCGTGCCGGAAGCGCTTTGTGAGTACGTCAAGGCATGGTTCATGCTGAAGCTGTTCACCAAGGAATTCGGCTGGGGCGATCCGGACGGATTCATCTTCAACATGAGCGTGGGCTATGACTTCGACGGGATCACGTCCCCTAAGATCGACGCGTTCATCGAGGGCTTGAAGGACGCAAGCACGACCGCGATCTGGAAGGAATGCATGGACTGGACGCGGGCAAACCTCGATCGGTTCACGCACATCGACGAAAGCTATCTTGCCGCGATCAATCCGCACGTGTGCACGTCAATCACGCTCTCGACCCTGCATGGCTGTCCGCCGCAGGAGATCGAAAAGATCGCAAGCTATCTGATCGACACCAAGAAGCTCAACACGTTCGTCAAGTGCAACCCGACGATCTTGGGCTATGCATACGCAAGAAAGACCTTAAACGAGCTCGGCTTCGATTACGTTGCGTTTGACGAGCATCATTTCAACGAGGATTTACAGTATAAGGACGCGGTTCCGATGTTCCGTCGCCTTCTTGCGCTTGCGAAGGAGAACGGCGTGACCTTCGGGCTGAAGCTATCGAACACCTTCCCGGTCGACGTCACGCAGGGCGAGCTTCCGAGCAATGAGATGTATATGTCCGGGCGCGCGCTGTACCCGCTGACAATCGAGATGGCAAAGCGCATGAGCGAGGAATTCGACGGAAAGCTTCGCCTGTCGTTCTCGGGCGGCATCGACGCGTTCAATATCGCCGATCTGTTCAAGGCGGGCATCTGGTCCATCACGCTCGCGACGACGATCTTAAAGCCCGGCGGATATCAGCGGCTCAAACAGTTGGGCGAAATCTGCGACGCGCTTCCTTATGAGCCGTTTGCAGGCGTCAAGGTCGGCGCGGTCGCGCTGCTTTCCAAGCAGGCGCGCGCGTCGGTGCGCAATACAAAGCCCGTAAAGCCGCAGCCTAAGCGTAAGCTTACAGAGAAGGTCCCGCTGTTTGACTGCTTCACCGCGCCGTGTACACACGGCTGTCCGATTCATCAGGACATTCCGAACTACATCGAGCTGGTCGGCAAGGGAGACTGTGACGGGGCTTTGAAGCTCATCGTCGAAAAGAACCCGCTGCCGTTCATCACCGGCACGATCTGCCCGCATCACTGCGCGGACAAGTGCACCAGAAGCTTTTACGAGGAATCCGTGCGCATCAGACGGGCGAAGCTCACCGCGGCGCAAAACGGGCTTGATGCGCTGTTGAAGGAACTCAAACCAGCGGCGCAAAACGGCAAGCGCGTCGCCGTGATCGGCGGCGGTCCCGCGGGGATGGCGGCGGCGTTCTTCCTCGCGCGGCAGGGCGCTTCGGTCACGATTTTTGAAAAGCGCGAGGCGTTGGGCGGCGTCGTGCGGTTTGTGATCCCGGAATTCCGTATCGGGCATGACGCGATCGACAACGACGCGAAGCTCCTTGCCGCCATGGGCGTTGAGATCCGTACAAACACGCCCGCGCCGAACGCGGACGAATTGTTCAAGGAAGGCTATACCGATCTCGTTTACGCCGTCGGCGCGTGGGCGGAAGGGAAGATGCCGCTTCGTAAGGGCGAGGCGATGAACGTCATTCGCTTCCTCGAAGAAAGCAAGGCGGGTACGCTCGGCACGATCGGCGAGAACGTGACCGTCATCGGCGGCGGCAATACCGCCATGGACGCGGCGCGCGCCGCGGTCCGGCATCCGGGCGTGAAGCATGTGCGGCTCGTGTACCGCCGCACCGCAAGGTACATGCCCGCGGACGAGGAGGAGCTGGCGCTTGCGAAGGAGGACGGCGTGGAGTTTTGCGAGCTGCTTTCACCGGTCGCGCTCGAAAACGGAACGCTCCTTTGCAATGTGATGGCGCTTGGCGCGCCGGACGCAAGCGGCAGGCGCAGTCCCGTCGAGACAGGCGAACAGATCAAGCTTCCATGCGACACGCTGATCGCGGCGGTCGGCGAGAAGGTCGAGACCGCGCTGTTTACGGAAAACGGCGTCGCGCTTACCGAGCGCGGCAGGGTCAAAACCGACGCGAACCTTCAGACGAGCCGCGCGCACGTCTATGTGATCGGCGACTGCAGCCGCGGACCCGCAACGGTCGTGGAAGGTATTGCCGACGCGCGTACCGTCGCGGACGCGATCGTGGGAGCATACAGCTATGCGATCCCCGAGGCGGCGCATGCGGCGGAGGAAGCGTGCTGTGAAAAGCAGGGCGTTTTGAAGGACTACGAGCAGGCGGAAAAGGAACGCGAACGCTGCCTGTCCTGCGGCACGGTTTGCGAGTGCTGCGTGCAGGTTTGCCCGAACCGCGCGAACGTCGCGATCCGCGTACCGGGAAAAGCAATGCCGCAGATTTTGCACGTCGACAGAATGTGCAACGAGTGCGGCAACTGCCTCGTGTTCTGCCCGTACGATTCGAAGCCGTATCGGGAGAAGTTCACGCTGTTCGCGACCGAAGCCGAGTTCGACGGCTCCGCGAACAAGGGCTTTCTGCCGCTTTCGGGTCGCGTCGTGAAGCTGCGGCTCGACGGCGTGCAAACGGTGGATCTTGACCGTGACGCGATCGATCCGGATGCGAAGGCAATGATCGAAACGGTGCTTTCCGACTATCATTATTTGATCGGCTGAACCGCCGAAAGGAGAGGCTTATGGCAAGCTTCACGGTGAACGGACGCACGGTCGTCTGTCCCGAAAACAAAAAACTGATCCGCTTTCTTCGAGATGACCTGCGCTTGACCAGCGTGAAAAACGGCTGCTCGGAAGGCGCGTGCGGAACCTGTACCGTGCTGATCGACGGTAAGGCAACAAAAGCGTGCGTACAGCAGACCGACCGCATGGAGGGAAAGTCGATCGTCACCTGCGAAGGGCTGACGCTTCGCGAGCGCGAGGTCTATGCCTACGCGTTTACCGAGGCGGGCGCGGTGCAGTGCGGCTTCTGTACGCCCGGCATGGTGATGGCGGCAAAGGCGCTGATCGATCGCGAACCGGATCCGACGCGGGCGCAGGTCAAGGACGCGATCCGCATGAACATCTGCCGTTGTACCGGCTATAAAAAGATCGAGGACGCGGTTCTGCTTGCGGCAAAGGTCTTCCGCGAGGGAACGGACGTTCCGAAGCGCGTTTTAAAGGGGATCGTCGGCGAAAACCTCGACCGTGTGGACGCCGCGCCCAAGGCGATCGGCGAAGCGCTGTACGCGGATGATCTGTATCTTGACGGTATGCTGTTCGGCACGGCGAAGCGCAGCGACTATCCGCGCGCACGGGTGCTTGAGATCGATACGTCGGACGCGGAGACGATGCCCGGCGTGGTGTGCGTGCTGACCGCCGAGGACATCCCCGGTACGCAGAAGATCGGACACCTAAAGCAGGACTACGACGTGATGATCCCGGAGGGGGAGATCACGCACTTCTTGGGTGACGCGATCGCTTTGGTCGCTGCCGAGACCGAGGCGCAGGCGCGCGCAGCGGCGGCAGCGATCCGGGTCGAATACGAACCGCTCACGCCCGTGCTCGACATGATGGAGGGCATGAAGGACGAAACGCTCGTCCATGCGTCGAACGGCACGAACGTGCTTTCGCATGAGCATCTTGTCCGCGGCGACGCGGAGACGGCGATCAAAAACAGCAAGTACGTCGTGACGCATCGGTATTCCACGCCGCCCACGGAGCACGCGTTCCTGGAACCGGAGTGCGCGGTGGCTGTGCGCGAGGGCGACGGCATGCGCATCTTCTCCGGCGATCAGGGTGTGTATCAGACGCGCAAGGAATGCGCGCAGATGCTGGGGCTTCCGCAGGACAAGGTTCGCGTCACCGCGATGATGGTGGGCGGCGGCTTCGGCGGCAAGGAGGACATGAGCGTGCAGCACCATGCGGCGCTGCTTGCGTGGCACACGGGCAGACCCGTCAAGGTCGCGTTCACCCGTGCGGAGAGTATGCTGATTCATCCGAAGCGCCACGCGATGGAGATGGAGTTTACCACCGCCTGCGACGAAAACGGAATGCTTACCGGCATGAAGGCGACGCTGGTTTCCGATACCGGCGCGTACGCGTCGCTCGGCGGACCCGTTTTGCAGCGTGCCTGCACGCACGCCGCAGGCCCCTATAACTATCAGAACATCGACATCGACGGCAAAGCGATCTATACGAACAATCCGCCCGCGGGCGCGTTTCGCGGGTTCGGCGTGACGCAGAGCTGCTTTGCGACCGAATGCAACTTAAACGAGCTTGCCGCGTTGGTCGGCATCTCGGCGTTTGAGATCCGCTACCGCAACGCGATCCGCCCGGGGCAGGTGCTCCCGAACGGACAGATCGCGGACGAGACCACGGCGCTCGTCGAAACGCTCGACGCGGCAAGACCGATCCTCGAACGCGATCCGAAGGCGGGCGTCGCCTGCGCCATGAAAAACGCGGGCTTAGGCGTTGGCATTCCGGACACGGGACGCTGCCGCATCGAGGTGAAGGACGGGGACGTGTATCTGCATTCGTCCGCCGCGTGCATCGGGCAGGGCATGGGGACCGTACAGACGCAGATGGCGGCGGAGATCTTGAACATCCCGCACGAGCGCGTTCACTACTGCGCGCCGGACACCGCGCTTGCGCCGGACGCCGGCAACACCACCGCGTCGCGGCAGACGCTGTTTACCGGCGAGGCGGTCGTGCGCGCGGCAAAGCTGGTAAAGGAAGCGCTCGAAAAAGAGGGCTCGTGGGAAGCGCTCGAAGGACGGTCGTTCTTAGGCGAATACACGGGGATCACCGATAAGCTCGGCAGCGACAAGCCGAATCCCGTTTCGCACATCGCCTACGGCTACGCGACGCACGTGGTCGAGCTGAACGACGACGGCACGTTAAAGCGCGTGACGGCGATCCACGATCTCGGCGTGGCGGTCAACCCGCGCTCCGCCGAAGGGCAGATCGAGGGCGGCGTCGTGATGGGACTTGGCTATGCGCTCACCGAGGACTTCCCGTTAAAGGACGGCAAGCCCACCGCAAAGTACGGCACGCTGGGACTATTTCGCGCGGACAAGACGCCGGAGGTCGAGGCGATCCTGATCGGCAAAGCGACCAAGGACGGGCTCGCCTGCGGCGCAAAGGGCATCGGCGAGATCTGCACGATCCCGACCGCGCCCGCCGTGCAGAACGCCTACTTCAACCGCGACGGCGTGTTCCGCACCTCGCTTCCGCTTCCGGGCACCCCGTACAGCAGGAAGAAGTGAAGAGAGAAAAGAGAAGAGTGAAAAGGAGAGGAGGGCTTTCCACGGAAAGCCTTCTTTTCATTTATCACATATTGAAGGTTCTTTTCATTTATCACATATTGAAGGGGGCAGCTGCTCTTCGTTTTTTGAATCATAATTTTTTTGACGGGACGCCGGGGTCGGCGTCCCCTACAATCCGTTGACATCAATCTTGCCTCCCCTGTGCAAGGGGAGGTGTCGACCGATAGGTCGACGGTAGGGTTGTTGATTGATCCACAAATCGTTTTCGGGACGCCGGGGGCTTTCCATTCCGCTTCGCTTCATTACATAGGGAGATCGCGCGCTTCCCGCGCGTACCATCGTCCCCTACAGCACATTCGTAACCGTTTTATCGTCCTTGCGCGGAAAGATTCATCGAGAAATTACAGTTTTGTTACATCGCGGGCGAGCCGAACCGCGCGAAATATGGTAAACTGGTGGTGAAGCTATCGGAGGGGATTATGAAGAACAGGATTTTGGTTGTGGAGGACGACGCCGCGATCCGCGACGCGGTGCTGTTGAACCTGCAGGTCGCGGAATATGACGCGACGGCGTTCGAGGACGGGCGGGAAGCGGCAGACGCGCTTGAACAGGATCACGCCTATGACCTCGCGCTTTTGGACATCATGTTGCCCGGGCTCGACGGGTTCGAATTGTTTTCCGTGATGGAGCGGTACGGCATCCCCGTAATCTACATGACGGCGAAGACGGATTCCGCGTCGGAGATCCGCGGGCTCAGAGACGGCGCGGAGGATTACATCGTAAAGCCGTTCGACCCGCTGACGCTGTTGGTGCGCATCGAAAAAGTATTGAAGCGCATGGGCAAATGGAACGCGGTCTATCGCGTGCGCGACATTACGGTCAATACCGAAACGCATGAGGTCACGCGCGGCGGCGAGCCGATCGTGCTGCAGCCCTTGGAATTCGACGTGCTCGTCGCGCTCTTAAAGCACAAGAACATGACCGTCTCGCGCGAGCGGCTCGTGTCCGAGGTGTGGGGGTTCGACTATCTCGGCGAAACGCGCATGGTCGATGTGAAGATCTCCGCGCTCAGAAGAAAGCTCGGGCTGGAGGACGCGATCCGTTCGATCCCGAAGCTCGGGTACCGATTGGAGGAGCGGTAACATGAAGCTGTCACGGCGCATTACCATTCTGACCGCATCGGTGCTTGCGGCGGTCATTCTGCTCGTTTCGGCGACGCTGCTGCTGTACGCGAAAAACACGATCCTGTCGCTTTCAAGGGAGCAGGTGCAGAACAAGACCGCAACCGTCCGCACCTCGTTTTCCGAGATGGCGAACTATTACGCGGCGCGGGACGATTCGGACGCCGTGCACGCGTCGCTCGTGCAGTACTGCTTTTCGCGGTTTGCGGATCAGACCTCTGTGCTGATGCAAAACGGCGAGCCGATCAGCTCCAGCGTGTCGCTCGATCCGTCCGCGTACGTCACGGTCGCAGACCCGTACGGCACGCCCGCCGTCGCCGCCTGCACCGTGCAGGGACGCAATCTTTTGATCGCGGGAAGCGGCGTGAACATCGGCGGCGCTTCGTACAGCGTGTACACCGTGGAGGACATCACCGACGTGCATGTGCGTATTCGGCGCATGGCGTGGATCTTTGCGGGCGTTGCGGCGCTGTCGATCGGGCTCGGCGCGTTCGTCGTGGCGGCGATCGTGAAACGCAGCACAAAGCCGATCGGCGAACTTTCCGCGGCGGCGAGGGAGATCGCGGACGGCGCGTACGAAAAGCGCGCGAGGGTCGAAACGAAGGACGAGATCGGGGAACTCGGCACGGATTTCAACCGCATGGCGGACGCCGTCGAAACGAAGATCTCCGAGCTGTCCGAGCGCAACGAGCGGCAGCGGCTGTTCATCGGCGGCGTCACACACGAGTTCAAAACGCCGCTGACCGGGCTTTTGCTGCACGCGGGGCTCTTGAGACGTGCGAACCTCACCGAGGACGAGCGCGACGATTCGCTCGCGCATATCGAGGCACAGACGGCGTGGCTCGAGCGGCTGACAAAGAATCTCTTGAAGCTGTTCACCTCCGACGAGCCGATCGAGCGGGAGGAATTTGAGGCGAAAGCGTTGTTCGAACAGGTCAAAGAAAGCGTAACGCCGAAGCTGAACTCGTGCGGGGCGAAGCTTTTGACGGTTTGCGAAACGGAAACGCTGTACGGGAATGCCGATCTCATGGCGTCGCTGCTGATGAACCTGATCGTGAACGCCGCGAATGCCTATGATGCGGACGCGAAGGAGAAACCGATCACGCTGACTGCAAGGGAGAAGACGCTTTCCGTGTCCGATCGCGGGCGCGGCATCCCGAAGGAGGCGCAAAGCCGCATCTTCGAGCCGTTCTACCGCGTCGATAAATCCCGCAGCAAGCGGCAGGGCGGCAGCGGGCTCGGGCTTGCGCTCGTGAAGGCGATCGCCGACGCGCACGGCGCTGCGATCACGGTGGACAGCGAACCCGGCGTCGGCACGACCGTTACGGTTGTTCTGCCGTGAGGGGCGGAAAAAGACAACCCTTCCGTCAAGGCTTTGCCTTGACACCTCCCCTTGCACAGGGGA
>CALGGM010000225.1 GCA_937915925.1 uncultured Clostridia bacterium | reverse complement strand
ACAGCCGACTCTTCTCAAGAGCCGGCTGTCGTTATTCTATACTTATATTCCATGCTAAGAGGCTGCCTCACTAATGAGACAGTCCCTGTCGAGGCTTGCCGAGACTGGAGGATTGTCCGTGTCGCGGGCGGGAAAAAACAGCCGGAACGTCTTGTATCATGCGCGGATTCATGGTACAATAAATTGATTATTGACAGCGGAGGAGACGGCTGATGAAAAAGCTTTGTAACGGTTGGGAGTTTACGCCGATGTGGACGAACGGGTTCCGGCTCGGCGAGGGCGAGGGGGAGCCTGTCCGCCTGCCGCATAACCCCAAGCACATCCCGCAGCATTACGCGGGTCCCGAGGATTACGAGGGCGTGTACGGCTACCGTAAAACGCTCGCGCTCGACGCCTCGCTGAAGAGCAAGCGCGTCTTTTTACAGTTCGACGGCGCGGCGCACATCGCGACCGTGTACCTGAACGGGCAGGAGCTTTTGACGCATCGCACCGGCTACACGGCGTTTCGCGTGGAGATCACCGACGCGGCACGCTTCGACGGGACCGACCTGCTTGCCGTGCGGCTCGATTCGACCGAGAATCCGACCACGCCGCCGTTCGGCTACGTCATCGACTACCTGACGTACGGCGGGCTGTACCGCGACGTCTGGCTCGACGTGCGAAACGAGACCTGCATCGCGAACGTGTTTGTATACACGCCGGACCTTCATACCGCAAAGGTGCAGACCACGTATTCGGGTAAGAGCAGCGTGGTGATCCGTAACCGCATTCTCGACGCGGCGGGCAGCTGCATCGGGCAGAACGCCGACGGCGAGGACCTGAACGTGAAAGCGCCGGAGGGACTGCGCTGTGAAACGATGCAGCTCAACGCGCCGAACGCCGAGCCGTGGACGGACGAGACCCCGACGCTCTACACCCTCGAAACGACGCTCTACGACGCGGACATGCAGCCGCTCGATACCGTGACGACGCGGTTCGGCTTCCGCACCGCGGAGTTCAAAAAGGATGGGTTCTATCTGAACGGCAAGCGTACGTTTTTACGCGGGCTCGACCACCATCAGGCGTACCCGTACCTCGGCTATGCCGCGCCCAAGCGCCTGCAAAGGGAGGACGCGCGCATCCTGAAGGAGGAGCTTTGCTGCAATGCCGTGCGCACCTCGCACTATCCGCAAAGCCAATATTTCATCGACGCGTGCGACGAGCTGGGGCTTTTGGTGTTCACCGAGATCCCGGGCTGGCAGCACATCGGCGACGAAGCGTGGCAGCAGCAGGCGATCGACAACGTGCGCGAGATGGTCGTGCAGTACCGCAACCACCCGTCGATCGTGCTGTGGGGCGTGCGCATCAACGAGAGCCGCGACAACGACGCGCTGTATACAGAAACCAACAAGCTTGCGCACTTCCTCGATCCGTCGCGGCAGACCTCCGGCGTGCGGTATCTCGTGAAGAGCAGCCTCAAGGAGGACGTTTATGCCTACAACGATTTCAAGCCGTTCGATTTCAACGACCCGATCCGCAAGAAGGCGGACATCACGACGGACAACGAAAAGGGATTTTTGATCTCCGAGCACTCGGGGCATATGTTCCCGACAAAGCCGTATGACCCGTGGAGCAAGCGGCAGATGCACGCGCTGCGCCATGCGCGCACCCTCGACGCGGCGATCGCCTCCGGAGAGCATGCGGGCTGCTTTGGCTGGTGTATGTTCGATTACGCGACGCACAAGGACTTCGGCTCCGGCGACCGCGTGTGCTATCACGGCGTCATGGACGCGTTCCGCAACCCGAAGCTTGCGGCGTCCGCATACGCAAGCCAAGGCGACGAAACGCCGGTGCTCACGCTCGGCACGCCGATGTGCATCGGCGACTACCCCGCGGGCGAGATCGGCGAGATCTGGGCGTTCACCAACGCCGAGCGCGTCGCGCTGTACAAGAACGACAAGCTCGTCAAGATCTTCAAGCCCGAGCCGTGGAAGGGATTGAAGCACCCGCCGGTGAAGATCGATGATCTCATCGGACAGCTACTAAGAAGCGAGGAAGGCTTCTCGGGCAAGAAGGAAGCGATCCTGCACGATTCGCTGCTGTCCGCGGCGCGGCACGGCGTCGACAAGATGCCCTTAAAGGACAAGCTTCGCATGTTCTACGCGATGAAGCGGTACAAGCTCACCTGGGCGGACGGCGAGGAGCTGTACGGCAAGTACGTCGGCAACTGGGGCGGCGCGGCGACGGAGTGGCGGTTCGATGCGTTGAACGGCGAGACCGTCACGGCGTCGGTCACCTGCTGCCCGTCGAAGAAGCTGCATCTGGAGGTCAAGGTCAGCGACACCGAGCTTTCGGAAGGCGACGGCTATGACGCGGCGGCGGTCCGCGTGCGCGTGCTCGACGGCAACGGAACCCTCGCGTCCTATGCGCAGATTCCGATCCACTTTGCGGTTTCGGGCGATCTGAAGCTCGGCGGTCCCGACGTCGCGACCGCCGAGGGCGGCATGACCGGCGCGTATCTTGTGACGGTCGGACACGGCGGCGAGGGCGTTCTTACAGTATCCTCGGAGCAGACGGCTCCGGTTTCGATCCATTTCAATATTCGGGAAGGGGAATAAAACAATGGCAAAAGCGGAACGGATTCTTTCGTACAGGGTGGAGCTCGAAAACGGCGCGCCGATCACCGGAAGCGTCAAAGCGGACGGCGTCGTGCATGTGTGCGTGCCGCTTCAAAACGCGAAGCTCAAAAAAGTCACGGCGACGGTACAGCTTCCGAACGGCGCGAACACGCATGTATTCCATAACGGCTATCAGAACTGGACGTACAGCCCCGAATACGACATGCAGGGACGCACAAGGGGCTTAAAGCATCTGCCGTTCTTCCTTCGCGGAGCGTTCTCGATCAACCGCTACGGCGATTATCATTTCGTCGATTATCCGTATAAAAAAGGCATTACGCACGGCGAATCATGGTTTTACCTGCGCAACGGCAAGCAGTTCCTGTTGTTCGGCTCGCTCGACGAGATCCCGGGCTACACGCTGTTTACCTACAACGCGAACAAGGGCGAGCTGACGTTGGAGCGCGACTGTGCCGGCATGAAGGCGGACGGCGCGTTTCACGCGTTCGATCTCTACATCGCCGAGGGCACGGAGCAGCAGGTGTTCGACGGTTGGTTCAAGACGATGGACGTGAAGCCCCTGACCGACAAGAAGCAGTTCGGTTATTCGAGCTGGTACAACCGCTATCAGGACATCAACGACGCGACGATCACCGACGATCTCGTCGGCGCGAAATCGCTGTTGAAGCCCGGCGATCTCTTCCAGATCGACGACGGTTGGGAGACCGCGGTGGGCGACTGGCTCGTGCCGGACGCGAAGAAGTTCCCGAACGGCTTGAAGAACGCGGCGGACGCGATCCACGAAGCGGGCTTCCGCGCGGGGCTGTGGCTTGCGCCGTTCGTCTGCCAGAAGGGGTCGAAGATCTTAGAGGAGCATCCGGACTGGCTGCTGCTGCACGACGGAAAGCCGTGGGCAAACGGCAGTAACTGGGGCGGGTTCTATTCGCTCGACATCGACAACCCGGAGGTCGTTGCGTACGTCGAGAAGTTCCTCGACCGCGTGCTGAACGAGTGGGGCTTCGATCTCGTCAAGCTCGACTTCCTGTACGGCGCGGCGCCGTTCGGCACCGAGACCGAATCGAGAGCGGCGCGCATGTGCCGCGCGATGAACATTCTTCGGAAAGCCTGCCGCGGCAAGCAGATCTTAGGCTGCGGCGTCCCGCTCTGGCCGGCGTTCGGCATCGTGGAATATTGCCGCGTGGGCTGCGACGTGGGGCTCGACTGGAACGATACGAAGCTCATGCAGATCACGCACCGCGAGCGCGTCTCCACCAAGCAGTCCATCGAGGACACCGTCTTCCGCCGCGAGCTCACCGGGCGCGCGTTCATGGGCGATCCCGACGTGTTCTTCCTGAGAGAAGCGAACTGCAAGCTGACCAAGGAGGAGAAGGAAAAGCTCTACACGGTCAACGCGCTTTTAGGCGGCATGCTTCTGACAAGTGACGCGCTGAACAACTACACCGACGCGCAAAAGGCGCAGTTTACGAAGGTGCGGCGGCTGATGGAGGAAGCGCACTCCGTCGAGGTCGACGCGGACGACGGCGTCGTGCTGCGCTACACCCTCGACGGCAAACAGCAGCAGCTGCGGATCCTGTAAGGAATATCGGCAACAGCGCCCCGAATTTCGGGGCGCTTGTGTGTTTTGGAGAGAAGGGAAAAATGATGCGGCTTCGCCATGATGCGTGCCTCCGGCACATTGGTGAAGCGGGGGAATGCGGGCGGATGCGATCCGCCCCTACGGTCCGTTTTCACAATCGCGCAATGCGTAACCAAAAGGCTTCTCCTTGAGGAGAAGCTGGCAGCGAAGCTGACTGATGAGGTGTCACTTGAACCGCTCCAACTTAACGGGGCGCCGAGGTCTCTCCATTCCGCTTCGCTCCATTACATAGGTAGATCGCGCGACGACGCACCGCGTCGTCTACCGCGTACCATCGCCCCCCTACGGTCCGTTTACGAAAGCTCGGACTCCCTGCCCTGTAGGGACGACCATCGGTCGTCCGTTTTTGTGTCGCGGGGAGATTCTTCGTCGCTTCCACTTCGTTACAGAGGAAGATCGCACGCTTCCCGCGCGTACCATGCTCCTCAGAATGACAGAATAGGCAAGGGGCTCAAAACCCGTGTGTCATCTATAACAAAACAGCGCCCTCGGGTGGAGGGGCGTTGATTGCGTTCCGGGTTATTCCGCGTAGGTGGTCATGCGGCGGATCAGGTCGAAGCAGAGGGTGAAGATGTCCTCGCGGTTTTCGTCCATAACGTGCTCGATCACGACGTCGGTGACGGCGCCGGTCATGCAGGTGCTGTAGTTGGTGATCATGCCGAGCGCGGCGTACTCGATGCCGAGATCGCGGCACAGCGGCGCTTCGGGAACGATGCTTTGTCCCACGACCTGCGCGCCGAGCATACGGAGCGCGCGCGCTTCCGCGGCGGTTTCAAAACGCGGTCCTTCGATGCAGGCATAGACCGCTCTGCCGGAATACGGGAATCCGTGCTGACGGATCAGCTCTTCGAGCACGGTGCTTAACGATTCAGAAAACACGTTCTCCATGCCGGTGTGCAGCGTGGGACGGTGCTCGCGCTCGAACGAGGAGGCACGGTTCTTGGTGAAGTCCATAAAGTCATTGATGAGGCAGTACTCGCCGAGCCGCATGGAATAGTCGCACGCGCCGACCGAGGTAACGCCGATCGCATGGGTGACGCCGATCTGATGCAGCGCAAAGATGTTCGCGCGGTAGTTGATGTCGCCCGGATCGTGCGCATAGAGGACGCCGTGACGGCTTAAAAAGATGACCTCGTTGCCCTCTTTGAGCTTGCCCTTGAACACGACAACGTCGCCGTAAGGGGTGGAAACTGCCTGTTCCTTGTACCGGATCGGGAGCGTTTCGATGTTGGTTCCGCCGATGATCGCGATCTTCATGGTCGTAGTGAATCCTCCGTATGAAACTTTATCCCTTTAATCATAGCACAGCGAGCCGCGAAAGGCAAGCGCGCGGAGGAATTTATTCGACAAATCACGGCATTCCGATCATTCGCTGCATAAGGAACGGTTTGGCTATCGTGTTCAGTTCACCTTCAGGATGATCGGATCGCATTCGTACGGCGTGAGATCGTCCTTCATCAGGCTCGGCGTCAGCGTGATTTTCTGCACGGTTCCGATGCGGTTGAACGGGATACAGCCGCCGAGATCAATGTAAATGATATAGCTGCCGTCGTCATTGCGCCGGATCCCGGCGCCGCAGCGGATCTTCAGATCGTCGTCCACGGTGATATCCAGTATGATGCTTTTCAGAAAAGCCTCCTTCTTTTCATCGTTCCAATCATCGGGCATTTCGGCAAGAAGTTCCATACCGTGGACGCCGAAGAAATCAATGGTTCCGGGCGTAACTACACGCAATGTAACGCCGTCCAGATTTGCGGCATAACGCTGATCGATCCAGTCATACCAGACCGCGTCGCCGAAAAGCGCGACCGTGTCCTGCGTCGCTTCGATGCTGCGCTCTTTCAGATCCAGATCCTTGTATGCTGTCATATTGACCGTGACCGTACCGAGATCAACGATCAGCTTTTCCGTGCCGTACCCATTGCGACTGATCGAGACGACATAGTGCACGTCGAGGGTGAGATACCCATTTTCGTCGATCGGCAGGTCCGCCGGGGAACTCGCATCTTCGGGAAAACCCACTGCGACGGCACGCAAGCCGTTCGTTTTACAGTGCTCCCATGCGCTTTCGCGCCACGCGGAAGCGGTTTCTTCGTCAAAGGATCTGAAAAAACCGTACCGATCATGAAACGCCTGCCGGAACGTTTCTTCCGCCGGACGGTAAACCGGCTCGATCCATGTGGGAATCTGTACACCGTTTTCCGCATCCAGATACAGATCATGGTCCGGTTCGCTCCATTGTCCGGGCGCGATCTCCTCCGCAAGATAGGTCGGGAGCAGCGCGTCGGCGGGAAGACTGGGACACCACGCGTTTTCAAAGAGCGGATAGCTGGACAGCCCGTCAAAGTCGATGGAAATATAGATTTCGTGTCCGTCATAGACCGTTTCGCCGAGCGTGGCGGAGAAGTTCTCGCCGATCTCGCGCCAGTACGGCTCGTCGGCGCAGTAGTTCACCTTGATCTCGGTATGGTTCAGATCCTTCGCGGTAATCATGGCGTCGAGTTCGGGTACCAGCTCACGATCCTCGGGATCCTGCGAGAGATAGTCCCGCGCGCTTGCCGGGCTGAACCATGATAATACCTCGGCGCGGGCGGAAGGGATCGCCATCGTCACGCCGAAGACGGTTAAAAGCGCGACAAGCGCAACGCCGATCGGTCTTAACACGCGCAGATGAGACGTCCGTTTCGGCGCGGCGGTCGCTGCGGTTCGCTTGATTGTTTCGTCGTTTACGATCTGATTATGAATCACGGTTTGATAGGCTTCCTGTTCGTTCATGTCAATCTCCTTTCTGCTCGGAAAGATACGCCCGAAGCCGCGCACGCGTGCGGGAAAGACGCCTTCGCACAGCGTCTTCGGAAAGTCCGAGCTCTTTTGCGATTTTGTCGGTCGGGACCGAAAAACCGTAGTAGAGCGTAAACGCCTGATACGAAAGAAGCGGCTCCGTTCTGACGAGCGCCCAAAGCGCGCGCTGCGCCTCGCGGTCGAGCACGACGTCCTCGGGCTCCTCGCCCTCGTCGGGAAGCTGTTCGGGGATCGGCGTCTCGCGCGTTTCGATGACGGCGCGACGGCGATAGTATTTCGCAAGCTCCTTTTTCGCGATGCCAAATACGTATTTCTCCGGATCACGAATACCGAACCCGCTCATCTTTCGATACAGCCTTTTATAGATCTCCTGCATCAGATCCTCGACGTCGGCGCTCGATCGAATGCGCGGCACGAGCCAGCGCAACAGCGCGTCGCGCGTTGCGTCATAGACGCGGTTGAATGTTTCATGCTGTTCCATAGTACCCTCTTAAAACCGGTTTCACCTATATAGAGCCTTCGAAACCAAAAAATCGGACAGGGAATTGGGAAAATTAGAAATAAAATGCATATCCAAAGGCCTTCTCCTCAAGGAGGAGCCTTTTGGTTCCATCGCGCATGATTGGAAAAACGGATCGTAGGGGCGGATCGCATCCGCCCGCCAAGCTTCGCGCTGTCCCCCTCATCAGTCACCTATCGGTTCCACTTCGCTACGCTCCGTTACAGCGGTAGATCGCGCGCTTCCCGCGCGTACCATCGACAACTTCCCCACCCAAGGGGGGAAGCCTTTTGGCTCGCGAATTATGAGCCTTCCCCTTGATGGGGAAGGTGCCGAGGAACGAGGCGGATGAGGTGGTACGCAGAAAAGCGTCAGCTTTTCGCGGATCAATGAATTGCGCATACGCGCATGAATTGCCCTGCGGACATGAATTGTGCTTCGCACATGAATTGCGCATACGCGCATGAATTGTCCTGCGGACATGAATTGGCTTTGCCGTGAATTGCGCCTTGCGGCGCATCATCTTGTCAACACAGCAGAGGGATCGCCTCGTCGAGGGTGTGAAGCACCGCGTCCGGCGTGAAGTCGAGGCGCGGGACGGGGTCGACAAGGTCCGGGACGCAGATCGAGAAAAACCCGCCTGCGTGCGCGGCGCGTAAGCCGTTGATCGAATCCTCAAAGACGGCGATGGACGAGGGGAGGGAGGACAGCGCGTCTGCGGCGCGAAGGAAGATCTCGGGGTTCGGCTTTCCGTGCGTGACCTGATCGCCGAACACGAACGCGTCGAAATACGGTTGCGTGTCGGTCATTTCCAGGTACTGCATCGCGATCGGGCGGCTCGTGCCGGTGGCAAGCGCGATGCGAAAGCCGTTCCTTTTGAGCGCATTCAAAAGCGTGTAAAGCCCGGGCTTGACGGGTACGCCGTGGGTTTGAATCTCCTTTGACATCCAGTCGTAGATCATGGCGTAGCAATCGGAAAACGAGATCGCGGTCCCGAACAGCTCCGGGAAGATCCGCTCGAAATCGGCGTGGTTGCAGCCGAGCGTTTTTAAAATGCTTTCGCGCGGAAAGGGGATGCCGGTCGAGGGGGAGACGTACTCCTCCAACGCGCGCACATACAGGTTTTCGGTATCGAACATCAGTCCGTCCATATCAAAGATCGCAGCTCGAATCATACTTGCCTCCTGTCGCTCCATTATACCGAAAATCGCTGCGGTTTGCAATGCCGATCCGTTTGACAAGGACGGCGGGAAGCGCTTATAATAAGGAAAAGAAACGAAAGGAATCCATCCGATGACCATATTGGAAGCAATCAAGGCGCGGCATTCGGTACGCGCATACACGAAGCGCCCGATCGACGGCGCGGTGCTCGAAACGCTGCAGCAGGAAATCGCAAGGGTCAACGAACAGAGCGGGCTTAAGATCCGCCTCGTATTAAACGAGCCGAAGGCGTTTTCGAGCCTGCTTGCGCATTACGGCAAGTTCGAGAACGCGGACAACTACCTCGCGCTGTTCGGAAAGGACGACGAAACGCTGTATCCGCTTTGCGGGTACTGGGGCGAGCACCTCGTTCTGACGGCGCAGACGCTCGGTTTAAACACCTGCTGGGTCGCGGGGTCGTACAAAAAATCGACGGTCAAAACGCTTGGGGACGGCGGCGATAAGCTCGCGGCGGTCATTTCGATCGGGTATGCGGCGTCGGAGGGACACGCGCACCGCTCGAAAACGTACGAGCAGGTGACCGAAGCCCACGGACCCGTGCCGCAGTGGTTCCGCGACGGCGTAGAAGCGGCTCTTTTAGCTCCCACCGCCATCAACCAACAGCGGTTTAAGATCGTGCTGCGCGACGGGAACGCGTCGATCGCGGCGCAGCGCGGACCGTATGCGAGGATCGATCTCGGGATCGTGCAGTACCATTTTGAGGCTGCCTCCGGGCATCCCGCTTCCATCGAATAAACACACAGCAAGAACGGAGAAACCATGCGCGCGGACAACGAACAGCAGCGGCATCTGATGCTCACGGAGCCGATCGGACGGCTGCTCTTCCAAAAAGCGGCGCCGACGGTGCTGATCCAGCTGATCACCGTGATCTACAACACCGCCGACACCTATTTTGTAGCAAAGATCGACACAGGAGCATCTGCGGCGGTCGGCGTGGTGTTCTCTCTGATGGCGATCATTCAGGCGCTCGGCGGCAGCATCGGCATGGGCGCGAACAGTCTGATCTCCCCGATGCTTGGGCAAAAGCGCGAGAGCGAGGCAAGCACGGTCGGCACGTCCGCGGCGGTGATGAGCGTCGGCGCAGGGCTTGTGATCACCGTGTTCGGTCTCATTTTCCTGCGCCCCTTGATGTGGCTGATCGGCGCGCGCGGCGAGGTGCTTCCGTACGCGGAGGACTACGCGCGCTATATCCTGATCGCCGCGCCGTTTCTTACCTCGTCGTTCGTGCTGAACAGCATCCTGCGCGCCGAGGGGCAGGCGATGTATTCGATGATCGGCATGATCAGCGGCGGGATTTTAAATCTGTTTATCGACCCGCTTCTGATCTTTACCTTCGGCATGGGCATTTCGGGCGCGGCGTTTGCCACGATGCTCGGGCAGATGGTGAGCTTTACGATCATGCTGGTGATCTTTCTGCGCGATCGCAGCATCGTGCGGCTTCGCCCGAAGTTCATCGGCAAGAAGCCGTCGGTGTACTTCGGCATCGTGCGCATGGGCGTGCCGACGCTGTTCCGACAGGGGCTTGCGAGCCTGTCGTCCGCGCTTTTGAACGTGCAGGCGGCGGCGTTCGGCGCGGCGGCGGTCGCGGCGATCTCGATTGCGAACAAGCTCTATATGCTCGTACGGAATATCGTGCTCGGCATCGGACAGGGCTTTCAGCCGATCGCGGGGTACTGCTTTGGCGCAAGGCGTTTTTCGCGCGTGAAGCGGGTGTTCTGGACCGCGACCGGCGCGGGCACGGCGATTTGCATCGGCATCGCGGCGCTGGTGTTTTTCTTCCGCGAGCCGATCATGGTGTGGTTCCGAGACGACCCGGACGTCGTGCGCATCGGCGCGGAAATGCTGGGGTTCCTTTGCGTTATGATCCCGCTGATGGGCTTTTCCACCTATGTCAATCAGCTGTATCAATCGCTCGGGTTTGCGGTCGGGGCGACGATCCTTGCCTCGTGCAGACAGGGCATCTTCTTCGTGCCGCTCGTGTTTCTGCTGCCGTCTCTCTTTCAGCTTGACGGCATCGTCGCGGTGCAGGCGGGCGCGGATCTTCTGACGTTCCTCGTCTCGATCCCGTTTATGATCTTCTTTTTCCGGCGCTATCTTGCGGCTCCCGACGGGGAGGATTGAGGGAGACAACCCTTCCGTCGACCTATCGGTCGACACCCTCCCTTACACAGGGAGGGCAAGATGGATGTCAACGAACCGTAGGGGCGGATCGCATTCGCCCGTCAAGCTTCGTGCGGTCCCCCTCATCAGTCACCTATCGGTGACAGCTTCCCCACCCAAGGGGGAAGCCTTTCGGTACGCGAATTATGAGCCTTCCCCTTGATGGGGAAGGTGCCGAGGAACGAGGCGGATGAGGTGGTACGCAGAAAAGCGTCAGCTTTTCGCGGATGAATGAATTGCGCCTTGCGGCGCATGAATTGTCCTGCGGCGCATGAATTGTCTTCGCCATGAATTGTGCTTCGCACATGAATTGACGCCGAAGGCGTCATGTAGGGGCGATGGTACGCGGTAGACGACGCTTTGCGTCGTCGCGCGATCTACCGCTGTAATGGAGCGAAGCGGAATGGATCGCATCCGCCCGTCATGCTTCGTGCGGTTCTGATGACAACCCTTCCGTCGACCTATCGGTCGACAGATCCCCTTACACAGGGAGGGCAAGATGGTGAAGCATGTCGATGGAAACCGCGCGGTTGATCCCGTCCACACTTGGCTCCCCTGTGCAAGGGGAGCTGTCGAGGCTTGCCGAGACTGAGGGGTTGTAAAGCTTGGGGTTGAACAACAACCCTTTCGCCATCTTCTTTACACAAGTGGCAAGCGCACAAAAATTCTTTTCAATTTTTCCCAAAAAACATGTAACACTTTTTGCTTTCCGGATTGTCTATATAACAGACTGAGGTCAAGGGGGAAGGAACGACCATGATACTGTTGCTGTTGGTTTTGGACAGCGAATCGGATCGCGTGCTGATGTCCGATCTGTTCGCGTCGAATTATCACCGCATGAAACGGATCGCCGTTTCGATCCTGCACGAGCCCGGCGCAGCCGAGGACGCCGTGCAGGACGCATTCGTTCGCTGCATGCGGCACATGGACGTCCTGCGCGCGCTGCCGGAAGCCGCGCGGGCGACCTATCTTGTCACGGCGGTCAAGCGGACCGCGCTGAACCGGCATAAGAGCCGCGGCGCGCATCCGAGCATTCCGCTCGACGAGCTCGCGCTTTCGGACACGGACACGTCGGTCGAGGAACGCGCGATCCAGAAGCTGACCGTCGCGGAGGTGCAGGAGGCGTTCTCGAAGCTTCCGGAAAGCCTAAAGGACGTGCTGCGCTATAAGTACCTGCTGGAGCTTTCTGACAGGGAGATTGCGGACACGCTCGGCGTGTCGAAGAACACCGTGCGCGTGTACCTGATGCGCGCGCGGCGCGCCGTGCTGAATCAGTGCAAGGAGGGCAGCCATGCGGAAGAAAGCGTTTGAAAAACTGTTGAAGCAGGCGATCCTTCTGGACGCCGAGAAGCAGGGGCTGCTGCTCCCGCCCGAACGTCTGCCGATCCCCGAGGAGGCGCAGGCGCGCTTTAACGCCGCGCTCGGAGACGGGCAGAAGCGCTCCAAAGCCGGAACCGACATAGCAGCCGAGCCCGTGCGCACATCGGTTCTCCTGAAGCGGCAGAAGTGGCTTCGGTACGGATTGCGCTTTGCGGCGACCGCCGCGGTCATCGTCGGGATCTTTTTCGTCGGCAGATTCTTTTATAATATGAAGGGCGGCATGGCGCCGCAAGCGCCCGAGCCGGGCGCCGTTGCCGAGATGCCCGTCGAACAGCCCGCGGAAATGCCCGCGGAACCGCCTGCGGAACTGCCTGCGGAAATGCCTGCGGAACAGCCCGCGGAGCAGCCCGCCGAGCAGCTGCCGGAGGTGCCCACGGCAACGGCAGCGCCGACACGGGAACCGCTGCCGTCGAAAATCACCGAAGCGGACCTTGTCGGTACATGGAAGCTCATAAAGATCGGCGACGGGAACGGCAATGCCGACGGCACGGCGGATCGTTCGACCTACGATCCGTCCTTCCTGAGTCTGACTTCTGCTTTTGTCTTTTCGGAGGACGGAACCGCGGTGTGGACGATGGAGTTCGACGATCAGAGCGAATCCGGGCTGGAGGAGAGGTTTGACGCATATTCCGTTTCCGAGAATGCGTTGCATTTCTTCCAGGACGGGGAGGACGCCCTGTCCGGGAACAATGTGATCTATGACGCGGCAAGCGGCACGATCCGTTTCCCGATGATGAACTTTGGCGTGCTGATTTACGCAAAGGATGCGGGCGAAACGGACGCGTCGAAGCAAACGGAGACGATCCCCGAGGATCCGGACCCTGCGTCGGCGGGGCGTGACGCGGTACAGCTCAAATCCTTAGACGGCACGTGGGTCATGGCTGACGAGCCGTCCACGCTGCCGTATACCTTCGAATTGGTCTTTGAAGATAATGATAAAGTAACCGTGAACGCATCCTTTTTGGGACAATCCGCCACCATGGATTTTACTTATATCTTCGTGGACAACGAGATACATCTGTATATGGAAAGCTATGAGGCGTATCCGGATGGGTCCGTTGTTAAGGAAAAGGAGGAGTACTATCTGTTCGTCTCCGGCGGCGTCATCACCTACGATCTGGAAACGGACAGCTTGATGGTACCGAATGATGAGGGAGGACAGACACGGCTTATCCGAAAGGAGGGCTGAGCATGGATGCGCCGAAAGGAGCGGTTATAAAAAAGAAACGGATCATTGCAGTTTTGCTTGCGGCGATGCTGCTTGGGTGCGTTGGGTGCTCCCCGGCACCGGGGGAGAATTGGGGACCGGATTTTTTTCTGAACGGAGTAAAACAGGACGTCTATACGTCACAATATTTGATCGAAGAAACGGATGTACGCATTCCGTTTGAAGCGTTCATGGGGTCCATCGGGGCAGATTTTGCCGAATCGCCCTATAACAGATATCAGGTGCAATGCTACGAAATACAGGGGATTCGCTACATAGACGATCGGGAATCGGGAGTCATTGCGTTCGAGCAGCCGTATGAGGATGTGGTTGAGGTGTTGAAAGCACAGGGCAAGACGTCGATAAAAGCGGATTTTCAGGCGATCAATCTGCTGACCGAAGGAGCAAGAATGCCGCTGCCGATTGCGGATCTGGAGCGCTTGCTCGAAAAGATGGGATTGGACGTCACTGTCGAATTCGACCGGGAGGCATATGCGATCCGTGTAACATTACGGGAGCCGGAGAAACAACCGTGACCATGTCGAGGGGGCGGCGCTCCTACGGGATTGTTACGGCGGGCGGATGCGATCCATTCCGCTTCGCTTCATTACATAGGTAGATCGCGCGATGACGCAAAGCGTCATCTACCGCGTACCATCGCCCCTACGAGCCGTTCGCGAGCTTCTTGCCCTCCCTGTGCAAGGGAGGGTGGCAGCCGTAGGCTGACGGAAGGGTTGTCGTTAGAACCGTGCGACACTTTTCGGGGCGCCGAGGTCGTCGCCTCCTACAATTTGTTTTCTCAATCGCTCGCGGCGTAACCAAAAGGCTTCCCCCCTTGGGTGGGGAAGCTGGCGCGTCAGCGACTGATGAGGGGGACCGAGCGAAGCATGACGGGCGGATGCGATCCATTTCGCTTCGCTTCATTACATAGGTAGATCGCGCGACGACGCAAAGCGTCGTCTACCGCGTACCATCGCCCCTACGAGCCATTGGTAAGTTTCTTGCCCTCCCTGTGCAAGGGAGGGTGGGTTTTGCGAAGCAAAAGCCGGAAGGGTTGTATAATGAAGGAGGTTGTTCAAGCGACAACCCCTCAGTCGCCTTCGGCGCCAGCTCCCCTTGCACAGGGGAGCCGAGATAGTGGCGACTGCGTAACGGGAGAAGACAAATCCGCCAGCTCCCCCTGCACAGGGAGCCGAGATAGCGGCGACTGCGTAACGGGAGAAAATAAATCCGCCCTCCCTTGCGCGGGGAGGGCGGGGGATCGTTGATCAGGACTGTCGGGCGGATCTCTTTTTGGAGATGCGGACGCCGATCCAGAAGTTCAGCGCGGCGACGGTGTACAGCGCGGCGACGGCGACGCCGAGCACCCAGACGTAGATGCTGACCGGATAGTCGGCGCGCATCTGAAGAATGTTGGCGACCAGGCACAGGATCAGCGAGACGGCGCCCCACAGGACGCAGTGGAACGCGTTGGTCGGCTCCTCCCAGTTGATCGCGCCGATGAAGCCTGCGATCAGCTGTATGAGCACGCTGACCATGATCATGACGATCGCAATGACCGCCCTTTGCATGATCTCGGGCGTCGTCTGCCCGAGCGTGATCGAGGAGGAAAAGAAGTTGATCATCGTGAACCCGAAGATCAGGCGGACCATGCCCGCAATGATCATACCGATCGTAATGAATTTCAAAAGATAGCTTTTTCTCACGGCATTATTCTCTCATCGTAATGAATTTCAAAAGATAGCTTTTTCTCACGGCATTATCCTCTCGGAGTAGGACCAGTTCAGAAAGCCCATTCGCCAAAGCTGTTGCGCGAACAACCCTTCCACCGCTTCGCGGTCCCCCAATCCCGAAACATGGTCGTTGCGCGTCGCTGCGCTTCTTCAACTCCCTGTTTCGGTCGCAGCTCACCTCGCTCCTCCCCGCACTGCGGGCGCTCGGATCGCTGCCCCCTTGCACAGGGGAGGCAAGCCGCGCTCCGCCGCCTTCTCCTCAAGGAGAAGGCTTTTGGCTGCACATCCGGACTTTCCTAACATCCTTGTTTTTACGGAAGCTCGGGATCCAACGCGGGGGTCGGATCGGGTTTCGGCGTTGCGGTCGGCTTCGGCGTCTTGGTCGGCTTCGGCGTGACTTCCGCGGTGCCGATGCGATAGATCGGATAGATCGGTTTGTAGATCGTTTCCTCGGTGCGGACGGTCTTTACAAGCTTGCCGTCCTTGTATTTGTCAACGTACGTCTTGACCTTATAGCCGTTGTGCGGCGTGTTCAGCAGCACGGGCTTCGTGGTGTTGAGCATCGTCGGGTCCTTCTCATACTCGTACTTGCTCTCGTCGTCGTACGGCGTCATTTCGAGGATTTCGTTATAGACCTTGTACTCGACGCCCTCCTCCTTTTGTCCGTAGAACTCGACGTTGATGACCTTCTTGCGGCTCGAGGACTTGTTCTTCGTGATGTAGATGAACATGTAGACTGTGTGTCCCGTGTCGTTCTTGAAGCTGAAATCGATATGGTTCGAGTCCACCGTGGCGTCGAAGCCGAGACCGTCCTCAAACTTCGAGGTCACATAGTCGGACGGGATGCTGTGTCCCTTCCGCGAGAAGGTCGTGATGCCCGAGCGCAGCGCGGCGTTGAAGATCGTCGTGCTGACCTGGCAGACGCCGCCGCCGGGCTCCTTGCGATAGCCCGCGCCGAGGTACACCGCGTTCGCGAGCGCCCAGCCCTTCTTTTCGGTGCGGTCGCCGGTCGTCTTGTTGAAGCTGAACGATTTGCCCGGCTTCAGCTCCGTGACCTGCATCATGCCGACCGCCTTCGAGATGTTCGCGTCTCGTCCCATGCGGTTCTCGACCAGCGCGCGGTCCGTCGACGTCGAGCCCTTGAAGTAATAGGTCGTCGTGTAGCTGCCGAGCAGCGAAATCTGATTCCTTAGCGAATCGGTGGTGATCTCCGGTTCGCTCACCGTGACCGACGGCGTCAGCGAGGCGGTGTAGTCGCCGGAATTGATCGCCTGCGAAACCTGCTGTTCGAGCGCGTCGAAGTCGATCTTCGCGCCGTTCTGACCTTCCTTGAAGTCCCAGTACGGCTGATAATAGTTGGTGTTGTCGACCTTGTTGGTCCTGAACTTGACCTCCGCCTGCGCGTTGACCGCGTGGTTCGGGATCCGGTCGTTCAGCTCGTAAAGCGCGGTCCGGAGCATGTCGCTGTCAAAGTCCATCGGGATCGAAGCGGGAACGCTCTCGCCGGACGCGGCGCGCGAAAGAACGTCGTCCAGCTCGGTCTCGCTGTACGTAAGCCCGATCGTGTCCGCGGTGAGCGTCAGCGGATCGTAGCTTTCATACGAAACGGTGATGTCGACCGAGCTGCGCTTTGCGTCGAGCGCCTGCTTGATCTTCGTACGCGCTTCGCCGACCGTCAGGTTCTGCAGCTGCACGCCCTCGATGCGCACGTCGTTTGCGATCACGGTGGCGTCGCTCACGGGGAGCGGCGTTTCCTCCGCATCGGGAAGCGGCGACGAATCGGATTCGGACGGGACGGGGTCTTTGGGCTCGCCGTTACACGAGCAGCCGCCTGCAAGCAGGATCGCCGTAACGAGCACCACCACCGCAAAGAGCAGGAAGCACGCGGCGATCAGGATCAGACGGCGCGTCTTCTTTTTTCTGCGTCTGCGCTTTTTCGGCGGCTGGGAACCGCCGGACGTGCTGCGGGTCGTGCCGGTACTGCGGGACGTGCCGGTACTGCGGGACGAACCCGTGCTGCGGGTCGCGGAGGATGTGCTGCGCGAGCTGCTCGCGCTGCGGGTCGCGGAGGAAGCGCTTGCGGCTGCCGCCTTGCGGTCGCTCGAAAAGCGCAATGTGCCGTTCGCCGCGGCGAAGGGATCCTCCGCGCTGCGATTCGGCGTGACGGGCGCTGCGCTGCGCGCATAGCCGGTTCTATTCTGTTGCGGGCGCTCTGCGCCCATTGTCGATACTGTTGTCATGATTCCGTATTATAACAAGGAAGATTCTGTTTCTCAATAGTTTTTCGTTTTGTTTTTGTAAATTTTGCATTTCTTCCGCATTTGTGTTATCCTATCTTTACATTCTGCATTCGGAGGGTCCTATGCTGCATATCGTACTTGTGGAACCGGAGATCCCGAGCAATACGGGAAACATTTCGCGCACCTGCGCGGTGACGGGGGCGGCGCTGCACCTCGTAAGGCCCTTGGGCTTTTCGACCGACGACAAGAGCCTGAAACGGGCAGGGCTTGATTACTGGCATTCGCTGACGCTGTTCTATCACGACAGCATCGAGGAGGTCTGGGCGGCATACCCCGACGCGCGGTTTTTTTATTGCAGCACGCACGCGGCGCACCGCTACGACGAGGTCGCGTTTCGCGACGGCGACTTTCTGGTGTTTGGCAAGGAGACCGCGGGTCTCGGCGAAAAGATCCTCGTTCCGCACGCGGACGAGGCGATCCGCATCCCGATGGGCGACGGACAGCGCTCGTTAAACCTTTCTAACGCCGTCGCGATCGTCGTCTACGAAGCGCTGCGGCAGAACGATTTCTTCGGAATGCGCTGATATCTGTCCCCAAAACGCCGCAAAGCCGCGGAAAACGAAAAGAAAGTTTGAAAAAAAGTCCTTTTTTGAAAAATAATGCTTGCAATGTTGAAAACCTTGTGGTAGTATTGCAATGTTCGAGTTTTAGCAAGGAGGTGGACTGAATGGGTAAGTTCTGTGAAGTCTGCAAGAAAGGAACCATGTCCGGCAATCTGGTCAGCCATTCCAATCGCAAGACCAAGCGCAGCTGGGCGCCGAATATCCAGAACGTGCATGTCGTCGTTGACGGCCGCGTTCAGAAGATGAGCGTCTGCACTCGCTGCCTGCGTTCCGGCAAGGTCGAGAGAAGCAACTGAGCAATCCTTGAGAAAAAGCAAAAGCCACCAGGTTTCGGTGGCTTTTTGTCGCAGTTTGAAAATGATCATTACAAGCAGAAGCAACGAACGCGTGAAGGCGGCGCGCGCATTACAGGAAGCGAAGGCGCGAAGGGAGCAGGGCTTGCACCTCATCGAGGGGGACAAGCTTGTTTCGGACGCGATCGAAAGCGGCGCACGTGTGCGCACGGTGTTCGCACGGGAGGGCGCAAAAGCCTTTGACGGGATCGAGACGGTGACGGTCAGCGACAGCGTGATGGAGGCGATCGCGAGCGCAAAGACGCCGCAGAACCTCTGCGCTGTCGTCGAAACGCCGGACTGCGCGGTTCCCGAAGCATTCCACGACGGGCTTTGGATCGCGCTCGACCGCCTGCAGGACCCCGGCAATCTCGGCACGATCCTTCGCACGGCGGACGCTTTGGGCGCTTCGGGCGTTCTTCTTAGCCCGGACTGCGCGGATCCGTTTTCCCCGAAGGCGCTGCGCGCGGCGATGGGATCGACTTATCATCTGCCGATCGCGATCGGCGCGCTCGTGCCGACGCTGACGGAGATGCGGCGGCAGGGGTTCGTGTGCATCTGCGGACACTTGAAGGGCAGCGAAACGCTTCCGGCGTTTGCCCGGCGCGCGGTGCTGGTCGTCGGAAACGAGGGCAGAGGCGTGTCGGAGGAGACAGCGGCGGTGTGCGAGCGGTACCGGATGCCGATGAAGGGACGCGCGGAGTCGCTGAACGCGGCGGTGTTCGCGGCGCTGATGATGCAGACGATCTTGAATGTCATGCAATGAACCGTAGGGACGGGCATTGCCCGTCCGCAGATTTCGTTTCGATCGAGGGAGAAGTTATGGAACAGACGAATCAGATCCATACCATTGTCATCACGGGCGGTCCGTGCGCGGGCAAAACGACCGCGATGAGCTGGCTGCAGAACGCGCTGACCGACGCGGGCTACGCGGTCATGTTCATTCCGGAGACGTGTACCGATCTCAACAACAGCGGCGTGACCGCGCGCGCGTCGAAGACGAACTTCGATTTTCAGCGCGTGCAGGTGCGCTATCAGCTTTTGCGGGAGCAGGTCTACCGGCAGGCGGCGGAGGCGAGCGCGTCGAAGGAGGTCGTGATCGTGTGCGACCGCGGCTCGATGGACGACAAGCCCTACATGACCGCGGAGGAGTTTGCCGCAATTTTAAAGGAGCTCGGGCAGAACGAGGTCGCCTTCCGCGACAAGTACGACGCCGTGTTCCACATGGTGACCGCGGCGAAGGGCGCCGAGGCGTTCTACACGACCGACAACAACACGGCGCGCGTCGAAACGCTCGAGGAGGCGATCGAGCTTGACGCAAAGACGCTCGAGGCGTGGGCAGGGCATCCGCACCTTCGGATCATCGACAACTCGACCGATTTCAACGGCAAGCTCGTCAGGCTCTTACGGGAGGTCATGACGGCGTTGGGCAAGCCCGCGCCGTTCGAGCACGCAAGGCGGTTCCTCATCGAGCTGCCGGACCGCGCGTGGCTGGACGCGAATCCCGCGTGCAGGCGCGTGGAGATCATCCAGACGTACCTCACCGACGTACAGGGCGAAAAGCGCCGCATCTGCATGCGCGGAAACGACGGAAGCTACATATATTATATGACCACCCACTGCACCGGCACGGACGGCAGCCGGATCGAGACCGAAAAGCGTCTGTCGCTCGACGACTATCAGCGGCTGTTGATGGAGGCGGACCCGATGTGCATGCCGATCCGAAAGACGCGCTACTGCCTCGTGGACGACGCGCAGTCGTTCGAGGTCGATTTCTACCCGAGCTGGACGGACAAGGCGATGCTGCAGGTCGAGCTGACCGATCCGGACGCCGAGGTGCATATCCCGAAGGGCTTTCGCGTGCTGCGCGAGGTCACGGACGACCCGGACTATCAGAACTACGCGATGGCGCGCAGCCGGAAGAACCGGATGCGGTAAGGGGAAAACGGGTCGTAGGGGAGGTCGATCCCGGCGTCACGGCAAACAACATCACAACGGCTTTTGTCCCGTAACGTTCTTTTGTGTGTCATCCTGAGCGAAGGATCT
>CALGGM010000224.1 GCA_937915925.1 uncultured Clostridia bacterium | reverse complement strand
CCGCGCGCGCCAGCACCGGCGCGTCGTTGATGCCGTCGCCCACGAACAGCAGCGTTCTGCCCTTCGGAAGCGTCTCGTAAAGCTGTTCGACCGCCGCAAGCTTCTGATCGGGCAGCAGCTCGGACTGCACGCCGTCAAGATGAAGCTCGCCCGCGATCGCGTCCGCGGCAGCCTTCGCGTCGCCGGTCAGCATGATCTGCCGCTCGACGCCGAGCGATTTCAGCGCGCCGACCGTCTTGAGACTGTCGGATTTCAGCGCGTCGGAGATCACGATGCAGCCCGCGTATGCGCCGTCGATCGCCGCAAACACCTGCGTGCCGACCGCTTCGGGCTCGGACACGGACAGGTTCAAAGAACGCATCAGCTTCGCATTGCCGATCGCGACGCTGTGTCCCTCGACGGCGGCATGAATGCCTTCGCCCGCCGTTTCACGGCAGTCCGTGACGTCGGACGGGATCGCGCCGTCGAACGCCTCACGGATCGAAACCGCGATCGGGTGCGTGGAAAGCGACTCCGCGCCCGCCGCAAGGCGCAACAGCGTGTCGCGGTCGAACCCGTTTGCGGGACGCACCTCGCGCACCTTGAAGCTCCCCTCGGTCAGCGTGCCGGTCTTGTCGTACACGACCGTGTGCGCTTTATTCAGCGCTTCCAAAAAGTTTCCGCCCTTGATGAGAACGCCGGCTCTCGACGCCGCGCCGAGTCCGCCGAACACCGCAAGCGGGATCGAGATCACGAGCGCGCAGGGGCAGGAGATGACAAGAAACGTTAATGCCCGGTGAATCCAGACCGCCCATTCGCCGGTGATCAGCGAGGGTACGACCGCCAACAGCACCGCCGCAATGACGACGGTGGGCGTATAGTAACGCGCAAACTTTGTGATGAACCGCTCGGCAGGCGTCTTGCGGTCGCTCGCTTCCTCCACGAGACGGATGATCTTGGACGCGGTCGATTCGCCGAAGCTCTTTTCGACGCGCACCGTCAGAGCACCGTCCAAGGCGATGCAGCCGGAAAGCACCGTGTCGCCCTCATGCGCGGCGCGCGGGACCGACTCGCCGGTCAGCGCGCGGGTGTCAAGCGAAGCGCTGCCGGACAGGACAACGCCGTCCAGCGGCACGCGCTCGCCGGGTCGCACCAGGATCGTCTCGCCGATCTCGACGGAGGCGGGGGAGACGGAAAGCGTTTCGCCGCCGCGCAGCACGTTCGCCGTGTCGGGACGGATGTCGAGGATCGCGCGGATCGAATCCTGCGAGCGATCGAGCGCAAGGTCCGTAAGAAACTCGCCGAGCTGATACAACAGCATGACCGCCGCGCCCTCGGGGTATTCGCCGAGCGCGAACGCGCCGATCGAGGAGACCGTCATCAAAAACGCTTCGCCGAAGACCATGCCGTGCCGAAGCCCCTTCACGGCATTTAGAATGACGTCGTACGCGATCACCAGATAGCACGCAAGGAAGATCGGAAGCTCCACATATACGGGCGCCTTCAAAAAGTGCGCGACCATGCCTCCGACAAAGAGCACGCCCGAAACGATCAGGCGGATCAGCATCGTGCGGTTTTCGCCCTCCTCATGCCCGCCGTGCTCGTGGCCGCAGCCGCAGCCGTCATGATCGTGGTGATGTCCGTGCTCATGCCCGCAGCCGCAGCCGTCGTGATCGTGGTGATGTCCGTGCTCGTGTCCGCAGCCGCAGTCGTCGTGATCGTGATGGTGCTCGTGGTGATCGTGTTCGTGCTCGTGTGAGCAGCAGCCGTCATGCTCATGATGGTGTTCATGCTCGTGTTCGTGTTCACAGGTGCAGACTTGTTCGTCCTGCTTTGATTCGTTCATACGACCCTCCTGATGTACAATGGTTGCTCAATCATTCAACTATCGGGCGAAAAAAGAATGCGCGTTCATTCGCGCAGGTGTTCAAGCCCGAGGTCAAGGATCGCCTCGACATGCTCGTCGGCGAGCGCGTAAAAGACGTTCTGCCCCTCGCGGCGATACTTGACAAGGTTCGAAAGACGGAGCGCCTTCAGCTGATGCGAGATCGCGGACTTCGTCATGCCCAAGAGGCACGCAAGATCGCACACGCAAAGCTCGTGCACGCGCAGCGCCTGCATGATCCGCACGCGCGTGCCGTCGCCGAACAGCTTATAAAGCGACGCAAGGCTGATCGCCTCCGCGCCGTCAAGAAGCTGCGTCTTCACCGCGTCCACGACGTCCGTGTGGATGGATTCGCATTCGCATACGGGCAAGCGTTCCATTTGGTTTCCTCCGATTCGGAACAGTTGAGCAACTGTTCAATTATCTGTATTATACCACCATTTCCGCGTCTGTCAACCCCGCTTGCTGCATTTTTCCAAAAAGGAATGACAGAATCGGAAGAGTGTGGTAGAATGGGTAAAAATCGGAGAGAAGGCTTTTCGCTGAATTGTCATAGATATTAAGGAGAAACCGATGCGAACATTTGAATGCGATTATACAGAGGGCGTGCATCCGACCGTGCTGGCGGCGCTGACGCGCACGAACATGGAGCAGATGAGCGGATACGGATTCGATCCGTACACGGCGCGCGCGATCGAAAGGATCAAGGACGCCTGCAAAGCGGAGGACGCTGCGGTGACGCTGCTTGTCGGCGGCACGCAGACGAACATGATCGCGCTCGATCTGCTGCTTGCGTCGTTCGAGGGCGTGATCTCGCCGGAGACGGGACACATCAACGTGCACGAGGCGGGCGCGGTCGAATCGACCGGGCATAAGGTGATCGCGCTGAAAAGCACGGACGGCGTTCTGGACGTCGACGCGCTCGAAGCGTATCTTTCGACGTTCTACGCCGACGCGACGCACGAGCACATGGTGCGACCCGGCGCGGTGTATCTGACGCATCCGACCGAGTGCGGCACGATCTATAAAAAGGAACAGATCCTGCGCATCCGCGCGCTGTGCGATCGGTACGAAATGAAGCTTTACGTGGACGGCGCGCGGCTCGGATACGCCTTGGGCTGTCCCGAAAACGAGCTGTCGCTTTCGGACCTTGCAGCCCTTTGCGACACGTTTTCGATCGGCGGGACGAAGCTCGGGCTGCTGTGCGGCGAGGCGCTCGTGTTCCCGAAGAACGCGCCGAAGCACCTGATGTCGCAGGTGAAGCGCCACGGCGGGCTGCTCGCAAAGGGACGCGTCCTCGGCGTGCAGTTCGACGCGCTATTTACCGACGGGCTGTATGAAGCGATCGGCAAAGAAGCGATCCGGCACGCGCGGCGCATCCGCGAGGTCCTCATCGAACGCGGCTATCCGATCGCATGGGAATCGCCCACCAATCAGCAGTTTATCATCCTCTCCGACACCGAAGCGGACGCGCTGAAAAAGCACGTCGGGTTCGACCTCTGGGGCAGGGCGGACGAAGGACATTGGATCGTGCGGTTCACGTCGAGCTGGTCGACGACCGACGAAAGCGTTGCGGAGCTATGTAATGCGCTTCCTTTCAGGACGGCGCTTTCAGATCGATTTTGAAAGGAGAATGAAACAATGAAACGGATTATGACATGGATGTTGATCGCGGCGCTGCTGCTTTGCACGGTCGGCTGCATTCAGATCTCCTGCACCGCGCCGATCCGCTATTCGAACGCGGATCAGTACACGGCAGGCGATTTCACCTACGAGGCGTCCGCGGTAAATAAGGTCGAGATCGAATGGATCGCCGGAAGCGTTACGCTCAAAAACGGCGCGGGCACGCTGTCCGTTTCCGAGAGCGGCAAGGACACGCTGACCGAGGAACAGCAGATGCACTGGTGGCTCGACGGCACGACGCTGAGGATCCGCTTCTGCAAGTCCGGCTATCGCTATCCGCTCGACAAGGTGTTCAACGAGAAGAAGGACCTGACCGTCGAGCTGCCGGATTTCGTCGACCTCGATCTCGACGTCGCGAGCGGCAAGGTGCAGTCGGAAAGCATGCTGAACCTCGGCACGTTCAAGCTCAACACGGCGTCCGGCGGAACGGACATCCGGCTTTTGACCGCGGACGACGTAAAAGTGGACGCCGCGTCCGGGAAGACGGCGTTCGGCGCGGTCTCCGTGTCCGGCGACTTTGAGGTCGATACCGCGTCGGGAGGGCTCACGGTCGACGCGATCGCGGCGGACAAGGTCGATATCGACACCGCGTCCGGCGGGCTCACGATCGGCGACGTCACCGCGAAGACCGTCAAGATCGATTCCGCGTCCGGCGGCGTGACCCTCGGCGTCCGCGAGGCGGAGACCGTGAAGATCAGCAGCGCCTCCGGCAGTGTAAGAGTGACGCTGTTCGACAAGGCAGCTGGCGCAAAGATCAGGCACAGCGCGGTTTCGGGCAACTTCAACACGTCGCTTTCGGGCGTCAACAGCGGAAACGTCCTGACCGTCGGCGAAGGCGCTATCGACATGGATATCAGCATCGTTTCCGGCAGCGTCACCGTGGAGTGACGCGTGCGGATTCGACGAAAAAAACGTGCGGATTCGACATAAAAATGTGCGGATTCGACAAGACCCGTTGACAAGGCTTCTCCTCTTAAAGATAATAATTTTAGCTTCGATCGAGTGCTAAATTAATCTTTAGGAGGAGTCTTTTTATGAAGAAGACCATTCGCATCATCTCGTTAGTGCTGTGTCTTTTGATGATGGTGAGCTTTGTTGCAACGGCGTCTGCGGATACCGTAACATCGAAGAAGTTCACGGTCGCAAAATACGGCGCAAATAAAACGACGTTCTATGTGCATGCTGAGAATACGAAAGAAGTAAAGATCGGCTATACCTGCACGAAGGGCTATCTTGCGATCAACGGAAAAGAGCCTGTATGGGGCGCACAAGTGAAGAACAACTGCTATGGCTATTATGAGTTCCAGATTTGGGGAAAGAGCGGAAATACCTGGGTACCGATCCATGCAACGGCAAAGGGAACCCAGAAAAACATTAAGAATTCCGAATCCAATTCGAAGTTCCTGACTGTAAAGGGGTATACGGAGTATAAAGTCGCCGTGTACGCTTGGAACACGAAGAACTTCAACAAAACGATCAACTCCAGCTACGGTACAAATTCCTACTATTTGGAGGAAGATATCCTCAAGCTGAAATACCCGAGCATCAGCTTCAAGTTCTCGAACTGCAAAAGTATTTCCAACTGAGGCGTTCGAAACATTTGGGATCAACAGGACGAGAGTCTGTTATCCATCACACACACCATGAAAGTCGCCGCATCTTCGGGTGCGGCGGCTTTCGTTTTGCGAAATTGCGGGACGATGTTCGGCAATGCCGAATAATAACGGTTTTGCTTGCGTCAAAGCCGACCGAAGTGCTATACTCAAAAAAGAATAACGACGGAAGGGGAACGCGCATGGAAGCGGGCAAGGAACGGGGCAGACGCGCCGCGGTGCTGATCGCAAGCGCCGCAGTGCTTTGCGTGCTGTTTTTCGTGTCGCTGACGCTTGGGCGCTATCCCGTTCCGATCGCGGACGTGTTCCGCATTCTGTTTTATCGCATGTTCTCGCCGCTCGGCGCGAAGCTGTCCGTCACGTGGACGTCGGCGATGGAGAAGACGGTTTGGGACATCCGTCTGCCGCGCGTGCTGATGGCGATGCTGGTGGGCTGTTCGCTCTCTGCGGCTGGCACGGCGTTTCAGGGCGTGTTCCGCAACCCCATGGCGAGCCCGGACATCTTAGGCGCGTCCAACGGCGCGGCGTTCGGCGCGGCGCTTGCGATCCTGCTCGGGCTTTCCACGCATCTGATCACGGCGTTCGCGTTCTGCGGCGCGATCCTCAGCGTGGTGCTCGTGTTTCTGATCGCGCAGCACGCGCCGGGGCTAAGGGTCGTGAATCTGATCCTCGCGGGGATCATGATCGGCTCGTTGTTTTCTGCGGGCACGTCGTACTTAAAGCTGGTCGCGGATCCAAGCAATCAGCTTCCTGCGATCACCTACTGGCTCATGGGGTCGCTTTCCGGCGTGCGCCTCGGCGATCTTCCGATCGCCGCGATCCCGATGTGCATAGGGCTTTTGCCGCTGTTGCTTCTTCGGTGGCGGCTGAATCTTTTGAGCCTCGGCGAAAGCGAGGCGCGCGCGCTCGGCGTGAATACCGATCTTTTACGCGCGGTGCTGATCCTGTCCGCAACGCTCGTGACCGCCGCGTCGATTTCCGTTTCCGGCATGATCGGCTGGGTGGGATTGGTGATCCCGCATCTTTCGAGAAAGCTGATCGGCAGCGATCACAGGGGACTTCTGCCCTGCTCGATGCTCGTGGGCGCGGCGTTTCTGCTCGCGGTCGACGACGTGTCGCGCAACCTGCTTGCGGTCGAGATCCCGATCGGCATCCTCACCGCGGTGATCGGCGCGCCGTTCTTCATCTTCCTGCTGATGCGAAGGGAGAAAACGCTATGAGCCTCAAGGTTTCTGATCTGCGCTTTGCCTATCGGCGCACGCCCGTGCTTGACGGGATCGAATTTTTCGCGAGGCCGGGCGAGCTTTTGGCCGTGCTCGGCGCGAACGGCGCGGGCAAGACCACGCTGTTTCGCTGTATCTTGGGCGAGCAGAAGCGCTATACCGGCACGATCGAAATCGACGGTACGAACATGCGAACGCTTTCCGCACGTGAGACGGCGCATCGCGTCGCCTACATTCCGCAGACGCACGCCATGACGTTCCGCTTTTCGGTGCGCGACATCGTGCTGATGGGAACGTCGCACACGCTCAGCCCGCTTGCTTCGCCGGGCAAAGCGCAGGAGCGGATCGCGATGGAAGCGCTTGAAAAGCTCGGGATCGAAACGCTTTCCGACCGCTCGTTTGACGAGCTTTCCGGCGGCGAACAGCAGCTTGCTTATGTTGCACGCGCGCTTGCGCAGCAGGCAAGGATCCTTCTGATGGACGAGCCGACGTCCTCGCTCGATTACGGCAATCAGCTTCGCGTACTGGACGTGGTAAGGGACCTCGCAAGGGACGGCTATACGGTACTGCTTTCGACCCACAACCCGCAGCACGCGCTGTGGTACGCGGACCGGGTGCTTGCGTTGCATCACGGCAGCGTTGCGGCACTGGGACCGGTTGAACCGACCCTGACGCCTGCACTTTTAAAGACGCTGTACGGCACAAGCGTCAACCTTTATGAAACGCCGGGCGGATCGGTGATCCTGCCCGTTTCAAACAATACGACAGGAGGAAAAACACAATGAAAAGATGGATCGCAGCGCTCCTCGCGCTTTGCATGCTGTTTGCGCTCGCTGCGTGCGCAAAGACGAACGAAAACGAACCGGCGCCCGTGCCGGATGATGCGGCGCCGACCGCCGCGCCGGAACAGGTCGCGGAACCGGAACTCACCGAAGTACCGGCTGAACCGGTCGAACCCGAGCCGGTAGGTCCCGAGATCTTCATGTTCACGGATTCCGTCGGACGCGAAGTGGAGCTTCCGATGAACATTGAACGCGTCGCGATCTCCGGACCGCTGGCACAGATCGTCGTGTTCGCGCTGTGCCCGGAGAAGCTTGTAGGGATCGCCTCGAAGTGGGATAAGACCGCGGAGCAGTTCCTTGCGACGGAGTATTATAACCTTCCGGAGCTCGGACAGCTTTACGGCGGCAAGGGCGAGTTGAACCTGGAAACGCTGCTTGCTTCCGGCGCGCAGGTCGTGATCGACGTCGGCGAACCGAAAGGAACGATTGCGGAGGATCTCGACGCGCTGAGCGAGCAGACGGGCATACCGTTTGTGCATATCACGGCGACGATCTCCACGATGGGCGACGCATACCGCAAGCTCGGCGAGCTTCTGAACATGCCGGACGAAGCGGAGGTGCTCGCATCCTACTGTGACGCCGCGTACGCGAAGGCGCTTGCGGCGGTGAACGGCTCGGAGAAGGCGAAGCTGCTGTACATCACGGGCGATCAGGGACTGAACGTGATCGCAAAGGACAGCTATCACGCGGAGATCATCGATCTGCTTAGTGACAACCTCGCGGTCGTCGACAGCCCGTCGAGCAAGGGGACCGGCAACGAGGTCGATATGGAGCAGATCCTGCTGTGGAATCCGGACGTGATCCTGTTCGCGCCGGGCAGCATTTACGCGACCGTCGGCGACGATCCTCTGTGGAGCGAGATCACCGCGATCAAGACCGGGAACTATTATGAGGTGCCGATGGGACCGTACAACTGGATGGGCTTCCCGCCGTCCGTACAGCGGATCTTGGGCATGCTCTGGATGGCGAAGCTCCTGTACCCCGACGCCGCGGATTACGACCTATACGCCGAGGTTGCGGAATACTTCCGCCTGTTCTATCACTGCGAGCTAAGTGAAGACGCCTATAACGCGCTTGTCGCAAACTCGATCGGCGTGAAGGAAGCGCTCGCCCCCGCGGCGTAAGGGACGACGTGTCAGGATGAGAAGCCGCATAACAACGGCGTCGGTCCTGTAATGCACCCTTGTGTGTCATCCTGAGAAGCCGTTTGCGGCGACGAAGGATTCATGCATCAAGGAGATTCTTCGTCACTGCGTTCCTCAGAATGACATACGGGGTTGCCCCAAAATATCGTAGGGGACGTCGATCCCGGCGTCCCATCATACGGAAAACGACTGCCGATCGGCAGCCGTTTTTATGTTTTATTTCGACGCAAGATAGGCGTTTCGCCCGGTTTCGTAGAGGTTGTTTCCGTCGCTGTCGATGACGCAGACGACGGGAAGGTTTTCGACCTCGAGCCTTCTGACCGCTTCCGCGCCGAGGTCCTCGTAACAGACGATCTCGGCTTTTTTGATGCAACTACTAAGCAGCGCGCCCGCGCCGCCGATCGCGGCAAAGTACACCGCGCCGTATTCCTTCATGGCGGCTATGACCTCCGGGCTGCGTTTGCCTTTTCCGATCATGCCGGTTTCGCCCGCCGCGATCATCATGGGCGAGTACGCGTCCATGCGGTAGCTCGTGGTGGGACCCGCCGAGCCGATGACCTGGCCCGGCTTTGCGGGCGTCGGACCGACGTAATAGATCGTGGCGTTCTTCACGTCAAAGGGCAGCGGCTTGCCTTCTTTTAACAGCTCGCAAAGCCTTTTGTGCGCCGCGTCGCGGGCGGTGTAGATCACGCCCGAGAGTAAGCAGCTTTCGCCGCTTTTGATTGCTCTTGCGAGTTCCCGCGTGATGGGAAGCTGAATGTGTTTTTCCATAAGCGCCTCCTCACAGCACCGCGGTCTTGTGCCGCGTGACATGGCAGTTGATGTTGACCGCAACGGGCAGCCCCGCGATATGCGTGGGCATCCACTCGATGTTGACCGCAAGCGCCGTGGTTTTTCCGCCGAACCCCTGCGGACCGACGCCGAGCGCGTTGATCTTCTCTAAAAGCTCAGCTTCGAGATCGGCATAGTAGGGATCGCCGTTGCGCTCGTCGGTGCTTCGCATCAGCGCCTTTTTCGCAAGGTACGCCGCCTTGTCAAACGTGCCGCCGATGCCAACGCCCACGATGATCGGCGGGCACGGGTTCGGTCCCGCTTCCTCGACGGTTTTGAGAATGAACGCCTTGACGCCCTCGACGCCGTCACTGGGCTTCAACATCGCAAGACGGCTCATGTTCTCGCTGCCGAAGCCCTTCGGTGCGACGGTGATCTCGATCCTGTCGCCCGGGACGAGCTCGGTATAGAGCATGGCGGGCGTGTTGTCGCCGGTGTTGACGCGGCGCAAAGGATCCTTCACCACGGATTTACGAAGATAGCCTTCGCCGTAGCCTTTGCGTACGCCCTCGTCGACGGCGGCTTGGATGTCGCCCGTGATGTGCACGTCCTGCCCGATCTTCAAAAACACGCAGCACACGCCGGTGTCCTGACAGATGGGGACGGTGTTCTTCTCGGCAATGCCGTAGTTTTCGATGATCTTATCGAGAATGCCCTGCGCGGTTTCCCACGGCTCGTTTTCTCGCGCTTGCTCGATGCGCGTTTTCACGTCGCACGGAAGCACGCAGTTTGCTTCGATCGCGAGCCGCGCGACCGTTTCGGTCAAAAGATTTGCCTGTATTTCTCTCATGGTTCCTCCTGATTGCATGTCCCGAAGGGACAATTCATGACGCGGTTTGATCATCCACCGACTTGACGGGACGTCGAGGTCGACGTCCCCTACAATCGCTGTACGGTCCTTGCCTCCCCTGTGCAAGGGGAGGTGGCGGCGAAGCCGACGGAAGGGTTGTCTTCCCCTTACGCCAGCACCTCGCGGATATGATCGATCACGGCGCCGTCGCGATAGACGACGTCCGCAACGATCCGTTCGCCGAGCCGCGGCTTGTCCGGCACGCCGCTCGTGCGCTCCGCAAGCGCCTTAAGCTCGTGAATGTCGACGACCTTGACACCCGCGTCACGGAGACGCAGCGAAAGCTCCCGATCCTTCGGATTGACCGCGACGCCCTTTTGCGTGACGAGCACGTCGATCGTGCTTCCCGGCGTACTGATGCAGTTCACATGATCGGTCACGATCGGCAGCCTTGCGCGGGACAGCGGCGCAATGATCATCGAAAGCTTCGCGCCCGCCGCGGTGTCGCTGTGTCCTCCGGAGCCGCCCATGATGCGTCCGTTACTGTCGGTATGCACGTTGACGTTGAAATCGGTATCGAGCTGCGTTGCGCCGAGGATCACGACGTCGAGCGAATCGACGACCGCGCTCTTTGCGTTCGGCGAGGCGTAATGCGTTGCGGAGATCTCGCAGTGCCGCGGGTTGTTGCGGATCGATTCGACGGCCTTCAGATCGAAGCACTGCACGTCCATCAGCGCGTCGAAGCAGCCTTCGTTGAGCATATCGACGAGATACCCGGTGATGCCGCCTAAGCCAAAGCTTCCGCGAATCTTCTCTTTCAGCATCACGTCCTTCAAAAACTTTGCTGCCGCCAGCGACGCGCCGCCCGCGCCGGTCTGAAAGCTGAATCCCTCTTTGAGGAGCCCCGACGCCTTGATGACGTCGACCGCGGTCTGCGCCATCAGAAGCCCGACGGGATCGCGCGTGATCTTCGTGGTGCCGGACACAATGCCCTTCGGATCGCCGATCGAATCGACGACGACCACCGCGTCCACGTCGGTCTCTGGGATCGACCAGCCCGTAAGGGGATAGGGGTGCAGCTCGTCGGTGATCGCGACGACGAACTTTGCGTTCTTCGCGTCCGGGATCGCGTAGCCCAGAGAACCGCAGGCGCTCTTTCCGAGCTTACCGGTGCAGTTGCCCATCGGATCAGCCGCGGGCGCCGCGATGAATGCCACGTCGATCGGCGTTCTGCCGCTTTCGATGTCCGCGGGTCTGCCGCCGTGCGTACGGAACTGCACGGGGTTTTCCATGCCGCCTGCGGAGATGAAACTGCCGAGACCCTGGGACATATAGTCGGTCAGAATCGTCGTGATCACGCCGTTTCGGATATGGTCCTTGAGCGGCGCGTGCACGTCAAAGAGCGAGCTTGCGTTGACGGTGAGATCGCGAATGCCCAACGCCGCGATCTCATCCATCACCATGTTCAAAACATAGTCGCCGTTTCGCAAATGGTGGTGGAAGGAGACGGTCATGCCGCTTTTTAAGCCGCTGTCGAGGATCGCCTCGCGAATGCTGTTTCGGATCTTATTCATCTTCCGGTCCTCCCAGTCCAAGTTGTTTTGCCGCTTCCAAGGTCTGACGCGCGCGTTCCACGATCGGCTTGTCGATCATCTTCCCGCGAAGCGAGACCGCGCCCTTGCCCTGCAGCTTTCCGATGCGGATCGCCTCGAACACGAGCTTTGCGTATTCGATATCGGCAAGCGACGGGCTGAACACCTCGTTGATCGTGCGCACGTGCCGCGGCGCGATCGCGCTCTTTCCGGAAAAGCCCAGAGACTTCGCGTACTCGGCGTCCGCAACGATGCCCTCGTCGTCGTTGACGTCGGTAAACGGCGTGTCATACACGTCGACGCCTGCCGCGCGCGCCGCGCAGACGAGGCGCTTTCTCGCGTAGTCGATCTCGTTGCCGGCTTTGGTGCGCTTGCAGCGAAGGTCGGCGGTGAGGTCCTCGCCGCCCAAGAACAGCGCGACGACGCGCGGGCTCGCCGTGGCGATCTCAAACGCGCGTTCGACGCCCAGAGCCGTCTCGATCAGCGGGATCAGCTTCACCGTGCCGACGGGCATTCCGTGCTGCTGTTCGATCTCGGCGATCGCGCGGTCGAGCGTCTGAATGTCCGCGGCGCTCGCGGACTTCGGCGGCATGATGAGATCGGGCTTCAACGGAACGATCGCTTCAAGATCGTCCTTCCAGTACGGCGTGTCGATGGCGTTGATGCGCACCGTGATCTCCACGTCGACAAAGCCCATATCCTCGATCGCGCTCTTTACGAGCAGACGCGCGGCGTCCTTTTCGTCGGGCGAAACCGCGTCCTCGAGGTCCAGTATGATGCTGTCCGCGCCGAGCGCGTCGCCGTTGATGATCATGTTCGGCGCGTTGCCCGGCAAAAAGAGCATGCTCCTTCGCATAGTCCCCTCCAAATCATTGGGAATTGCTCCCATAGTCGTGTTCATTATAACGCCGAACGGCAGAACATTCAAGATGTCTTTCCCCCCTGCGGGGGAGTATATTGTGCAGTGTGTAAATTGACCGGTCAAAAGAAAAGTCATGCGCAGAAAGGACAGCATTTCGCTTCTTCGCTGACACGACTACCCCTCAGTCGGCTACGCCGCCAGCTCCCCTGACAAGGGGAGCTCGAATCTGCTAAGATTCTACCCTCCCTTGTGAGGGAGGGGGACCGCGTTAGCGGTGGGCGGGTAGTTGATTCAATTGGTTTCTGTGAGCAGCTGTGTGAAAATAATATACATCGTTACCCCGTTGAGAAAACGCGGAAGGTGTTATATAATGAACGTACAAACAGCATAGGAGGACCGTCATGCCGTATTCGGGAAGAATGCAACAGAGCCACTATTACAGCGTCTTTTTCGCGCCGAGGGGTCGCGATCGCATGTACGACCTCGGCATGCAGATCGCGCAGATGTACCTTTCGCCCTATGACAAGCTGATTGGCATCATCGGCGAAGCGGGCTCCGGCAAGAGCATGCTGATCAAGGGCATGTTTCCGGGACTGGAGCTTACCAATGACGACGACGGCGTGAACGTGCGTCCGCTGCCGATCCTTGACCTCGACGATCACGGCTTCTTTACCGCGCATACCTACCACGTCGATATCCGCTTCGAGGCGGCGTTTACGCAGATGGGCGTGCTGGCAGAGGCGATCTTGAACGCGATCCAAAAGGGCAAGCGCGTCATCGTCGAGCATTTCGACATGATCTATCCGATGCTCGGCGTCAACGCGAACCTGATGATCGGCGTCGGCGACGAGATCATCGTTTCGCGTCCTACGATCTTCGGCCCGCTGCCCAGTGAGCTTCACGACAAGGTCGCAAAGTCGATCGGCTACCGCCGCATGGCGCACACCGCCGAGGATCTTTGCGAGATCTTCCTGCCCGAGGAGGAATACAAGCGCGCGCGGCATCGCGACATCAAGCACGGTTTTTTGCTCGCGTTCGACGATCACGCGCCGAACGTCGATCTCGACGAGCTGGAGCTCAAGGTCAGCATCGCAATCGCGTCCGATCTGCCGATCACCTATGTGGACGAGGGGCATGTGCGCATCGGCGACATCGTGCATCCGTGCACCGGCCCGCGCACGCACGTTTCGAGCACCGGCAAGATCGATGAGTTCCGCCTGCTGCACCGCATCGTGTACGATCCGATCGAGCATTGCTATCTGATCGCAGGCCGCGTCGGTCCCGGCATCGGCGGCGAAAGCATCGACGACGTCAACGACTTCAATCTGGACTGAGGAGGGCGTATGCAGTACCGTAAGCTCGGAAACAGTGCTCTATCCGTCTCCGCCGTCGCGCTCGGCACGTGGGGACTCGGCGGCGGCAGCGTGTGGTCGGATCACGATTCGACCGAAGCGGAGGCAAAGAATCTCCTTTCCGCCTGCAAGGATTTCGGGATCAACTACATCGACACCGCGCCGGTCTACGGCACGGGCGAAAGCGAACGGCTCTTGGGCGAAGCCTTAAAGGGCAGACGGCACGAGTTTATTTTGCAGACGAAGTGCTCGTTGAATTGGCGAAACGAGGGCGGCAACTTCCACTATTCGCGCGACGGGTATACGGTCAACAACGATACGCGGAAGCAAGCGATCGTCCGCGACGTCGAGGATTCGCTCCGCCGTATGCAGACGGACTATCTCGATTCGGTCATCGTGCATTACGTGTGCAAGAGCTTCCCGGTTTCCGACACGGTCGAAGCGCTCGAACGCCTGAAGGAGCAGGGAAAGGTCCGCGCGTACGGGCTAAGCAACAGTCAGCCGAAGGACCTTGAAGAATATCAAAGCGTCGGCGGACACGTCGAGACTGTGCAGGAGTTTTTCAGCATCCTGAGCCCGTTTCACGGGCGGGAGTATTTCCCGGCATGCGAAAAATACGGTACGACGTTTCAGACCTACGGTGTACTCGAGGAGGGCTTTTTGACCTCGCCCGCGTTTATGGAGCGCACATTCGTAAAAACCGACATTCGTTCCCGCATCCCGTGGGTGCAGGAAGAATACAAGGCGGGACTTCGCCGCGCGTTCGCGCTTTGGGAGCCGATCCGAGCGGCGCACAACTGCAGCTTTTCACAGCTCTTTGAAGCGTGGGCGCTCGCGCAATTCCCGAATATGAGCTTGCTTGTCGGTATGCGAAAGCCCGCAAACGTCGAAGACACCGTGAAATGCCTCGATCTCGGTCTCACCCCGGACGAGCTCGCCGCCATGGAGGAAGCCGCAAAGCCGATCCAGGTGGAAGTGCTGGACAAATAACAGAATAGACCCCTTTATTTCGCACCGATCGCGCTTGCAGTCGGTGCGAACTTGCTGTACGATAGGGTCAAAGAAGGGGGAAAGATGCATGTCGAAGAAGAAAGCAAAAAAGCAGCCGTTTCGTCTCGCGCCGCTTTTGATGGCGATTGCGGTCTTTCTCGTTCTGGAAGCTGGCATCGTACTGCTCGGTATCTTTGAATGCGATTATAAGCGCGTAGAAGCGACCGCAGACAACACGGTCACAATTACGGTTCGTCCGTCACGCATCGAACGCGTGGCAGGGCGCGGGGCGAACAGGATCGACCTGTACGAGGGAACAGATATCTATAAACTGCTTTGGCGCGGCGATTTCGGGCGAGAGGTCGGCATGAACAGCAGGGAACTCGAAAAAGCGTTGTCAGGCGAATCCCATCTCGCGGTGACCGCTAAAATAGAAACAAAGCAGGACGGGACATGGACGGTGCATAACGTGGTCGGGCTGCGGGGCGAAACGAAGGAGTATCTGTCCGTTGAGGGCTATAACGCATGGCACGAATCCAATGCGAAGACAGGAATCGCCATTCTTTCCATATTTCAGATCATTCTGCTCGCGGTCTTCGTTCCGCTGTGGCGGCTGTTCGCGAGACGGTAGAATACTGTACGCGCAGATTTCTTTTGCGTTGTAAAATGGAGCATTTCGTGTTATGATACGATTGTAAACATGATACCAGTAAGAAAGAAGGAGGAATCACTATGCCGGAATTGAGCCGATTTGGCGGGATGGTCATTTACATGCTGTTTTGTGACATCGGACAGCATAACAAGCCGCATGTGCATGTTTACTATGGTGAGTATGAAGCGGCGATCGCAATCGACGGAGAACTCCTGTCCGGATCGCTTCCGCGAAAGCAACTGCGGATCGTGACCGGCTGGCTTGCGTTCCATGAGGAAGAAGCGTACAAGGCATGGAACCTTGCGGTGAAGGGCGAGCATTTTGAAAAGATTCCGCCCATGAATTGAGGTGAAAAGAATGTTTATCGTAAACGATATCTGTTATGCGGGAGAATTGAAAAAAGGGATCAAGGTGACGGAGGTCAAGCCGCTGCGCGGCGGGATCCTTTTGGTGACGTTCTCTACCGGTGAAAAACGGCTGTTCGATACGACCCTTTTGAAAGGCGCGGCGTTTGCACCGCTTGCAAAGGAGGAAATCGTCAATCACCCGGTGCTGTTCCACGGCGTCATCACATGGAACAACGGCGAAATCGACATTGCGCCGGAAACGGTCTATCGGGAAAGTTATGCATACGAAGGCGAAGCGGTGTAAAGGTTCTCATTGGGTTTGCAACGAATGAAAAGGAGGTTCGCATGCTCGAATTCTGGATCTTCATGCTGATCATGGATCTTCTGATCCCCGTTTCGATGATCGGGATCGGAACCCTGTTTCGGAAAAGCCCACCGAGCAGGATCAACGGCGTTTTCGGATACCGCACCAAGCGATCCATGCGAACGCAGGAAACGTGGGACTTTGCGCACCGGTATTTCGGAAATCTGTGGGTGAAGATCGGGCTGGTCCTTTTGCCGCTTTCGGTGCTGCCGCTGATCTTCGTTTACGGAAAGGATATTGATCTTGTCGGCACGGTCGGAGGGATCATCACAGTCGTGCAGATCATCCCAATGATCGCAGCGATCTTCCCGACGGAACGCGCGCTGAAGGAGAACTTCGACGAATACGGCAGACCTCTTTGAGAAATGAAAAAAGCTGTGAGCGATCACAGCTTTTTTGCGTACATGAACGATATGCGGCAAAAGCCGCGCGATATGTTTGCTGCGCAAACACGATATACGGCAGAAGCCGCGCGATATGATATCGATTCCTGCGCTCTGCAGAGCATATCGTTCCGCAGGAATATCGTGCCCGCCGGGCATATCGCCGATCCCGCAGGGATCGATATCGCGGCGGGCTATGCCCGCTTATCCCTTTGTGCCAGGATCACGCCCGCGGTGATCAGCACCGCGCCGAGGAGACCCATCCAGGAGATCGGTTCGCCCAATAGAAGCCATCCCACGATCAGCGTCACAAACGGCGAGGCGTAAAGGTAGTTGTTCGTCACGACCACGCCGAGCTCCTTGAACGCGATGTTCCAGAGCGCAAAGCAGACGGCATTGCCGAGGATTCCTAAAAACAGCCAGCTTAAAAGCACCTTTGGCACGGTAAACAGCGGGGCGAGATTCGGCATGCCGGAACTTATGAACATCAGCGGGATCGAAGTGAGAAACGCCCAGAACATGACGCGGCGCGTGACTAAAAATCCGTCCATCGTTTCCGTATAGCGCTTGATGAGGATCGAATAAACCGCCCATGAGATGCCGGCGGCAAGCGCCAGAAGGTCGCCCACGGGACTTAGATGAAAGTTCAGACTGCCGTTCAACACGACCAGCACCACGCCCGCGATCGCAAGGATCGAGCCGAACAGAAGGAACTTGCCGAGCCGTTCGTTGCCGCGGGAAAAGAGCGCGGCGAGGATCGCCGTAAAGATGGGGGACAGGCACACGATGATGCTGACGTTTGCGGCGTAGGTGTAGGTTAAAGCGGTATTTTGCAGGAAAAAGTAGACGCTGCCGCCGAAGATGCCGATGAGGATGAACATGCCTTCATCCTTCCACGAAAGCCGCTGAAATTTCGGACGCATCAAAAGCAGCACGACGTACGCAAGCGCCATGCGGATCGGCGTGATCTGCAGGGCGGTAAAGCCCGCGTTCAAAAGATTTTTCGTCAGCACGTAGCAGCTGCCCCAAACGACCACCGAGATCAGCGCAAACAGGTGCGCCGCGACCGTCGGGAAATGCTTTTTCTGTTCCATCGCTCTTCCTCCTCACCCGCACGGATTATAGCACAGCGGCGGGCTTTCGTAAACAGGAACCAAATAATATACGATGCGCCGAAAGCGGGAATCGGGCTTGCGCATCGTGCCCGAATGTACTATAATCATATTGTTATCTTGTATACTGCCAAATTACGGGAAACCCGTTTTACGGAGGATCATCATGACGCACATCCTGTTTGAAAAAAAGGGCAACGTCGCGGTTGCGGCGATCGATCGCCCGAAAGCGCTCAATGCGCTGAACTCCGAAGTACTGGAAGATCTGAATACGCTCCTTGACGGGATCGAAGCCGACTCCGAGATCCGCGTGCTGATTTTGACCGGCAGCGGCGAAAAGGCGTTCGTCGCGGGCGCGGACATCGGCGAAATGTCGGCACTTACCAAAGCCGAAGGCGAAGCGTTCGGCAAAAAGGGAAACGACGTGTTCCGTCGGCTCGAAACGCTTCCGATCCCAACGGTCGCGGCGGTGAACGGCTACGCGCTCGGCGGCGGCTGTGAGCTTTCTATGGCGTGCGATATTCGCATTTGTTCGGAGACCGCGGTGTTCGGACAGCCGGAAACGGGGCTTGGCATTACGCCGGGCTTCGGCGGCACGCAAAGGCTTTCGCGGCTCGTGGGTCCCGGCATGGCAAAGCAGCTCATCTATTCCGCAAAGAACATCAAGGCGGACGAAGCACTGCGCATCGGGCTTGTCAACGCGGTGTACCCGCAGGAAGAGCTCATGGCGCAGGCGGAAAAGCTTGCGGAAACGATCGCAAGGAACGCGCCGATCGCGGTGCGCGCATGCAAAAGAGCGATCAATGAAGGTTTGGAGCTTCCGATGGACGAGGCGATCGCGCTCGAAGAAAAGCTGTTCGGCAGCTGCTTTGAGACCGAGGATCAGAAAGAGGGCATGACCGCGTTTTTAGAAAAGCGCAGGCACGAACCGTATCGGGATCGGTGACAACCCGCCCGATCGGAGACAACCCCTCCGCCTCATTTCATTCGGCACCTCCCCCCTTGCACAGGGGAGGCGAGATTACGGCAACGTACCGTAGGGGCGGATATCATCCGCCCGTCAAGCAGGCGAGGAGTAAGAGACAACCCACCCGGTTCGCTTTGCGAACCACCCTCCCTTGCACAGGGAGGGCAAGATCGCATAAGCGCGTTGTAGGGAGCGATGGTACGCGCGGGAAGCGCGCGATCTGCTTATGTAATGAAGCGAAGCGGAATGGAGAGACCCCGGCGCCCCGAATGAATTGCGCAAAGGCGCATGAATTGCCCTGACGGGCATGAATTGGCTGCGCCATGAATTGCGGCTTTGCCGCATGAAGGATGCAGACGTACACCAACGGACAGGGTCCGGATCATCTATAAAAAATCAATTCAGGAGGAACAAATCATGAAGGTTGCAATTTTCGGCGCAGGAACGATGGGCAGCGGCATCGCGCAGGTCTTTTCCGCAAACGGACACACGGCGCTTCTGTACGCGACGAGCGTGGAAAGCGCACAGCGGCATAAGGACAAGCTCGCGGCTTCCCTCAATAAGCGCGTCGCGCGCGGCAAGATGACGCAGGAAGCGGCGGACGATCTCATGAGCCGCATCCTTGTCGAGGAAGTCGCGGCGGCTGCGGACGCGGATCTCGTGATCGAATGCGTTGCGGAAAACATGGCGGTAAAGAAAGAGCTTTTACAGCGGCTTGACACGCTCTGCAAGGAAGAGACCGTCTTCGCGACGAACACCTCCTCCCTGTCGATCACCGAAATGGCGAAGGGCCTCATGCACCCGATGGTCGGTATGCACTTCTTCAATCCGGTTCCGGCAATGAAGCTCGTCGAGGTCATTGCGGGCGCGAACACGCCTGTCGAACTCATCGAGTGGACGAAGAACCTCTGCGTTGAGATCGGCAAGACGCCGGTCGTCGTCAGCGAAGCGCCGGGCTTTGTCGTCAACAAGATCCTGATCCCGTACTGCAACGAGGGCGTCTGCGTCCTGCAGGAAGGCACAGCATCCGCGGAGGACATCGACATCGCGATGCAGCTTGGCTGCAACCATCCCATGGGTCCGCTGCACCTCGGCGATCTCATCGGCTGGGACGTCGTGCTGAACATCATGGACGTGCTCTATAACGAGACGCACGATTCGAAGTATCGCGCGAACGTCCTGATCCGCAAGATGGTTCGCGCGGGCAAGCTCGGCATCAAGACCGGCGAAGGCTTCTTCAAGTACAACAAGTAAGCATAAAGGAGAATACGAATGGATTTTAAGCTCACGAAGGAACAGCTGCTTGTTCGCAAGATGGTCCGCGAATTCGCAGAGAACGAGGTCAAGCCTCTGGCGGCGGAGATCGATGAGGAAGAACGCTTTCCCATGGAGACCGTCCAAAAGATGGCGAAGCTCGGCATGATGGGCATCTACTTCCCCAAAGAATACGGCGGCGCGGGCGGCGACGTTCTGAGCTACGCGATCACGGTCGAGGAGCTTGCAAAGGTCTGCGGCACCACCGCGGTCATCGTCTCCGCGCATACCTCGCTTTGCTGCGCACCGATCTTCGAGCACGGCACCGAGGAACAGAAGCGTAAATACCTGCCCGACCTGTGCTCCGGTCGGAAGCTCGGCGCATTCGGTCTTACCGAGCCGAACGCCGGTACCGATGCGTCCGGTCAGCAGACCACCGCAGTATTGGACGGCGATCACTATGTGCTGAACGGCAGTAAGTGCTTTATCACCAACGGCAGCGTCGCGGACACGTTCGTCGTGTTCGCTATGACCGATCCGAAGATGGGCAATCGCGGCATCTCCGCGTTCATCGTGGAAAAGGGCTTTAAGGGATTCTCCCAGGGTAAGCATGAGAAGAAGATGGGCATTCGCGGCAGCTCGACCTGCGATCTGATCTTTG
>CALGGM010000223.1 GCA_937915925.1 uncultured Clostridia bacterium | reverse complement strand
CTCTTGATAGCATCCGCAAGCGGCTTCGAAAACGCATTCATTATAAGTCACCTCATCTGTTATTTTAAGATAAGGATTCCCGAATGATAATTACTTATAAGTCTTCAAAAGTGCTACTTATAGTTCTGTATCGATCAAATTCTACTGCAATTCTTTTCTAAATAAGCAAGTTTCTTGCACCTTTATGGTTTATAATGCCAGCAAAACAGAAAGGAGAACAAGAAGAGAACCGGCTTTTGAAAGGCGGTTGTTGATTCTTGAATTACTGAGTGTTCGTAGATTTGCAACTGTTCAAGAACTTGCAGATAGATTCGGCGTCTGCAAACGAACAATTCAGTACGATCTTGATTATCTCTCTTCTTTCATCCCTGTTTATTCAATTCGCGGTAAAGGAGGCGGGTTTCATGTGCTGGAAGAATGGCAAAAGCATCATCAGTATTTGACGACCGATCAAGAGGATCTGTTGCTTAGGCTCTTGCCGACATTGTCTCTCGAAGATCAAGAGATCATTCAAGGGATACTTTCCACGTTTTCTTTGCATCAAAATCCCTAATAACTGTCTGGAGATGATACGCATGTACAATATACGTCCGGAGAGCCGAACGCATTTCAGAGTTCGATATGATGCGGAGGGGCATAAACTCTATTATCGAAAAAGCGCAGACGGGAAATGGATACTCGTATCCCCCGAAGTATTTCGCATCATACGATCCTCTGTGCGTAAAGAGGAGTACGAACAAGAGGCAGAATTAGAACATGGCGTCTTTTCTCTGTCATTGCTTAATGATGTGCCGAAAGGTCAAGGCTCGCTTCTATATACGGTTGATTCGCCTGAAGACCTTCTGATCTCTTCAGAAGATAAAAGCCAAATCGTACACCAAGTACAGGAGGCCATTGAATCCTTCTCCATTTCAGATCAAGTTCTTATTTGGGATGTCATTATGAATGATATGAAGACATCCGAATATGCAGCGAAGATTGGTGTCCACAGAGATACTGTTTCCCGAAGAAAGAAACTGCTGACAAAAATATTATGCGAAAAGCTTTCCACCCTCTATGAAAGCTACCGGAAAGGAACTTTGTAATGAAAAACACAATTCCTTCAAAGAAGACTTACCATAATGAAGACGAAATCCCCTTGTTTCTCACAGTAGAAGACGTTGCCAACGTCCTCAAAATCTCAACGTCTTTTGCCTATCATTTGTTCTATGAAAAGGACTTCCCCGCAATAAAGCTGGGATCTAGAAGGATCGTTCACAAAGAAAAGCTCTTCAAGTGGCTTGAAGAGCATAAAACAACAAGTATTTCTAAGCAGTAGATTGCTGTCAATCATCTACGTCATCTATTAAGGAATGCTCAGCATTATTCAAAAAATCAATCTCCGACGTTAATGCGCTTTTGAGAATACCGCAATCAACTAACAACTGATAATAGTGGTTATTCATTGATCTCCATGTAATCAAATACTGAGCCGCTTTCTTATGCGGTTTAACATAGACAATAATTATGACAAATATAACAGCCAAGAAAGATATACTTATTCCCATCAGAGGATGATAACATTTTGTAATTTGATCATAGTTTTTTCCACAAACGTCCGATAACACCTGCATCGCAAAAGAAGCAACAGAGTAAATAAGTCCCATAATCTTGCAAAACATATTTAGTGCGGTATGGATTACATACGAGTAATAAAATACATATGTTCTTCCAATGTGATCCTTAACTAATGATAGCGACTCAATATCATTTCTCATCATAGATGAAACATAATCTTCCCGTTTCTTTTTGATTTTCTTTTGCTCATGCTTTTTGAATATAATGTAGAATAACAGTAATACAAACATCAAGATAGTAATAGCCCCTACAACAAAAACGATATAGATCATCTTTCCCTCCAATTTTTCTCATACAGAGCTTTTTTATTGATCTTAATTCAAATAACACCGGAAGATTAGCATTAGTCCACTAATAATTTCAAATTAGATAAATATATTATGTCGAGTGGTGCGTTTGTCTATTATAAACAAGCATAATATCATTTCCATCATATCGTAAAAAATATATTAATATTTGAGTGGACATTTTAGATGGGGAGATGTTTAAGATGTATAGGGAGACCTATAATTCTATTTCATGGAGGTTCTTATGAGAAAAAAGGTCCTATGTCTCGCCCTTGCACTTTTGATGTGCATGATGGTCACCGTACCCGCGTTTGCTGATGGCACTGCAGAAACTCAGTTGGAAAGAGCGGAAATTACAACAATATATGGGTTAACGCACATTTCCGGTACGCAATACAAGATGTGGGCGAAGATAAAAAACCCTAACGCAGTTAGCGTAACTGCAACACTTGCTTTATATGATGCATCATATAACTATATCACAGCTGTCAGCACAATATCTTCAAATACAACGATTAGTCTAAGTAAATACGTTACTCTTCCGTCTGGAACCTATCACCTACGCTTGAGCTTTGCTGCGGACGGCATCACACATTCATCCGAAAAGACATATAATATATGATCGTTAAATAGACGGACGTTCATCAGAGCGTCCGTCTTTCATCAATGATTTTGTAATAGATTAATGAAATCGTTGAGCGTAAAGCTCCCTTCCGAAGACATTGAAAATACAGAATCTTCCATTATCATCTTACAATGAACTCTTCCCTTATCTTTCTCAATTGAATAGTAGATGGATCTTCCCTCATCATATACGTTATACCCCTCTAATGTAACGGATTCCATTTCGTTTGCATTCCAGATTTGATAAGCTATTATCGATCCGTTCGGTGTCTCATATATAGCATTTATATCGAGATAGTTCGTTTCTTTATCATACGAATAATACAATTCTATAACTGGGTATTGCAACTCAATCGGAGTTTTACCGGTAGCTTTTCTGAATTCTTCAAAGGATGCTATATAAACAATATCATCCACGTCGCTGTCCGAATCTTGCATCTCTCCCACAAAGTCGTCATAAGGAATAGAATAAGATAACTGTTCATTATTACTTTGGTTTACAATCATCCTACCATCATTAAACAATGTGACAATATACCTTATCACACTCTCTGCAATTGTACGGCCAGTGGGCGTCGCGGTAAAGAATACGGTCATCAATATAGCAACAAGAATCGCTATCGCGATCTTGCGGATCGGAGGTACGGTAAACAGTTCGCCTATATTGCTAAGCCATGCAAGGTGTTTCTTTTCCTTAACCGGTCGGGTCATACCGAGTTTTGCATAGATGGAATCGACAAATTCCCTGCCGGTCATCGTATTGTTCGCCTCCATGATCGCTCTCGCTTCCGCGTCACTGAGAGGAGGCTTGTGCGTATCATAATATGGGTGATCCAACGCGATTCTTTGCAGGTATCGCCATTCCAATCTTGTCATTTTCATCGGCAATGCTCCTTTCTTACATCGACAGCAAAACACTCAGTTGTATGAACAGATGCTTATAATGCCGCTTCAAATAATTACGCATGCTCTCAAACTTCTTGGTCGTCTGCCGCTTTGTCAGTCCGAGCGAAACTGCAACCTCCTCTAACGGCACTTGATCTACATAGTATGCGATAAACGCCTTTCTCGATTCTTCATCGTAGTAGCTTAAATGCTGCTCCAGCGACTCGATCCATTCCACGACTTCAAATTCCCGCTTCGGTCTGGAATCGGGAAGCACTTCTTTCAGCTTTTCAAAATCCACATCTGCCACTCGCTGCCTCGCTTTTGTTCGCTTCAAATTGAACGTTGCATTGCGAATGCACGTCATCAAATACGACTTGCAATACGCAAGGTCCTTCAGATCGTCTTGCTTGGCGCAAATCTTCGCTGCGACCGTCTGCAACACGTCTTCGCCGTCCGCCAAATTTCCGCTCAGCTTAATGGCGAAGGTGAGAAGGTCCTTGTAGTTCTCCTCAATGAAGTCCATGATGGATTTAGCCATGGGATTCCTTTCGGGACTCACATGAACCCATCTAATAACTAAAACACCATCGGTTCATGAAAAGTCCATTAAATATTGTATGAAAAGATTGTCAGGTTTTGTCTGTTTTTGTCGAACAAAAAGCGCACTGATCCTAAAAGAATGCCTTTTGGATCAGTACGTTATTTGTTATTTGCTTGTTCTTTTGTCTGCTGCTGCCTCGATCAAATCAGCGATCAGGTTCCGTTCTTCCTCAGAAAACACATTCTCCATGCAATTCAAAACGCGCTCAGACGCGGTCGCTGCCGGACGCGGTTGACCTTTCACCACCTGATCGAATGAAATATCAAGAATCTTGCACAGGGAGATTAACTTCTCGATGGAAGGCTTTCTACGCCCGCTTTCGAGATGTCTCACATGAGTCGGAGAAATCTGCAAGTATTCCGCAAGTTGTTCTTGCGTAATTCTTTTTTCTTCTCGTGCTTGATGTATTGCGTCCGCAAGCAATCTCAACTCTTTTGCGTGTTCCATAACTTTCCGCTCCATATTGTGTAGCATACTGCTACGCTATATATAGGAAAAGTAACTATAAGATGCATATTACATGACTTTTAGTTAATATGGTTTCGCCAAGTTTCCTCACATTAGAAATCCTATCCCGACTACAAAGGAGAAATGTACTAATGCAAAGTACAAAAGTAGAAAATATATAATAATATTAAGGGACTAATTAGGTGGTTTGGGGTGTTTATATAGTTGGATTAAATCTAAGGAGGCATAGCATGGACATTAACTACAAAAAGTTTTTTTCGACAAAAAGGCTGCGCGATACAACAATTTCCCGCACAAACTCCATTGAAGAATTCTACAGTGACAGGTCAAGATTAATATACTCTTCTTCTTTTAGAAGACTGCAACAAAAAGCTCAAGTTTTCTCATTAGAATCTAATTCTAGTGTAAGAACAAGGATGACCCATTCTTTAGAAGTATCAGATATTGGCAGATCACTATCGAATAGGATAGCGCAAAAACTATATGAGCAAAACTATATTGATCAATCTGAAATCGGTATGATGGTTTCCATCGTTGAAAATGCTTGCTTATTGCATGATATTGGGAATCCGCCCTTTGGCCATTTCGGTGAAGAAGCTATTAAGAGTTGGGCAAGAAATTCGTTTACTGACGCAGGTATTTCTCGTTATAAAGTTCAAAATAAAAAACTGTTTAAAAAGCTAATTAATGATTTTTTACAGTTTGATGGAAATCCACAAGGGTTTCGGGTTATTACAAAACTTCATACAGAAAGAGATGACCTGCACCCCAAAAGTGGACACTTTTCAAACGGTTGACCGAACCGGTCAGCCGTCTTTTATCCTCCTGTTTGGCAAATCGGTTATAATAGTGTTATACTTGTGAAAAAGGCAGAGGGGTGCATATGGTGATATATAGCGATGAAGTCAAGCGCGAAGCGCTGCGTCTCTACTATCGTGAAGGAATGGGTGCAAGACGGATCTGCAAACGATTAGGAATACGGTGCCCGGCCTCCGTTCGATATTGGGTAATCAATTATAGTGTGTTTGGAGAAAGCAGCTTTGACAGAAGAAGAAAACGCTGCGCCGTTAGCTTTCCAACTGCCGATGAGTTCTATCGATATTGTCAGGAATTGGATCGGGAGAACAAACGGCTTCGCTCTGAAAACACCTTCCTTTCGCGTGCGTTGGACATCCAACGGCCTAACAAAAAGTATGAACTGATCAATGAATGGAGCAGTGAATCGGTTGTTAAACTGTGTATGTTGGGAAACGTATCTAGAAGCGGGTTCTATAAGTGGAAGGCAAGCCAAGAGCGCAAGGAAAACGTCAAAAAGTATGATGATTTATTGAGAACGATCCGTGAAATTTATGATGCAAGCGGTGGAACCTACGGATATCGCCGCATGGACAAAGCTTTAAGGAATAGGGGGATCATCGTCAACCATAAACGGCTGCAACGCATCCTTCGGGAGAATGATCTGCAATCCAAGCTTTACGTTGTCCGCAAAAATCAATGGACGCTTCAAAGCGAAAAGAAAGATTTGCTGCGGCAAAACTTCCATGCAGAACGACCCAACGAGAAATGGACGACCGACATTACCTACTTTCACATTTTATCTAAACCGTATTATTTGATGTGCATCATGGATCTATATGACGGAAGCATCATTCGGCACGAAATACTTCCGTCAATGAAAGCCACATGCGCGGTGGATTGTGTGAAGGCGGCCGTACTTGATCGTCATCCAGGCGAAGGACTGATCCTTCATTCAGACCAAGGCAGTCAGTTCCGGAGCAAGACATATTCTGCTTACTTGGAAAAGAACGGAATCGTCCAAAGCATGTCCCGTGCCGGAAACTGCTTTGATAACGCCCGGATCGAATCTTTCTTCGGTCATATGAAAGCAGAGCTTCCGTTGATGTATCCTTATTCTACATTTGATGAATTCCGGGACGCACTTGACCGGTATATCTTGTTTTACAATAAAACAAGGATCAAAACGTGATTTATTGAAAACTCCTATAGCGCGATTCGGAAATATGTCGATTCCAAAAGGAAAAATATCAATGCTAATTGATATATTTCTTTTTTAAATCACGATTTGCGTCCTGTTGTGCTGCGGCATGCTTATGCGTCATTCTGATCTCTCAGGAGCTTTTGAACTTTGTACTTTTCGCATAAAACCGAAGACCTCTGTCTGGCCACAACAGCAAAGCAAAAACTGAATATCCGGGTGTAACTCAGATGGCAAAGTACATGGTTTAGCACCATGAGGTCACAGGTTCGAAACCGATCATTCGTATCAAAAATCCTCTGAAATCGGCAGTTTCAGGGGATTTTTCACGCAAAAAATACTCATGGTTAATTAGCCAAAGGATATATAATCCGTAAACTAACCAACTATTTTCGCGACCTCTATGCATTCGCTTTTTGCGTCATCTTCAAGTAAACCAATGTATTGGTCTTTCATCCTTTTTGCAAACGCAAGAACTTCATCCCACTTATTCGATGGAGTAACACGATTTGCAACAAATCGATGCATTGCTCCCCATAAACCTTCGCTTCTTACAAGTTGCGAAAGCAGGTCAATTATTCCCGGCAAATCCATACTTCCCTCTGGTAAATCGCATATTTTGTAGAACATAATTTCATCTTTATATTCTTCTGGTTGCTTGATAACACTCCAAAAGTGTTCATTGGCAATCTTGTCTGCCATGAAAAGCTCAGAAACAAGCGTGTCGAATAGCTCACTTGTTGTGTTCTTCTCTGGATCCCATTTTAGTAATTCATCAAAGGTCATAATGGCAGGTATAAACTTATCATAACTCTCTGTTTTTACTAATTGCGACAAGGTGTTCAAATCAAGGACAAGATTATACGCCCAAAACTCGGCGTTCTCGGTTTGGAGCATTCCTTTATGTGCAACTTCGTTTCTTAATAGAGGAACATCAAATGCAAAGTAAGGATACATTTGTAAAAAAGTATATTCATTTGTTGATAAAGACTTCTTAACTTTTTCAACAAGAGTCCCGTTGTTTTCACCTTCTCCAAACCTAATTTGACAGTAATCATCAAATAGTCCTTCAACTTGGATAAGACCAAGTGTAATAAAGCTTTGATATTTTTTCTGGGTAAATAGTCCATTTAAAGTTTCAAAGATTTCTTGACGCTTTTTTAAGTGATAATTGTTTGAGACACGTTCAAGTATCCTTTTCATAACATCGTCATGATCAACGTAATTATTCATTAATTTCCAAAACGCTTCTGGATTTCGAGAATGCAAATCCATGAGTCTCTGTTCCTCTTGAAGTGATTCAGTTAAAGAGTACTTCTCTTTTACATATTGATTCAACTTAACCGATATTCCATAAGGATAATCCACAGAATAATATGATCTGTACCATGCGTATTTATACCGGCGCTGGAAGAAAAAATTGGATAAGCCTTCGCGCTCACATTCACGGTTCAATAAATCATAAGGCGAATCTTTAAGAAATTCGGGAATACCTTTTGCTATGAAGGAACAGATTTCTCCAATTGCTTCCTTATTTATATCGCTAAAATATACAAGTTTTCTACGTTCAAACTCGGCAGCATTGGTTTTTGTATTCTGTAAGGACGTATGTTTTGCTTTATAACTACGCAGTCTCTCTCCAATTTCTTTAATATCCCTTGCAATATGGCACATTAAGAATATAAAATTCTTTTTTAACAGTTCTGGTGACAAGTCCGTAAGCGTGCTTTTCTCAAACCCGAAAGTAGACAAAATATAATCATCAATTGATATGTAATCAATACTCTGGGTTGCTTCTTTTTCAAAGAGCATGTCGGTTAGTGTTAGTGAATTAGTTTTGATTTCCTCTATATCCATAATTCTATCCTCTTCATAATTATCATTGAGCTCGTCCTATCAATTCGTTAGACGTAGAAATCATTCCATCGGCGTTTCCAGCAAATCCTCCATCGCACAGCCAATCACGCGCGACAGCTTATAGATCGTCTGCGCCTGGGCTTTGTCGATATCGTTGACGCGCTGCTCGTACATTTGAATGGAGCGCAGGCTGACGCCGGAGATCTTGGAAAGCTCCGCCTGGGAGAGTCCACGACTTTCCCGCAGCTTTTTCAACCTGCATTCCGGCAGCACCGTCGCACATTTTTCATCCATTGTCTCAATGAACTTGGAGATGTCCATCTCGTGGTACACAGAGTACATAGTGATGATATCGGATAGCTTAGTATGCTCAAAGATGTCTTTGAAACGTTTTCCGCTGAACCATTGATACTCCGCCAGCGCCCAGCCTGCCCAATACGCAGGAGAAAGCCCTTCGGCATATCCGGGCTCCGGCAGCTTTTTCTTTTGATAGGTCGCCTCCACCACAGCCCTCGCAAGCTCGATGCCGGACATACCCGCAAGGATCGCGGGGTTACCCCGTTCAAACTGCTCTGCATATCCGGAAGAGAGAAAGATCGATGCGGTCCAATCCGCTTTCATGCCGCAGTCGTTGATCAGATAATCGAAACATTGCGACAGGCGATCTTTGGCGTCACTCAAATAAGATTCGCTGTATGCGCGGGTCATCGTTTGCCATCTCCTCTCTCAGAATATCCAGCACGAAGATATCATCTCGATAGGATCTGCTCTTTGCAATCTCCGTCATATAGGTTTGCCTCGCATTCGTGTCCCGTTCAAAAAACTTCGGATAATAGATCGTTTTATCTACGGGTTCTGCGTCAACAAAGCGGATCTGTATGAAGGCATTTTCAGAGACCAGAACGGTTTGCAACCCGAGCTTACCAAGTGTTAATGCTCTGTTCAGGCTGCGTAGCGGCAACGTGTTTTCCACGAAAGATTCTGCATACTGAAAATAGGAATCGTTTGCACGATAACCTACGATGACATCGTATGCTGTGGTGTCGATTGCAAAATGCTCAATCAGATACTCTCTGGCGTCAATGGCAATCGGCGAGCGCAGGCGGAAAGTCCTGTTTTTCAGCAGAATGGCGATCCAGTTCAGAACCGTATGTTTTCCGTCGGACAGATTCAGCACGCTCAACCCATCCATATTCAACTCGTAGCGATTTACAAAGCCATCCTTCTGATTTTTACATGCCCATTCCCTTGCCATTTCCTCAATCCGAGTGCAATAGAATCCCTGTCCATAGTCATTGTGAATATTCCCCTGTGACAGCTCCGGCGATTCAACAATTTGATTGCTTCCGTGAAACAAAGTGATCTTTTCCATAGCGGCTTCTCCTATCATTGGAATGATACACCAGAATTATATCATTCCAATGATAGTTTGTCAATTATCAACAAGAACATTCGCTTATCTGTGTCTACTGTGCCGCAGGTTCTGCGGCTCTTCATTTCGAGCAGATTCCCATCTTGTAGGGTTGATCCATTATTGCACCTCAGCAATCATCGTTTCTAATAACGCTTCGCAGTTCTCCTTTGTCTTTACATAGACCGTGTAATTCCACGCTTACCTTGGCAAAAGTCTTCCTCGGTTTTTATTCCCTCTGTGGCTTTGCCTTCATCGCGATATAGTTTCTCTACGCGTGTCCGTGCAATATTCGAGCCTTCTTCATAGTACAAACGTATACCACAAAGGAGAACGGAAGTTCAGAAATATCATTTTAAGTTGCTATGTTTTCCAAATTGTGTTTTTGAAATACAACTTCACCATATAGATAATCCAATATTACCATTTTCACAACCAGTTTATCATCATCCAAATATGCAATATACCTATACACCCCATCTTGGATATCAGTCCAATTCATTATAACAAGATTTAGATTTGCATATTCATCTTTTTCATCGCTTATTAATGGCGTTTGTAAAACCAAGAGATTTCTGAAAACTCTTGACCCAATTTCCGGAAGTATTTTTGCATTCATCGTCTCGGCATATTCCAGATTATTCCATTCTTTTTCGCTATCAGTAGATTTTACGGTATACTTAATGTAAATTGGTGTACCATTCCATTTAATGGAATGATAACTTTCCGAAAGCTCATATACAGCATGCCCGATAGCAAGCTTCAGGAGCACCCTACCAACCCTTTTATCATAAGTAAGTATTCTTGTGTCAGCAACTTCTTTAACAGTACTTTTTGCTTCTCTGATTTCTTTACGCTCGGTAGGTTCTATCTGAAGACAAGAATAGTTGCGGTTTTCGAGAACTTCTTTCAAACACATTATATACGTTTTTACATATAGCTCATCAGATGAAAAGCCATTATTGCATCTTTGGCATGCCGGCAATACCGGCAAGTCACTAGGCAAAGGTTTATTTAAAAATGTTTTCGAGGGAACATGTTCCCGAGTATCAGCCTGCGCGCCACAATAGATACAGTAATAAACGCCTTTTCTTGAGTATTCAACAAATGGTTTCAATAAATCAGAACCCCAGAATTTATTGAAATTGAAATCTTCTTCTTTTGGTAACATATTTTTCCAATAATGATTATCTTTAGTTTTAGGTTCTGAAAACTCACTCACTCCAAAACCCTATTTCAGGATGGTCATATTTGACGATTATCATTCCATGATTCCCCAAAGTATCCCTTTACAACATCTCGGAAACGGGAATCAACAGTGTATGCGCAAGGTTCAAAAAGTCACGTCCTTGTCTTCGCCTCAAATGCAGACAGGATCGTTGGGGCATGTTTTTGCACCGGCTATCGGTTTTTAAATACGGGAACAACATCAGATCATCCTTTTTCAATATGGCATTAATTTCCGTTGACATTGCTTTTCACTTCCGATTCAGATAGCACTCGAGAGTTTAATGCTTCCTGTTGAGGTTGCTTATCTATCCTACACTTGCACTTTTGTTGTTCTTTTCTTTCTACGTTTTTTCTTTATCATTTTGATTGCCTGCATAAATTCTTGCGCACTTACTTCAACAAGTTTGACCGGAACGGCATTGCCGATTTGTAATGCTGCGGTCGCAAGTGTGTCGCTGAATTTGAAATCATCAGGGAATGTTTGAAAACGAGCAGCCTCTCGGATGGAAATAGCACGGTTTTGTGAGTAATGACCATACCTTCCTTTGGTATAAAACAAACATCCTCCTGTCATCGTGGGCGCCGGCTTATCAGGATCCATTATTCCATAAACGTCCTTGTGTCCTTTAAAAGCCTCTCCGTTTTCGTCTTTCTTTTTATGACATTCAAGAACCATATCTTCAGGCAAACAATCTCTCGAACCTCCATGCTGCCGGATATAGATCATTCTGCTTAAGTTTTTCTTACTCAAGTCTGCACATTTGTGATTGTATATAGGTAATGATCCATTATATTCTTCGCCTGCTTGTATCTCAGGAAGGTCGCCGACTGCTTGTCTTACAGTCACCCAAGGTAATAAACCATCACTGACTACCTTGCTATGTGTTGCCTTTGGCAGATGAAAATCGTACCCAATGGAACGCAGTTCGTCATAAATGTCTTCTCGCACTCCGTGCAAAACGAATCTCTTTCTGAGTTGTGGAACTCCATAATCGGCTGCATTTATGACATCTTTGCAAATATAATACTTTTCGTTTTTCTTCCCGTTTTTATTCTCTAACCTGTCGATAAATTCGTTCAAAATAGTCGAGTTGAAATCAGAATTGATGCCGGGAACATTTTCCATAAGAATAAACGGGGGATAAACATCCTCTATAATTCGTAAAAACTCGAATAATAGTTTCTTTCGCTCTGATTCAGGCTTGGTCTTGTTTTTTGGGTTTTGTGTGGAAAAATTTTGGCATGGTGGGCATCCGGCAAGAAGGTACAAATCAGTCTGTTTTATTCCAGCTGTTCGTAATATCTCCCCCCCTTTGAGTTTGCAAATATCGTCAATCATCACTTTTACATTTGCAAGAAGTGGATAATTTGAATATGTTTTTGCTGCATCGGAGTTAATTTCTACAGCCGCTTTAACCGTGAAACCGGCACGTGTCAGCCCACAGGAAACACCGCCGCATCCGGAGAATAAATCAATCGCTGGAATAGCCATATTATTTATCCTCCAGGTCAAATGCTGCAATCGGCTTTTCCCCATTAGGGGTGTTAATATGCGGAGGCAGCACCTCGCGAACAAAGGATTGACGCTTTTGTGCACACAGCGCTTTGAAATCACAATGCCCACAATTGGCTTTGCAAGGTCTCATGGGAAAATCGTTTGCCAGTATTCCATTTACCGCCCATTCAATAGCGCCGATTGCATTCTCCACGGAGCTTGCATCGACAGGAATGGCAGTACGCTTGTTGTCCTTTAGCGTGTGGATATACCCGGTTTGTACGTTTTCTCCCATAACCTCTTTTGCGGCTTTTGAGTACAATTGTACTTGGATGGACATATCTCTCCAATCATAGTTTTCTGTTTCATCGGGGAGCTCCATGGTTTTGAAATCAATCACATCTGCGGTTGTAATACCGTGATCAGGATCCTCTTGCAGTAAGAGGTCTATTGCTCCGGTTACAAGTGCATCTTTGATGGATATTTCAAATTGTGCTTCGTCTTGCCGCAGACGTCCGAAGTCCTCCGAGTATCTTGCGGAATAATTTTCCAAGATTCTTTGAAGCAACGCTTTTGCCCGCTCAAATGACCCGGGACGATTTACGGGGTCATTACTCGGAAAGACGTGTTTCAACATGAACGTCGACTCTACTATTTCGTGAATTTCGTCATCGGTCGGCGCACGGTCCTTAAATCGCTGGTGCAATCTCTCGAGCGTTGTATGACTCGTTTTGCCGAAACCGAAGAGTTCCGGGACGGCAGCATTATAGCCGTAAACAGTCGACAGCTTATAAGAGTACGGGCAGGTCAAGTAATACTTCACCGAAGAATAATCTGTCGGGAAATCTGAGTCGTCAAAGCGCGGACTCGGTGCCATTTTCTCTGCAAGATTGTCAAGATCAAAATCCTGACGCATTTTCTCGTGTGTGAGACCCAGGATAAACGGCGATTGTTTTTTCGCGCGCTTCAGACCGGGTTGAACGGCGCTGCCCGTCAAATAGAGCAAGCGCTCGGCGCGCGTGATAGCCGTGTAAAAAAGGCGTGCTTCATCCTGCACTCGGGAGCCGTATGCCCCTCGTGCAATCGCATCTTCCATCAATTCTTGAGGGATTGCACCCGAATAATGTTCTGATTTTCCGGGGAACCTTTGATTCACAAGATCTGCCACAAAAACGACAGGGAATTCCAGCCCTTTTACTTTGTGGATCGTCGAAATATTGACTGCATTATCTTTTGAAATATAATCAATGGGTTCAAGCTCATAAGAATTCTTGGCAATATTCTGAAAGAAATTCAGCATTTCTCTATAACGGTTCGGTGAGTCGATGCTGACATATGTTTGTTCAACATCCAAGATTATCTTGCTGAACAAGCCGAGATCTCTACATGCAATATCATCGTCCATGTCTCTGAGCATAAATGCATCTAAAAGGTCATGGAACAATTGCTGTGGGTAAACCTTACGGCGCGCTCCCCCTGCAACGGGTGCGTGTATTTGATGGTTCCATTTTTGAAGGACAGTAAAATATTTTGCTTTATCTGCATGCGGAAACACCGATATTGTTGAATTTTTGAATAGGGCTTCTGCAGCAATCCGGTCAGCATCTCCGTTTCGAAGCAACTCCATTGTTTCAAGTAGACACTTGGCATACGGACGGTCAAAAATACCGCCTTCCCCGGTCGTTTTGACCGGAATACCGCGCGATTTCAGTGCATTTACAAATCGCACGTCTCTATTTTCTCCGTTAGAATTGTGTATGCTTCTCAAAAGAATTGCAAAATCGCTGTATGTCAGCCCTCTTCTGCTCTTTTCGCTGCTATCCGGATTGTACTCAATGTATGTAGTCCCGACCAAAGATTCTATTCTTTCCGCAATCCATTGCGCTTCGTCGTCACTGTTGTTAAACCACAGCTTCCTCAAATCTTGTATGTTTCCGTCAGAGTTGGAAGAGATATCTTTTGGAAGGCGCTCAAAGTTCAAATTCGCCTGAATAAAATTGTTGGCAGTTTCTACAATGGCCTGTGTGCTTCTGAAATTAACCAACAAACGATGAACGGATACGTTTTCATAACGTTCTTCAAAGTTTAGTATGTTTTGAACATTCGCACCGCGCCACCCGTAAATTGCCTGATCGTCATCACCGACTACAAACAGCATATCCATAAAAAAGGAAAACGTTTGGATAAACTCTTCCTGAATCGGGTTAATATCTTGGTATTCATCAACAAACAAGAACCTATATTTTTCAATATCTGTTCCTTGTTTTTTCTCAATCTTTTTTAATTCTTCCGTTGCAAGCCGAATAGCATAGGAAAAATCCATGTATCCATCGTGCAGAAACGCCTGTTTAATCTTGAGTAAGATGTTGCCCAATTGAGGATTCAGCGTTTTTATGTCTTCAAAAGATATATTCTCATTGTTTGCGGTTTGCCAGGCATCCGTGATTTCCTTGATTCTTTTGAAATATCCAGACCCTTGTGGAATTCCAAGCTTTCCGTATCTTGACATTACGAATAGAATCAACCCGTTTTGATCAAGAATATCGTACTGCCTGAAGGTCGCGTCTATATTTCCCAGCAGTTTCTGGCAAAAGGAGTCTATCGTGCCGATAAACATTGCACCGATATAGTTCTCCGGATAATCGAATTTGTGAAGAGCTTCGGCAACACGACGCTTAATTGAGTCCGCGGCTTTTTCGGTAAATGTGAATGCAACTATACTTTCCGGTGCTACGCCTTGAGAGATAAGATACGCAATCTTATACGCCAAAGTACGTGATTTCCCTGAACCGGCACATGCCAGGCACAGCACATTGCGATTCTCATCTACAACTGCGTTGTACTGATCCTGGGTTAAATTCGCCGTTAAAATTTTGTTGACGTTCATTTTTCAATGCCTCTCTTTTCCAGTATTTCCGATATGCGGTCAGCGCAGATATCCGGGCTTTTCTTGATTTCTTCTCCCCAAAAGCGCAGGACAATCCAGCCATCTTCCGTTAATTTCTTTGTAACTTCTATATCGCGTCCAATATTCCTTTCAATTTTCGGAATCCAGAAATCTCTGCCGGATTTAAAGTCATTTTTTCTGTTCTCCCAATTGTATCCATGCCAAAACTCACTGTCACAGAAAACAGCAACCTTTTTTCCTATAAATGCAATATCCGGATGACCATAAACTGTTTTCACGTTCTTTCTGTATCTGATCCCACGTCCCCAAAGGGCACGTCGTAGCAGCAGTTCGATTTTAGAATCTTTGTTCTTGACAGCCTGCATGTTCTTTTTTCGTTGTTCCGGCGTCCTGTTATCCATGGTTTCTTCCTCACGACAACGGTAGATGTTCCAATTAGTATTGCAAGAATGTCTTCGTCGCTCTCGTAATCAATTAATTTAATTTCATTTCATATTCTTTAAGTTTAATTAAATTGACTTCACCGTTGGCCTGGAAACTTTTCGATTACGTTGAAGGTGTGAGGTAGACGCTTATGCGATTAGGTAGCTTTCTTGGCCTCTGGTTATCAGTCTGCTATCTACGTATTATCGTTCAGAACACCAGAATAACTTCTCGGCTTCTTCTATCTTATCTGCGGTCTGACCGAAATACCCCTTGATGTGCTCTCACACGTTATCACAATACAATATTTCCTTTCCTTATCTAAAGCGGGATTAATGTAGATCCGTTTGTTGTCGAAATGCACTTCAGTATAAAACTCAGCTTATTGACATGACTTCTCATCCTTTCCCGATCAATCAGCAGCGTGAAAAGCTTTTTTAACTTGCAGTCATTGTCTTCACCCGTATAGTACATATGATTTTGTATTATACCACGTTTTCTACAACTCTCAACTGTATTCATTAAAAATGCTGCGAGTTCATCATTTTTCGCTTCTCCGATATAAAGACATATTCTAAAATCTATAAATATAACACCATGCGAATAACATTTATCCATTTATACAATAATATATTATTATTGACCTGCATCCAAATGTTGACACTTTTAAAACGGTTGCCGAGGTGTCGCGGTTTTTATATTCCTAATCATATATATGAGATCAGCGAGATTAACGCTCTGAATAGGATATTATACACGTTGTTCAACAATGATCTTTTAGGCATAATGGGTCTTTAGTATAATAGTTGTGCGATTTAAGATAGCTTTCTGCTTTACAGCCGCCATGACAACTTAACTGAAATTGGCATTGACGACATTCTTGCGGAATTGCTTTAATATGGGATTGTTCGAGTATGATTTTTTGATATAGTTTATCTATCTCTTCATGATATATGTTACCAATGACCTTATCAATTGCAGCGCATACAATAACATTTCCTTTATAATCGATAGTTATAATTCCGTTTGCAAAATTGCACCCTTCACAATACTGCAAACCTGTGTTCAGAAAGGTATAAAAACCAGCTTTCTCATGTATGAACTTATAGTCTTTGTAATGAGATGATAAATGATTAATATCGCTTGCAGCAGATAACAAGTGTTCCAGTTCCAAATCGAATACTTTTCGGTTGTTGTTGCCACAGTATCTGAAGAAATAAAACTTTCTTATCCCAATGCTCGAAAATTCTTCAACGAATCTCCTTATTTCGGAATAATTGATCCTTGTTACCGTGAATGAGACACTAACTGTGAATTCAATATGGCTCAGTAATCGTTTGATTGCTTCTTTGGATTTTTGATAAGTTTGTTTTCCTCTGATTTGATTATGAGTGTCTTCTAACCCATCAATACTAACCGTTATTTCGTGTAGACCTGTATGTGATAGTTTATCGACAAATAATGGGGTGAGAAGCAACCCGTTTGTTGTTACATCTACATCGATTTTCCGCTTAGTGCAAAACTGAATTAATTCCAATATGTAATCAACAAGGAATGGTTCACCACCGCCAAACCTTATAGCGGGAATAGGATGTTGGTTGTGTAAATTATCTATAGCGTCAAACAAATATTGCTTTGGTACAATAGTTTCGATTTTATTGGTTGCGTGTGCAAAGCAATGCAAACAATGTAAATTGCAATAGTTGCTTAATTCCCAATAGATGTACTTTATGCTGTGATCCGTCATGTGTATCTCCTTATAAAGTGATAGCCGAACACCTGGAATTCTGAAGCCGAAAAGAAGATGCTTCCATGTACGTTAAGTACATAGAGTTTTCATTTTAGTTTTACACATAAAAACGCCAGGACTATTGATATTGTCCATCGGCATAATAATATATTATTCGACACGACGGTTCTCCCGTCTGTGAATAAACAAGTTCAAGAGGCCAAAGTACTCAATTTGCTGCATACAGTCTTGCAGTTCTTTGTTTAACAGCGAAAGAGGAAACATGCTTACTGGTTAATAATTTGCAATCAGGAAACAGGCAATTGCTGGCACGAGAGATCAACGCTTAACGGTTCAAAACCGGCATAATAGACCAACAATATCGGTTGATTTTTGTTGCAGCACCTGTTATAATGGCTACACCGATTATGTGGAGGGTACCGGATTGGTGCTTTGCAATGCGGGAAACAGGGCCCGAGAGCAAATCGGGCAATCCTGGCAGGCGTGAGCATTTGAAGGGTATCGTTCATTAGCGGGTCTGTCTAGTAGCACACCAGTAGCACACAACGGTTGGATTATTGGGTACATATTGGACTTGTACGGACGGGTGCGGAATGACAAAAATGCCCTAAAATAGGCGTTTTTTCAGATAATTAGAGCGTTTTCAGACTTTGGGTTTTATCGACTCCGACTCTGAAGGCCGCACGTTCAAATCGTGTCGGGCACGCCACAAAAGATCTGCTCCGCCTTTAGGCGGAGCAGATCTTTTATGCACGCTTTGCGTGCGTGATTTGAACGTGGTTCACTTAGGCGGCTTTCGCTTCGTTACAGCGGTGTCGTTGCACACTTTTTCGTGGACCGTCGGGGACAACGGCCCCTGCGGTCCGTTCATGGAAGCATACCGCCGACGGAAGCTCAGGACTGCGGACGTTGGAAGTAGAGATCGACGGAGCTGACCTGCATGCCTCTCATGATGCTCAGCTCCACCATCAGGATGTCGTTTTCTTCGAAATAGAATATGAAGCCCGTGTATTCCGCGCCCTCGCCGGCGACGGACAGGAACGTGTGGTTCTCCGTTTCAAAGCTCGACCAGCGCAGAGTGATCACATTCTCGTCCTCCGTGAGCGTGACGGTATGATCCTCGTTCAGCGCGAGCACGCCCGCGTATTTCTTTTGCGCGCCCTCGACCTCGGCAAGCACGCCCTGCCATTCGCCGAGCATTGCCGTCTCCTCCTTACTGAACGCGGACACCGTGACCCGCGCTTCGGCGGTGCGGCCCTCCGCCGAAGCCGTAATGACGCATTCGCCCGCGGAAAGCGCCCGCACGACGCCGTCCTGACCGACCGTCGCGACCGACTCGTTCGAGCTTGACCATGCGACCGCCTTTTCGCCGTCCGTTTCCGGATAGACCGTACACGTCAGCGGATGCGTTTCCTTTCGGTACAGCGAAAGTTCGGTTTCCGACAGCTCAAGCATATTCACCGTGACCGCGACGTCTGCCGCCTGCTTGCCGACCGACGCGGTGACCACGCAGGTCCCGTCCGAGATTGCCGTGATCCTTCCGTCGCGATCGACGGTCGCCACCGTCTCGTCTGAGGACGTCCATCTGACGCGCCGTCCGCTCGCCTCCTCCGGCAGGATCGTACAGGTAAGCACGGTTTCCCCGCCGATGTGCAGCGCCGTCTCGGTCTCGGAAAGCGTGATGCTATCGACCTTGGGCAGGCGCAGTACGAAAAACCAAAGGCAGAAAGCGCCTGCGATCAGCACCGCTGCAAGGATCAGCGTCGGGATCAGACCTTTCTTCCGTTTCTTCTGTTCGGGTGCGGACGTGACATTCTCAGCCGTATCGCTCTCTTTCGGCGCGTTCAGGCTCGCTCCGCAATGCGGACAGACCGTCTCCCCGCCGTTCAGCTCAGACGCGCAATTCGGACATTTCATGGATCGATTCCCCTCCTCAATGATACGGGAAATATAGCACATCCCACCCGCAATGTCAATCGCTGGCAACCCTTCCGTCTCGCTTCGCGCGCCGCAGGGTCGTCGTGCTTCTCTTGTACAGGCTGTTGATAAGGGTGACAGAATTCGCGTTTTCACGAAGGAGCTATACTAAGGTATGCGACCGAGGGAAAACGCGGATAGTTTGCGGCAAAACTAATAAAAAGAAAGGGCGTTTTCTGCGCCCTTTCATCCTGCAAGCGTTCATTTCATACTATCGCCGCAAACGGTCTGTCCCCTTTTGCGACAGCCTGCCGTTAAGCTTTGTCGCCGAGCACGGAGGCGAGGGTGGAAAGAAGCGTGGGGATGTCGATGGGCTTTGCGATGTGCGCCTGCATGCCCGCCGCCCTGCACGCCTCGACGTCCTCGCGGAACGCGTTCGCGGTCATGGCGAGGATCGGGACGTTCGCGCGCTTCGGGTCGTCCATGGCGCGGATCGCGCGGGTCGCCTCGTACCCGTCCATCTCCGGCATCTGAATGTCCATGAGGATCGCGTCAAAATGCCCCGGCGCGGCGGCGGCGACCGTTTCCACGGCGATCTTGCCGTTTTCCGCGGTCTCCACCGTAAAGCCCGCCTGCGAAAGGATCATCTCGGCGATCTCCATATTGATCGCGTTGTCCTCCACGAGCAGCACGCGCCTGCCCGTAAAATCGGTCTGCGCGTCCGTTGTCTGCGCCGCTGCCTGCCGGTCCTCGGGCAGATCGGACGCGTCGGCGAGCTTGAGCTTCAGCCGGATGATGATCTCGGTCCCGCTGCCCGGCGCGGTCAGCACATCGATCGTGCCGCCCATCAGATCCACGATGCCCTTGGTGATCGACAGTCCGAGCCCGGTTCCCTCGACGCCGCTGACGGTCGAGGTGCGCTCACGCTCGAACGCGTGGAACATGCGCTCCGCAAACTCCTTCGACATGCCGATGCCCGTGTCCTGCACGCGCATCTCATAGGTCGCGTAGCCGTCCGCGGCGCCCGTCTCCGTGAGCGTCGCAACGACCCTGCCGCCCTCCGGCGTAAACTTTAACGCGTTATTGATGATGTTCAGCAGCACGCGGTTCAGGTTCTTGCGGTCGCACCACGCGAAGCGGTCCTGCACACTCTCGGTATGCACGCGAAAGTCGATGTTCTTTGCGCGCATCTGCTCCGAGAACAGATCGCGCATGCCGTCGTACACGGCAAAGAGATCGGTCGGCACATAGTCGAGCTCGATCTTGCCGCTCTCGATGCGGCTCATCTCCAGAATATCGTTGATCAGCGCGAGCAGATGCTTGCCCGAGCCGTCGATCTTTTCGAGGTATTCCCGGACCGCCGCGGGGTCGGTCTCCTGCTTCGCGAGGTCGGTATAGCCGATGATCGCGTTCATCGGCGTGCGGATGTCATGCGACATGTTGAACAGAAACCGACTCTTTGCAAGGCTGCCCTCCATGGCGCGGATGCGCTCGCGCTCCGCCGCCTCGTGCTTTTTGCGCACGACGCCCTGCACGTACAGCATGACGGTCAGTCCCACGAAGATGATGACCAGCAAAATCACCCCGTCGCGGTTGAGGCGGCTTCGCAGCTCCTCCGGCGTGACGCTGCCCGAAAGCTGTTTCAGAAGCCACAGCACCGCGGCGTACACCAGCAGCGCGAACAGCGCGACGCCGGACGCGGACATGCCGCTGTACTCGGTGAGCGTGCTCTTTCGGACCGTGCGCCAGTAGAAGAAGAACCCCAAAAGGCACCAGAGCGACAGCAGAAGCAGCGCTTCGCTGCCCATGGCTTCCATTGCGGACAGCCGCGGCACGAGCTGCACGACGACGAACAGCACGGAGATCGCGGCGCCGATCAGCCCGGTGACGGCGGCGCGCCGGTTGCCCTCCGCCCGCGCAAGCTTGAACGCCGCGGCGGACGAATACCCGAACCCGACGATCGCGCCGAACGAGGTGAGATCGACGAACCAGTTCAGCGTGTTCCTGCCGAACAGCGACAGCACGATGGACAGCACCATGATGAAGACGATGCTGTAGGTCATTTTGGAAAACTTATCGGAAAGGATGCGGTCCTCCGCCATCGTGGACAGCACGCGCGTCGCGGCGCGATAGCCCCCGATGATGCCGGTTAAAATCGCGGCGATCGCGGTGACCGACATCACGACGAGCCCGGCGGTCCCCATGACGGCGCGCGCGCCGTAGAACGTCGGCACGGACGCGACGCCATGCATCGAATCGAGGCTTGCGAAATACGTCTGCCACGAATCGAACCCGTCCGGCACGGACACGATGCTCACAAGCGCCATGGAAGCATAGGCGAAGGCTGTCAGCAAAATCGACAGGATCAGGACCGCCTTCGATTTTCGGATCGGGAACCTGAAATGCGCGGTGTCGAACGAGGTGACCTCGAATCCCACGAACGCCCACGGCGCGAGGATCACGAGGCTGAACACGGCGTAGCCCAGGCGAACGCCCGTCGAGCCGAACGACAGCCAGTCGGTCCCCGAGAACACGCGCGGCAGGCAGAATGCCGCCGTGATCACGACGCCGCAAAGCAGCACGACCGACAGGACCGTGTGCAGCCGCTGCAGCGCCGCCTTCGCCGCGACGAACAGCACGCCGACGACCGCGAGCACGAGCACGGACACGACCGTCTCGCCGAGATAGATGGTATTCCCCGCGATCGTATAGTGGATCCCGCTCTGCGCCGCGTCGGCAAAGAGCGTGCGCACCACGAGAAACAGCGCAGTGCCGTTTAAGAATACGATCGTGAGGTATGACAGGCACAGAAACCACGAGCAGAGGAACGCGTGATCGCGTCCGAACGCCTCCTTGGTGTAGGAATACACGCCGCCCGTGATCGAGCTTCTGCCCATCAGAAGGGAAAAGTTGCTCGCGATGATCAGCATGATGACCGCGCCGATCGCATAGGCGATCAGCGTGCCGAGCGGACCCGCGATCGGAACAAACGTCGTGCCGGGCATGGCGAACACGCCCCACCCGACCATGCAGCCGAACGCCATTGCCCAGACGTCGAGCCGGGACAGGTAGCGATCGAGCGGTTTTCCCGTTTGCAGACTTTCCATACCGTACATGCTCCCGTTTTATGCTTTGATGAGGGTTTCGAGGGTTTCAAACAGCGCTTCGGGCTCGACGGGCTTCGATAAATGCGCGTTCAGACCCGCCTGCATGCTCCGCTGCACGTCCTCGTCGAACGCGTTGGCGGTCAGCGCGATGATCGGGATCTCCCTTGCATCTGCGTGCTCGCTTGCGCGGATCGTGCGCGTCGCTTCGAGACCGTCCATCACCGGCATGCGCATGTCCATGAGGATCGCGTCGTAAAAGCCCGGCCCGTGCGAAAGGAACCTGTCCACCGCGATCTGTCCGTTCTCGGCATGATCGACCTGCATCTCGCGCATCGAAAGCACCATGATCATGATCTCCGCGTTGACGGGCATGTCCTCCGCGAGCAGGATCCGCCGTCCCTTGAGGTCCGCGGTCCGCTTCATCAGGCGCAGGTTCTTTTTCTTGAACGCCTCGCGGAACTGGTCCATGACGCTGCCGGCGAACAGCGGCTTCGAAACGAACGTGTCGACGCCCGCCGCCATCGCCTCCTGCTCGACGTCCTCCCAGTTGTACGAGGTCAGGATGATGATCGGCGTCTCGTTGCCGACCGCCGCGCGGATCTGCCGCGTCGTCTCCACGCCGTCGAGGTCCGGCATGCGCCAGTCGACGAGGATCAGGTTATACGGCTCGCGGCGCGCGTGGCGCAGCTTCACCATTTCGATGCCTTCAAGTCCCGACAGCGCTTTCTCGCAGGAAATGCCGACCTGCCCCAGAACGATCTGCGCATGCTCGCAGGCGACCGGATCGTCGTCGATGACCAGCACGCACATTTCGTGCGGATGCGGCGTGCCCTCCTCCTCGATCTCGGACTTGCGGTCGGAGTCTAAAAGCGTTACGGTCACGGTAAACGTCGTGCCCTTGCCTTTTTCGCTCTCCACGGAGATGTTCCCGTTCATCATCTCGACGATGCTCTTGGTGATCGGCATGCCGAGCCCGGTGCTTCCGTAGCGGCTCGTGGACGAGGAATCCTCCTGCGAGAACGCGTCGAACAGCTTCGGCAGATACGCCTTGCTCATGCCGATGCCCGTGTCGCTGATGACAAAGCGCAGCGTCGATTTCCCGTCGAAGCGCGCGATCTCCTCGACGTCGAACGTGATCCGTCCGCCCTCGGGCGTGAACTTCACGGCGTTGCCGAGGATGTTGATCATGACCTGGCGCAGCTTCATGTCGTCACCGATGTAATAGTTTTCGACCTGCCCGTGCATCCGGCAGTCGTAGGACAGCCCTTTGTCGCGGCATTGCCCGCCGATGATGGTGTTGACCTGCTCCAGCGCCTTCGCGAACGAGAACTCCTCGCTCTTGATGACCATGCGCCCGGACTCGATGCGCGACATGTCGAGGATGTCGTTGATGATCCCCAAAAGGTGATGCGCGGAGATGCCGATCTTTTCGAGGTACTCGCGCGTGCTTTCCGAGATGGTCGCGTCGGACAGCGCGATGTTGTTGAGCCCGATGATCGCGTTCATCGGCGTGCGAATCTCGTGCGACATATTCGAAAGGAACACGGTCTTCGCCTTGTTCGCGTCCTCCGCGGCGGCAAGCGCGGCGGCGAGCGCGTGGTTTTTGGCGAGCGTTTCGCGCATTTCGGCGTCGATCACGGTAAAGCCGAGACCGACCGCGTGTACGATATGGTCCTCGCGGTCGCGCGGATGCCGTACGCCCGCCATGCGGAGCATTTCATAATACGCCTCGCCGTTGCGGTGCGTGAGGTAGCGGTACGCGATGATGTTCTCCGTGGCGAGCGCCGCGCGGACGCTGTCCGGATCGATGAAGCGCAGAAAGCCCTCCCGGAACTCGTCGTCCACGTAGAGGTCGCAGTATTCGATGAACCGCTCGTGGTACGGGAAATGTACGCCCTCCGGCGACTGGTTCGGGTCGTTCGGATCGGCGCGGTAGCACACCGCGTCGTTGTCGTCGATGTCCACATGGTACACGCTGCGATAGTCCGACGCCATCGCGGTGATCATGCTGTCGAGCTCCTTTTGATGCTGTTCGTGTAATAAGAGCTGTTCCTGCAGCGCGAGACGCTTTTCAAGCTCCTGCTGCTTTGCGCGGCTCTCCGCCTCCTCGGTCTTGATGCGCGTCATTTCGGTGACGTCCACGCACATGCCGAGCAGGCAGAGCTTGCCGGTTGTGTCGCGGAACTTGAGCTTCGTCGTCTGCAGGTTGCGGATGACGGTCCCCGACGCGTCCGGTACGTCCTCAAAGAAGATGTACGCGCCGTCCATGGCGAGCGCTTTTTTGTCGTCCTCGACAAAGTGCGACGCGGTGTCGGCGTCGAAGATCTCGTGATCTTTGAGCCCGACCACGCCCTCCGGCGCGGTCTTTCCGGCGTACTCGGCAAACGCCTGATTGCACGCAAGGTACACGCCGGTCTCGGCGTCCTTCGAAAAGCTCATGGCGGGCATGTTCGTGAGCAGCGAGGACACGGAACCCATCAGCTCCGCAAGCCGCGCCGCGGAGCGGACCTCCTCGCTGAGCTTGCGGTTCTCCTCCTCGACCCGCCTTGCCGCCTCCAGCGCCTCGCGCACGGCGCGTCCCTGCCGCACCTCGTCGTCGACGTCCTTAAAGCCCATCATGACGCCGGTGCGTCCGTTCGGCATGTTGACCTTGCCGAAATCGATGCGGTAATGCCGCGGTCCCGACGCGAGCGCGCGGACGAAATTGACCGAGAAGCGGTCCTTCTTTTGAAACTGTTCGAGAATGTACGGAAGCCCGATCTCGGTCTGCATCCGCTCACGGTCCTCGGGCGCGACCATCGTGTCGACGTACTGCGTCTTGGTATCGGTGTAGCGTGCGTGACTCAGCGCATTTTTGATCGCCGTCGCGTGCGCGCCGTCCATATCGGTGTGGTAGAGCGAGCACGCCTCGGTCTCGACGTCGTTGATCAGCCACACGGTGTTGTACGCGTTGGTCAGCGTTGTGATGACCGCGTCGCGGCTCGCGGCGTCGGTCTCCTGCTTCACGCGCTTTTCCGTGATGTCCGAGATGAACACCGTGTATACGCCGCCGTGCGTCGACGTGTTCGTAAAATGCCCGTAATCGTCGACCCAGCGCACCGAGCCGTCCCTGCGGACGATGCGGTACTCCGCGTGATCGAGCCGATCCTCGCTTTCGCTGATCTGCCGCGCGATGGACGAGGCGACGTCCGCGTAATCGTCCGGATGCACCATGCCGCGGAAGGTAAAGCCCGTCAGCGCCCGAAACTCCGCAAGGTCGCTGCAGCCGTAGATCTGCAGCACCTCGCGGTTTGCGTAGATCAGCTCCTCCGGCGCTTCCGCCTTGTAGATGAAAAATCCGCCGGGCATATGCCCGCCGATCTCCTCGATCGCGGACAGCGTCTGTTCGTCCAACTCAAAAATCCGTTTCTGCATTGCCGATGGGCTCCTTTATCATGATCGGTCGATGGGAAATTGAAAGGGATATCCATCCCAAATCATATACAAAAAGTGTACCATACCCCGCCGAAAAACGCAATAGAAACCAGGGAATCGGAAACGACTACCCGCCCACCGCTTACGCGGTCCCCCCAATCCCGAAACATGGTCGTTGCGCGTCGCTACCACTTCGTTACAGCGGTAGATCGCGCGCTTCCCGCGCGTACCATCACTCCTTCA
>CALGGM010000222.1 GCA_937915925.1 uncultured Clostridia bacterium | reverse complement strand
CACAAACTGTCACTAAGAACTAAAAATTTTTGTCCAAAAAGCTGTACCAATTTCGTCCGCTCGATCCTCATTCTGCCATTCTCCATCACAGAGAAGGCGTGGACTTTATTCCAAGCAATTTCGAGCTGTCCGGCGTAAGCACCGCTCTCACTTCCCTCTCCAACCGCGAGTTCATTCTCAAATCTATCGTGGATTCGCTTCGCGGCGAGTATGACTACATCCTGATCGACTGTCTCCCCTCTTTGGGATTGGTGGCAATCAATTCCCTGGTTGCTGCGGACGGCGTGATCATTCCGTGTCACCCTGCCTACCTCTCAACCAAGGGACTCAACATCCTCTTAAGAACGATCGCCAAGACGCGGCGTTCTCTCAATCCGCAGCTCGTGATCGACGGTATCCTGCTAACCTGCGTAGACGTTCATACCAAGAACGCAAAGGAGATCATGCAGGCATTACGGGATGACCTCGGCACAAGCGTTCGGATCTTCGATACGGTCATTCCCCGTTCCGTAAGGGTTGCGGAGTGCAGCAATATAGGCAAAAGCATTTACCGTCATAATCCTTCCGGCAGAGTCGCCGCTGCATACGAAGACCTGATTGACGAGGTGCTGTCGTATGGCATCTAAACCTCGTAAGCCGATTGACCTCGGATTGGACAACTACAACGAGCTGTTCATGAATGAGCAGGAACGAATGGAGAATCGTCTCCCGCGTATCTATACCATTCCTATCTCTGAGATTGACGAGTTCCCCGATCATCCGTTCCAAGTCCGTATGGACGAGGACATGGATCAGCTTGTGGAAAGCGTTAAGGAACGGGGCGTGATCACACCGGTCACGCTCCGCAAGAAAGAGGACGGACGGTACGAGACCGTTTCCGGGCATCGCCGCATTAAGGCGAGCGAGCTTGCCGGTCTTGAAACCGTCCCCGCCGAGATCAAGGAACTGACCCGTGACGAAGCGATTCTTCTCATGGTCGATTCCAACTTGCAGCGATCGTACATTCTTCCCAGCGAAAAGGCTATGGCATACAAAATGCGGCTCGAAGCATTGCGAAGAATGCCCGGAAGACCTGCAAAAAACCCCTCCCCGGAAAATTCTGTCCCAGTGGGACAGAATTTTGATGGGAAGACCACAAGAGAAATAATAGCTGCCAATTCTCCTGACAGCAATACTCAAGTACAGCGTTATATCCGCCTTACCGAGCTTGCTCCCGATTTGCTCCAACTTGTGGATGAAGGCAAGATCGCCATGCGCCCCGCTGTGGAACTGTCGTATCTGAACGACATTGAACAGCAGGACCTTGTGGCACAGATTGCCGAATCGGAAGCTACGCCATCCCATGCGCAGGCAATCAAGATGCGCAACTTCTCCAAGGAAGGCAAGCTCAATCCCGAAGTGATCGAATCCATCATGCTGGAGGAGAAGCCGAACCAGCGTCCGAAGATCAGTTTCAAGTATGAGAAACTGAAAAAGTATATGCCCAGCGACATCTCCTACGAGAAAACCACGAAATACGTCATCGACGCTCTCCAGTACTATAAAAAGCATCTGGAGCGCAGGCGGGAACAGGAACGCTGACCTCCTCCCCCCTTATAATCCCCCTATTATCTAACCTACCGAGAAACAATTACCACCCGAAGAAACGAATACCGTATAGCGCACCATCCCATGCAGCCATGCCTATTCCTCCTGTCCCATTTTTCTCTTCGGGAGGTTATTGTAAACCGGCATTATTGCCGAGACCGTTCCTCCACTCCTCGGCACGGTATATGTCCGTGCCAACCTGACCCGCTTCCGAACGCATGAGCAACGATCGGAAGCTTTTTTATGCTCAAAAATAATTATTTTACCACGAAAGGAAAACGCAAATCCAACATGAAACACACCATCACGAAACTCATGGCACTCGTAATGTGCCTGATCACTCTGTTCTCGCTCGTGCCTGCGGTCGCATCGGCGGATGAAGATCCGTTTCCCCAGAACGTCACGATCGAGTCTGAGAAGAACAACGCATTTGACTACCTGGAATACTACTCCGGTGGCAAATGGAAAGACCTCAACACTCCCCGACACTGGATCGAAAGTACCGGACAGGTGTGTTACTGCATTGAGCACAGCGAAGGCAATCCGCACGGCGCGTCCTACACAGCAACGCCGCCTTCTCAGGTATTCAGTGCCAACACCCTTGCCGGTTTGCAGACCATCCTCATGTTCGGTTACCCCTGCAACGTACCGGATGGCTTTACGGAAGACGAAGCAAGACAGGCAACGGCCAACGCTATCCGCTTCTGGCTGTCCGAAAATGGCGAACCCGGTTCTTACAGCTTCACGAACCGGAAGGCGCACCCCACCTACATTCGTGCGAAGAAGGGCTACGAACACATTCTGACCTGGGCAGACGAGCTGTTGCAGATGGCACGTGACAAGAAAACGCTGAGCCATAATATCGAGTTCACGCCCTCCGCACTTACCCTCACCAAATCCGGCGATACGTTCACCGGCAAAACAACCGTCAAACTGACCAACATCAACAGCGGCTACACGCTGGATACGTCCAAGCTCCCTACAGGCGTCACCGTCACCGGGTATTCCGGCACGAAAGGCGAAGTGCTCACGATCACCGCGCCGTCTTCCGCAGCGGGCAAGACGTTCAACATCTCCGCTGCCGGTAAGGATACCCGTGCGCTGCAGAACATGACGGCGTATGTGCCTTCCAATGACAGCCTGCAGAAGATCTTCTTGTGCGCGAACACGGCACAGGTCGTTGCTACCGCGTCCATCGGCGTGAACACGCCTGCCACCGGCGCACTCCAGATCAAGAAGTACGGCGACGGCAACAAGCCCCTTGCAGGTGTCAAGTTCGCCGTATATTCGGATGCTGCCTGTACCGAGAAGGTGACCGAAGTCACCACCGGCAATGACGGTGCTGTGTTGATCGAAAATCTTGACGGCGGCACCTACTACGTTAAGGAAATCGGTACGGTCAAGCCGTATGTCATTGACGGTCTGATCAACACGGTCATTGTCAAGGCATCCGAGACAGCTACCCTGGAGGTCTACAACGAGACTGCCAAAGGACAGATCCGCATTACCAAGAAGGCGGAAACGCTTGTTTCCACCACTGCCACTACGACCGAGTTCGGACAGCTGCACCGCCCGAACTACCAGGAAGCAGGACTCCCCGGCTGTACGTTCACAGTGAAGGATTCGACCGGCACGGTCATCGCTACCCTGACCACGGATTCCAACGGCTACTGTGAAACCGGTCTGCTGCCCTTTGGTCAATACACCGTACAGGAGACCGCCGTTCCCGCTGGATACACGATCGACGATTCCGTAAGAACCGTCAATCTGGAGTATAAGGATCAGTACACCCCGATCGTCTACGGTGACGTAGCCGTCACCAACAGCCGTATTCCTACCTCCGTCAAGATCAAGAAGATGACGGACTTCTTCGACACGAAGACGATGAAGTTCGTAGAGAAGCCCCTCGAAGGCGCGATCTTCGGTCTGTATACGGCGGAGAACATCGGGATCATCCCCAAGAACACGATGGTCGATCTGCTGACCACCGGCGCAGACGGTACGGCAACCTCTACTTCCGTGCTGCCGTTCGGGAAATACTATCTCCGCGAGTTGAAGCTCCCCGATAATACGATCCACCTGTCCTCCGAATCGTATCCTCTCACCGTTAAGGGCAATAACACCGATTACGTCAAAGAGCCCATCTGGAACGAGCGCTTCAAGGGCAACATCGCCATGTGGAAGGAAGACGATTCCAACCCCGGTCGTATGCTGGAAGGCGCACAGTATGAGGTTCGCGATAAG
>CALGGM010000221.1 GCA_937915925.1 uncultured Clostridia bacterium | reverse complement strand
GGCGAACAAAGCATGTGTCATCCTGAGGAAGCGAAGCCGACGAAGGATCTCCTTTCCCATGATTCATCGTTACGGCGGGCGGATACGATCCGTCCCTACGGGGACCAATGATGTGCCTTCGGCACATTGGCGACGGGGATTGCCGATGTATACGCATCCTGTAGGGACGACCATCGGTCGTCCATAGTTGAGATATAAAAAGATTCTTCGTCACTTTGTTCCTCAGAATGACACAACGGAGTGCGCGGCGAACAAAGCATGTGTCATCCTGAGGAAGCGAAGCCGACGAAGGATCTCCTTTCCCATGATTCATCGTTACGGCGAGCGGATACGATCCGCCCCTACGGGCCGTTGGTGGGTTTCTTGCCTTCCCTGTGCAAGGGAAGGTGGATGCCGAAGGCAGACGGAAGGGTTGTCATTTGAACCGCGAGTTTTGGCGGGTCGTCGAGGACGACGACCCCTACGATCCATTAACATCCGACTTGCCTCCCCTGTGCAAGGAGGCAGCGATCCGAGCGCCCGCAGTGCGGGGAGGAGCGAGGTGAGCTGCGACCGAAACAGGGAGTTGAAGAAGCGCAGCGACGCGCAACGACCATGTTTCGGGATTGATGGCAGCCGAAGGCTGACGGAAGGATTGTCCCCATCACCAATGATTCTCCAGCCGATCGCACTCGCGGTTGAAGATCTCGCGGTCGATCTCGGATTCGAGCTCTGCCTTCTGCCCGAGCGGCGAGCTGAAGAAGCGGACCGCCTTGTTAATCTTATGATTCGTGATCAGCACGCTGATCAGGCGTATCAACGCATAAAGCGCCAAAATGAACGCGGAATATACGATCACATACAGCACATAGCGCACGCCCATCGGCGGATCGAAATTGAACAATTCATACACGACGATAAACAGCGTGACGAATGCGGCAAACGATCTGAAAGAGGACCAATCCTCAGAACACAAGCGCCACGAGGCGCGCTTCCCTGCGCGCGGGGTTCATCTTCCCTTCCCGCAGCACGTCAAGCGAGACGGGACGCTTCGGGTCCTGCGTGTATCTTTGCAGATACCGTTCCTCCTCGGTCCCGCCGTACAGGTTGATGAGCCGCGTTTTTGGGGCGTGGCAGCGTTCCCGCGTGTCCAGCGAGAGCACTTCCTGCGTTTCCACATTTTTCAGCAGCTTGAAGTCCGCACGGATCGGCTACGCAAGCACGTCGTACTCCGCCTTCGTGAGCGCGTCAAACCGTCTTTTGCCTTCCGCCTTGATTTCTTCGGTCGTCATAGTTTCCTCCGGATCGGTCAGTTTACCGTATTTTGCGGCGTTCCGTTCAGGAACGCGGTGAGATTCGCAGCCGAAACGTCGATCAGCTTTTGGCGCATCGGCTTCGGCGACCACGCGTAGTGTGAGGTGATGATGCAGTTCGGGGCGCTCATCAGAGGATTCCGGAGCTTGATCGGCTCCTCGCTCGCGACGTCGGTTCCATAGCACGCAAGCTTGCCCGACGTTAAAGCGTCCTTCACGTCGCTTTCCGAGATCAGACTGCCGCGCGCCGTATTGATGAGAATTGCGCCGTCCTTCATCTTTGCAATCGTGTCCTTACGGATCAGCCCCACCGTGTCCGCCTTTGCGGGACAGTGCAGCGAGATCACGTCGGATTCCTTCAAAAGCGTGTCCAAGGAGACGAACTCGCCGGGAAAGTCCTCGTGCTTATGCGGGCTGCAGCCAAGAACGCGCATGCCCAGAGCGTCCGCGATCTTCGCAACGCGCGTGCCGATCCGCCCGCAGCCGACGATGCCGATCGTCTTTCCGTACAGCAGAACCGGCGCGATCTCCCACCACGAGAAATCCGGCTGCGCCGTCCATGCGCCCTGCCGGATCAGTGCCGAGTGATATTCCGCGTGCTGACAAAGCGCAAGCAAAAGCGCGATCGCGTGCTGTGCCACCGCCTCCGTGCTGTAGGCAGGCACGTTCGTGACCGTAATGCCGCGTTCCCTCGCCGTCGCGACGTCCACGACGTCGTAGCCCGTCGCAAGCACGCCGATGAATTTGAGGTTGCGCGCGTTCTGCAAAAGCGCGCGGTCCAGCTTGACCTTGTTGACAAACGCCGCCTCCGCGCCGCGAAGCCTCTGCGCCACCATATCCGGATGCGTCCGGTCGTACACCGAGAGCGTTCCGAGCTTTTTAAGCGGGCTCCAATCCACGTCGCCGGGGTTGACGCAGAAACCATCCAATACCACAATCTGCATACGCCTCTCCTCCCTGCCTTCATTGTACGACGGCACGGTGCGGAAAGCAAATGAATAAGATGAAAACAATTAGGGGGAGAAGAAGCTGATGGAATGGATCGAACGGAAGAACAACCCTTCCGTCAGCCTTCGGCTGCACCAATCCCGAAACATGGTCGTTGCGCGTCGCTGCGCTTCTTCAACTCCCTGTTTCGGTCGCAGCTCACCTCGCTCCTCCCCGCACTGCGGGCGCTCGGATCGCTGCCCCCTTGCACAGGGGAGGCAAGAGGGCTCAAACGGAACGTAGGGGCGGATATCATCCGCCCGCGGCAACAGCGGAACGGGGCTGTTCAGAAAGTCCCAATTCGAAAACCATCGTATCATACAAGGCTTTTCCGTTCCGCTGCGAACGTGAAAAGCCTTGCTTTTATCGATTTTCCGAAAAACGGGTTTGGGCGATATGCGGCTGACGCCGCGCGATATATTTGCATTGGCAAATGCGATATATGCCTCATAAATTCGGCATGCGATATGATATAAATCCCAGCGCCCCGCAGGGCATATCGCTTCGAAGAAATATCGCTCTCCGCAGGAGAATATCGCAAATCCCGCAGGGATTTATATCGCGGAGGGTGTTAAAAAACGAAATTGTTTTTTAACACCCTCCTACGGTTGGGTTTTATCCAACTGCGGCATCCTTCCCGTAGGGGACGCCGACCTCTGCGTCCCGCAAAAAACATGAATCATATAACTGCCCTGTCACTCGCCCCTGCCTGTCATCCTGAGAAGGCGAAGCCGCCGAAGGATCTCCCTCACAGCGAAAGCAGCTTCCGAAGCCGGATCCCGAGGATCAGCGACAGCGCGAGCTTCGCAAGGTCCGGCAGAATAAACGGCACGACACAGATCATCAGCGACGCGAAAAATCCGCGTTCGCCGTTCAGTACGGAAAACCACACCGTCCCGAACAGATAGCAAAGAAGAAGCCCGAAAAGCAGCGCCGCGATCTCGACCCACAGCCTGCGTCCGAAAAGCCTTACGGCGATCCAATACAGCACGCCGATCAACAGCATTCCCCAAAGGTACCCACCGGTCAGACCGATCAACGTCTGAAATCCGCCGCTTCCGCCCGCAAAGACCGGAACGCCGATCGCGCCGAGCAGCAGATACACGGCGACCGCGAGCGTCCCGCAGCGCCCGCCGAGCAGCACGCAGCAAAGAAACACCGCGAGTAGCTGCAGCGTAAACGGCACGGTGAACGGGATGTTGATCCACGCACAGACGGTGATCAGCGCCGCGCCGAACGCGATATAGGCAAGCTCGACGGTTTTGAACCGGCTCCTCTTTTGCTTTGGTTCTTCCATAATTCCTCCGATGAAAAGAAAAAGACGGTTTTTCATAACCGTCTTTCTGGTGGAGCATAGGAGATTCGAACTCCTGACCTCAACATTGCGAACGTTGCGCGCTACCAACTGTGCTAATGCCCCGCGAACAAAAATCATTATACACGCTTTTCACAAAAATGCAAGAGGTTTTTTAAAAAATTTTTCCAAGTCGAAAAATATATCTTGCTTTTTGGTTTGGATTGTTGTAATATAGCAAAGGTGCTCAACGAAACGCACATGCAGAGATGGCTGAGCTGGTCTAAGGCGCACGACTGGAAATCGTGTATACGAGGAATCGTATCGAGGGTTCGAATCCCTCTCTCTGCGCCATCGAAAAACCTCCGATAATATCGGGGGTTTTTCATTTTCAGTAATGTATATTTGATTCGATTATGCACAATCGTGTTACCGTCTAAATTTGTGAAATCGTGGGGAATATCAGGGGTAGACAATCGTGGGGATTCCATGTTATAATCTAAACAAATAAGAAAGGAATATGCTATTATGCCGAAGAAAGAAATAAAGCCAAAGCAAATTGATGTAACGATGGAAATTTCTGAAAGTGAAATCATTGATTTAGTTAAAGAAGCATTAAAAGGAAATGAAAAAGAAGAAAAGATAGACCCTAATGCACCAAAGTTTGTAATTCATCGTGCAAGAAAAGATTCTGTTAATAAAAAAACAACGGCTTTATGGAAATTAGAGATTGAGTTTATTAACGAACAACGCGCGCGGCGTAATAGTGAGTATACTATTAAACACTATCAACGCACTTTTAAGAAATTATATGCCTTTTGTGCATTTAATTCGGCAGAATCAGCAGAAGATATTTCAAAAGCATATCAACAATTTCCACACGAAGATGATGCACTTGCCTATGTTGGGAAAAAGTTGCCTTTTGGTGTTTTAGAATCAGATGATTTTCAAATGCGTTTTGTCTCTTATCTCTCTAATGTAGATGAAGTTGGAGAACAAACAGTAACAAGTTATTTGCGCGATTATCGTTCTATCATGTATTTCTGTATGGGACATGGTTGGATTAAGCCGTTTAAGATTGTAATTAAAGACAAAGAAGCACCGATTAAAGATTGCTATACGGAAAAGGAAATTGATAGATTATTAGTTAAGCCAGATACAAGAAATTTCGCAGAGTATAGAAACTGGGTTATTATTAATTATCTGTTAGCAACAGGAAATAGAATACAAACGATTATCAATATTAAGGTGGGTGATGTTGATTTAGATGAAGGTTATATTAATATAAATGTTCAAAAGAATGGTAAAGTTAATAGAATTTCACTTGTTCGAAAAATGGTTATTATTCTGCGTGAATATATTAGAAGATGCCATACTGACGATGAAGGTTATATTAATGATGATAATTATCTGTTCTGTACAAAGTATGGTGAAAAAATGACGGATAGCACATTAAAGAAAGCAATCGCAGAATATAATAAAAGTAGGGGCGTTAATAAAACCTCTATTCATCTTTTCAGACATACATACGCAAAAAGATGGATTATGTCAGGCGGTGATATAGTATCATTACAAAGAATGTTAGGACAAACAAGCAATAAAATGGTTCAGCATTATGCTAATTTATATGCGTCTGATATTAAAGATAAAGCGGAAATGCATTCCCTTTTAACAAATACGAAAAACAAATCTGGAAAGACAATTAGACCTAAATAAACTAATCATTAGAAATTACGATTGACATTTATGTGCGCGCATGATAATATAGGTTAAACAATTTGAAAGGAGTTTATTATTATGGCAAAGAAATCTTTCTATACTCTTGATTCAAAGAAAAAGACCATTACAATTTATAAGTATTTAGAGCCGACTGACACTGATTTGAAAATGATTCAAATGTATCTTTCCTGTGGATATTCCGTAATCGAAGTTGAAAAGATGGAGAGAAAGACAGACGGACTAACAGAAGCAAAGATTTTGAAAGCACTCGGTAATGATGCAAAGAAGAAAGCCGAATACGATAAGATTAAAAAGGATAAAGGATTCTTTGCCGCAAAACAATGGTATAAAGAAAACTGCTAATTTCAGTAATCAACGCCGCCCATGTTAAATAAGCATAGGCGGCGTTTTATTTGTTCTAAAATTTCGTTTTGTACCGATTTTTCTGTATTCATCGTTTGAAAAGTTTACCTATAAACGTATAAATTAAAGGGGACTTTATAGTAAACAAAAAGTACCCCTATATGGGATAAGTAAATAGTATCTTTATATTATATTTATATATATATGCGCTTTAATCGTTAGTGATATATTGCGCGCGATATATAAAATTTCTTTTTTTACTGAAATTTCTATAATAAGAATATAATACTATCACTTATAAATGAAGATAAAAACGGCGCGCCGCGCGCCGCAACGATTTATGAAATAGGAGATATAGAAACATGTTCAATACAGAAAAAGAATTGATATTAAGAATGGTAGAGTTAATGCCTCGCGTTGGTTTATCTTATGATAGGTTTGCTTTTGATAATCCGTTAAATATTTGTGCTAAAACATTATAGAACTATGCATATAGATATGTAAAGAAACCACATATTAAAAAGTTGGATTTTATCAGAGACACATTAAAAAACAATTATGAAGATGAATATACTAAAATCCGCAGAATTATATTAAAAGAATATAAAGCAAACAGTTATAAAGAGATTATCCAAAGATATGAAGGTTATGATTTATCTTTAAGTTGGATAGATGATTAAAAACTATTTCAAACGGCGTATGTATGGGGCGCGGCGCGTTTTTTGTACTGATAATGCGTATATTCCCACATATATGCCCCTATGGGTATACATATGATTAGAATATTCAATAATAACTATCATGTTGACGATAAAGGCGGCATTTATTATCATCGTACAAGTGATGGACACGGTGGACATGCCGCAGAACATAGAAAAGAGATGCAAGAGATTGCAGAACAGACCATTAAAACGATTGTGCCGCAGATGATTGACGAATACGGCGCGCAAGTATGGCAAAGATTAATAGGACAATTACACGGTGTTCTTTCGCGTGATGTTGAAAGTACCGTTAATATTGCTTTTGATGGTATAAAGGACATTTTTACCGATACACGAACGCAAAAATATATATGTGACAGTGTTGTAAAGGCATTTGAAGCGGAAATAGCAAACATTAGCGGAAAGCGCGGATTCTTTTAACGTGCGTCGCGTATGTGGCATTATTCATCTATTACAAAATAAAAGCATATAACAAATAATATTTCTTGCAGACAGAAAAACAATAAACCCCGCCATATAATTATAAGTATAACGTATATGTTATACGTATAATTCGGCGGGGTTTATTGATACAGAAAAGAAAGGACAAATTAATATATATAAAAAGAGTATTTCTCTTTGATTTTCTATTAGTATGTAAACAATTCAACATAGAACTATATAAGATTAGTATTAAATTTAACATTATATAAATAAGTATTAAAATGTACTTGACATAACTGTATTATCTGATATAATAGTAGTATCAAAATTGATTAAAGTTAAAAGCAATACAGAAAGGAATTAAAACAATGTGCATTTACGGTTATTGCAGAGTATCGACAAGGCGGCAAGAGTTAGTTAGACAAGAAAAGAATATTAAAGAAATATACCCCGATGCGGTTATTATTAAAGAGAAGTATACAGGCACAAGCATGAACCGCGAAGAATGGCAAAAGTTAATGAAGCGGGTTAAAGAAGGTAATACAATCGTTTTTGATTCTGTATCAAGAATGAGCAGAAATGCGCAAGAGGGTTTTGAAGCATACGAAGAACTGTATATGCGCGGCGTTAATCTTGTATTCATTAAAGAACCACACATTAACACGGAAGTATATAGAACTGCAATAAATAACAGTATTCAAATGACAGGCGGCAATGTTGATTATATCATCGAAGGAATTAATAAATACTTGATGGCACTTGCGCGTGAACAAATTAAGATTGCTTTTGAACAAGCAGAAAAGGAAGTAAAAGATATTCAGAAGCGCGTTAAAGAAGGAATTGAGATTGCAAGAGTTAATGGAAAACAAATCGGCGGTGTTGTAGGCGCAAAGTATAAAGTAAAAAAGAGCGCAGAAGCAAAAGAGATTATTAAAAAGCATAGTAAGACTTTCGGCGGCAATCTCAATGATAACGAAGTAATGAAGTTGACAGGACTTTCGCGCAATACTTATTACAAATACAAGAAAGAAATGATTGAGGGGCGATAATGCCCCTTTTATTTTTGTGCCGCCCCTAATTTTTACAATATAGCATATGCAAATTAGCGCAAATTGCTTTCTTTCCGTCGTTCGAAATTTGTGCTTTCGGATAGGAATACTAACATAAGCATTTTTAAGCGCGCTAAATTGCGTTATTTTGCCTTTTTGCTTTCTTGATGTGTTATGAGATGCAGAGACCGCAGAAGGGAATACAGAGCGTTATAGCGCGTTTAGTAAAGGCGTCAGGCGCGCGCAGTTGCTTGTTGACAAGCAGATATAGGGGTGTTAGAATCTGTAAAGACTGTTTTTGAACCCTAATCGTATTTACTTTTTGAGATTAGAAATCGTGGGTAAATTCAAACAATTATGACGTTCAAAAACGCGAAAATATGCCGACAATGCGGGCTTTTTTGGATTATACAGAGAGGCGCACGACTGGAAATCGTGTATACGGGGAACCGTATCAAGGGTTCGAATCCCTTTCTCTGCGCCAGAATGATCCTGTCGATTCTTCGGCAGGATTTTTCCTATATCCGGAATTGCACAAATCCCGTATTTATGCTATACTGTCGAGAAAGAAACGGAGGCACTATGGACAGCAATCTGAGACAAAAGAAAATCACGCAGACGGGTTTCGTCGGCATCATCACGAACCTCGTGCTTGCAGGCTTCAAGGCGGCGGTCGGCCTGATCGCGGGCGCGGTATCGATCGTATTGGACGCGGTGAACAACCTCACCGACGCTCTGTCGTCGGTCATTACGATCGTCGGCGTCAAGCTCGCCCGCAGAAAGCCGGATAAGAAACATCCCTTTGGCTACGGACGCATCGAGTATTTCTCGGCGATCATCATTGCGGCGATCATTCTCACCGCGGGCGTCACGTCGTTCATCGAATCGGTGAAGAAGATCTTCGATCCCGAGACGCCGGACTTCTCCCTCGTCTCCCTCATCATCATCGCGGTCGCGATCATCGTCAAGATCCTGCTCGGCACGTACGTGAAAAAGCAGGGCGAGAACTACCGTTCCGACGCGCTCGTCGCATCCGGCAAGGACGCGCTGTTCGACGCGATCCTCTCCTCCGGCACGCTCGTGGGCGCGTTGATCGCGTACTTCTTTAAGTTCTCGGTCGACGGGTACATCGGCGTTCTGATCTCCGTGTTCATTATCAAAGCGGGTATCACATCGCTGTTGGAATCGGTCGACAGCGTCATGGGCTACCGTCCCGACAGCGAAACGACCAAGGCGATCCGCGAGGCGGTCGAGGAAATCGACGGTGTGCGCGGCGCGTACGATTTGATCCTGCACGATTACGGTCCCGATTCCGCGATCGGCTCCATCCACGTCGAGGTGTCCGACGCCATGCACGCAAGCGAGCTGCACGCGCTGACCAAGAAGATCCAGGAGGAAGTGTATCAGAAGTTCAGGATCTTCGTCACCGTCGGGTTCTATGCGGTCGACGAACAGCGTGACGCCGTGCGCGAACAGATCAACGAGATCGCGACAAAGCATGAAGGCGTCATCGGCACGCACGGCATCTTCTTCGATGAAGAGCGTCATCTCGTCAGCTTCGACGCGGTCGTCACCTTCACCGTCAAGGACCGCGACGCGCTGAATAAAGCCCTCGCCGCCGAGGTCTCCCCCCTCGTCCCGGGCTATGCCGTCGTCGTCAATTTCGACAACGATTACAGCGATTAAGCACATCCAATCCAACCGCACGATAAAAGCTTCCCTAATTGACGGGAAGCTTTTTAAATTCAAGCAAAGTGGTCGGCACGACGTAGTCGAGAATGGGAAATTGTCATTTGAACCGCGCGTAGCTTGACGGGCGGATGCGATCCGCCCCTACGGTCCGCTTATGCAAGCATGCACCGCGCA
>CALGGM010000220.1 GCA_937915925.1 uncultured Clostridia bacterium | reverse complement strand
ACCGGCGTGCCCGCTACGAAGGTTACTTCAAGGTTCGCATCGTTATACGCTGCCTTCGTGATGTCGATCTCCTCGCTGTAGTTGCCTACGTTCGTCTCGGTGATCGTCGTCGCGCCCGTGTAGCTGAACTTGCTCGCATCGAACAGGCTGTCGCTGCACTCCGGCGTGACTTCCGTCTCGGAGGTCTGTGCGCTGCCGTTGTAGACCTTGCTGTCGCTGCTGCCGTTGATCGTGATCGTGACCGCCTTCTTGGTGATCTCGAACTCGACCGGCGTGCCCGCTACGAAGGTTACTTCAAGGTTCGCATCGTTATACGCTGCCTTCGTGATGTCGATCTCCTCGCTGTAGTTGCCTACGTTCGTCTCGGTGATCGTCGTCGCGCCCGTGTAGCTGAACTTGCTCGCATCGAACAGGCTGTCGCTGCACTCCGGCGTGACTTCCGTCTCGGAGGTCTGCGGATTGCCGTTGTATTCCTTCGTGTCGCCGTTACCGTTGATCGTGATCGTGATCGCGTGCTTCGTGATCTCGAACGTTACATCGGTGCCCGCCACGAACGTGACATTCAGGTTGTCGTCATTGTAGCTTGCCTTCGTAATGTCGATCGCTTCACTGTAGCTGCCGACGTTCGTCTCCGTGATCGTCGTTGCGCCCGTGTAGCTGAACTTGCTCGCGTCGAACAGGTCGTCGCTGCAGCTCGGCGTGACCGTCGTCTCGGACGTCTGCGGATTGCCGTTGTATTCCTTCGTGTCGCCGTTACCGTTGATCGTGATCGTGATCGCGTGCTTCGTGATCTCGAACGTCACCGGCGTGCCCGCTTCGAATGTGACATTCAGGTTGTCGTCATTGTAGCTTGCCTTCGTAATGTCGATCGCTTCACTGTAGCTGCCGACGTTCGTCTCCGTGATCGTCGTTGCGCCGGTATAGCTGAACTTGCTCGCGTCGAACAGGTCGTCGCTGCAGCTCGGCGTGACCGTCGTCTCGGACGTCTGCGGATTGCCGTTGTATTCCTTCGTGTCGCCGTTACCGTTGATCGTGATCGTGATCGCGTGCTTCGTGATCTCGAACGTCACCGGCGTGC
>CALGGM010000219.1 GCA_937915925.1 uncultured Clostridia bacterium | reverse complement strand
AGGATTAAACTAAAGCATCTTTATCCGGAAATAAAGTATTAAATGTTACATGATAGTAGGGGGCGTCCTCCCGGACGCCCCGTAAAAACACGCGGTTCAGAAACATGATCGCCTGCGATCAACGCTCTTCGATCAGCGTGCCGTCGCGCATGCGCAGTACGCAGTCCGCCTTTGCGGCGATCTCCGGATCGTGGGTGACGACGATGACGCAATAGCCGTCGTCGTGCGCAAGGGAGAGCAGCAGATCGATGATGTGATTGCCGTTTTCGGTGTCCAGGTTTCCGGTCGGCTCGTCCGCAAGAAGCAGCTTCGATTCCATGCTGATCGCTCTCGCGATCGCGACGCGCTGCTGCTCGCCGCCGGAAAGCATGTCGGGGAAGCGATGCAGGACGTCGTCCGGAAGACCGACCTTGCGGATCAGCTCCGCCGCCTTTTTGCGCGCAGCCTTTCCGCGCACGCCGCGAAGCTCCATGGGGTACGCGACGTTCTCCTCGACCGTCAGCAGAGGCAGCAGCCGGAACGACTGATAGACCACGGCGGCGTTCTCGCGACGGTAGCGATTGAGGTTCAGTGCGGAGGTGGGCGTGCCGTTATAGAGTACCTGTCCCTCTGCGGGCAGTAAAAGACCTGCCATCAGCGAAAGCAGGGTGCTTTTTCCCGAACCGGACTTGCCGATGAGCGCATAGAACTTGCCCTCTTCAAACGCGCAGGAAACGCCCTTTAACACCTCGGTCGTCTGATACTTGGATTCGTAGCGGAACACAACGTCACGGACATGCAGAATAGCCATAGTAAACTCCTTTTTATTCCGGTTCGGCAAGCGCCGCATACGCCTGCTTCGTTACGGAAACGAGCAGGCAGAGCAGCGTGGAAAGCATCCATACGGTAAAGAACCCCGACACAAGCAGATAAAACATCGATCCCGCGGCGCCGCGCAGCGCTTGCAGCAGTACGCCGAGACCGAGCCCCGCGCCGCAAAGAAGCAGCTGTTCGATAAAGAAGATCAGGATCATTCTGACGGGCTGCGTGCCGAGCGCGCGCATCACGGCGATCTCCTTTCTGCGCGACGACACGAGCAGCCACGCAAGCACGAACCCGATGATCCCGGTCAGCACGTACAGGCTGTCGTAGAGCACGGAAACGTACTTGATCTGACGCTCCATGGAATGCGTGGTGTCCAGATAGACCTCGTCGTCAATGACGGCGAAAAACCGCGAGCTGCTGGTCCGTACGGGCGTGAAGCCCGCATCCTCAAGCGCATCGCGCAGCGCGTCCAGTTTGGATGCGTCGTCGAGCGTAAAGACGAGGCTGTCGAAGGGGCGGTTTCTGTAATAGTAGTACCCCTGCTCGTCGGGGTTCAGCGGCGCGAAGATCGTTTCGTCGCCCGCCGCCGAAAGATAGCTCCCGACGACTTTCAGGGTGGCCGTGCTGAGCCGGTTGTCGTACGAGCGGATGAAGACAACGGTGTCGCCGAGGCTGACGCCGTATTGGGTCATGAGCTGACCGGGCATCACGCAGACCGCGTCCTGTTCGAGAAACGCCGCCTCGTCGAAGCCGTCGAGCCAGGACACGGAGGTCGGCTCCGCGTAATAGAATACCGTGCTGTTTCGGACGGAGCTCGTCATCACAAACGCGGGCTCGTCGTACATCTGCCCGATCATGGTCTCGACGCCGAAGCTGCTTTCGGGCAGCTTGGGCGGGTCGATCTCGTGCGTCACGCCGTCGGCGGTCACCGGTATGCCGGAAAAGCGAAGACGTCCGAGATTGCGGGAAATCTGAATGCCGGACAGCAGACCCGATTCCGAAAGGGAATCGTACGACGGTTTTCCGACGAGGAGTCCGTCGAGCTTTCTGCCGAGGGAATCCGTGGCATGTCCCTTCAGCGCGGTGTTTTCGCGCACGGCGGCAAGCTGATCGCGGTACCCGTCAAGCGAGGCGGTCAGCCGCCCGAAAAACAGCGCGGTCAAAAGGCAGAGCAGCAGCACCGCGGCGGTGCGGATCCCGTTTCTGCGAACGGACAGCAAGGCGTATTTCAGCGTGCCGGAGAGCCTTGTGGAGCGCCGTACGCGCCGGACGGTCCGGGGCATACGCCTGCGGCGTTTGCGCGCGGCGCGGTCCTTCATGACGCCGCGGCAGAACAGCAGCGTAAACAGGAAGACGCCGAGAAGCAGCGCAGCGCCTGCGGCAGCATAGACGGCGGGGGAGACGTGCGGAGAGAACGTGAGCGTGCGGATCAGCGTCAGTCTGCTGCTCGAAAAGCGCAGGTCCTGTTCGGCAAACTGGGCGGCAAACCGTTCCAGCCTGTCGAAAACGGCGTTCTCCGTGAGCTTGCCGAGCACGCATCCGACGGTCGCCGCAGGGACCGAAAGCATCGCCGCCGCGCTCAAAAAGTACAGCCGAACGTGCGCTTTGCCGCTGCCCATGGCGATCATGGTCTGCGCGGCTTCGCGCTGCCGTGAAATAAAGATATGGCATTGCAGCGAAAGCGCGCCCGCGGTCAGCGCGGCGCAGATTGCAAGAAAGATCACGCTGATCAGCATCAGCTCGCTCATCGGCTCGACCACGGCGGAATAGCCCTGATCGTAGGCGGTGAAGCGGAAGCCGTACTGTTCCAGTCCCTTCGCCTGCGCAAGAAACGCCGCAATGTCGGTATTTTTGATGCGGAAGATGCCGAGACGGAAGCCGTTGCCCGAACGGATCGGCGCGTGGGCAGCGCCCGCGTCCGGGACAAAAACCTGGAACGGGTAATTGTCGTTGCGGTCGTACACGCCGACGACGGTGTAGGGGATAAATTCCGCCGGTTCCGCATCGCCGACGTACAGATCGCCGCTTGCCGTGCGCAGCGACAGGCGGACCTCATCGCCCGCAGCGAGCCCGAGCGCATCCGCGATGCGGTTGGACAGGATGCATACCTTTGCAGCGGAATCGTATTCCGCGGGCTCGAACAGCCTGCCCTCGCGCAGGGTGAGCTCCTGCTGATGGAAGGGAAGAACGTCGTCGATCGCGGCGGTCGCCTGCACCGGACAGCCGTTGTTGCGCGCGCGAAGCTGTTCGGCAAGCGCGCGGTAATCCGCTTCGACCTCCGGCGTCAGCTCGTCGGTGCGGATGCGTTCCGGCAGGGTCGCCGTTTTGCCTTCGTGCGTGAAGGTCATCGGCTCCGCGAAATAGGAAAGATAGCTGCTCGTTCCCGTAAAGAAGTGTCCGCAAACCAGATACCGCTCGCCGAGATTCAGGCCCGGGCGCTCATCGACGTTCATCGACGCGGTGCGCATCATGATCATCTTGCCGTTGACGTCGGTGCGGCTGTAGAGCACGTCCGTGATCGAAACAAGGAACGAGCCGCCGTTTTCGTCGTAGCCCATGACATAGATATAGAACACGGCGCTGTCGAGATCGTAAACGAATTTGTCGGTGCGCGTAAGCCCTTCGATCTCGGCGAGCATGTGCGAAGCGGGCTCGAAGCGGATGACCGCGTCGGAGCTTGCAAGCGCGTCAAGCTCCGTCCGATGCGCCGAAACGGCGGACGCCGCAGCCTCGTCATAGACGAAGCCGTCGGGATAATCCTTCCCGATAAATTCCATATTGACGACGGTGTGATAGTATTCGTCGCAGTCGCGGATATAGCCGCGCACGGCGGCAAAGACGCAGAAGGAAATGCAGATGAGAACGGCAAGCGCCGTCAGAATCAGCGAGAACAGGAGCGTTTTACCGGGCGTTCGCAGGGTGGTTCTGACGCCGTTTTTGATCGCAGTCATCAAGCTTCCTCCTCTCTTGCCAGTGGCGCTTCATGCCGCCGTTCCCGATTTTTTCCATTATAGCATAACGCGCCTATGCTTTCAACCGCTTTTCTTCGGATCGACGGGCATAAAGGAAGGGTTTCCGCGGGAAACCCAACCTGATCTTTTCTCTTTTCACTTTCACGCTTCACTGCCTTGCAAGGGAGGTCGTCCCGGCATCGCTCAATATCCCTTCATCGGGTCGATGATCGTACCGTCGATCGCGTTGATTTCAAGGATCGGCCATGCGGCGTTGCCGCTCGCGAGGTACATGTCGTCCGAGCCCTCCTGCAGCCAGTCGCCATACAGACACCATACCGGCGTCAAAAGCGCACGCTCCATCTGATACGGCTCTGCAATGCGGACAAGACCGAGCGTACACGAACGGACCGTCAGCGTGCTGTTCTTGAAATGCGGCTGCGCAGCAAGGCGGTTCAGCTGCTGCTTAGCGATTTGCTCGATCTCGTCAAACGGCAGCAGGGCACAGCTTTCGCTGACGACCTCGGTAACGGTCAGCGGCGACTGCCAGCCAAACCGCAGGATCCCTTCGTCGTTTACCGTGACGCTGATCTGCTCGCGCCACCATGTAATGCGGTAGGAATCCTCGCCGCTGCCGATCGTTTCGCTTTCGGTCCACGTGTCCAGAAACGCGCCGGATGCGCTGTCGTGATAGATCGGCATCAGGTGAACCGTATAGGCGTGCCGCAGCTGCTTTCCGGGACGGTGGGTGTCGTTTGCTTCGTCGTCCCAAAAGACGTCGATCACTGCCGTCTCTGCGTACGGCTCTGTCAGCTTTTGCGCAGCGTCGATCGCATCGCGCGGCGTGATGCTGACGCCGGCGCGCGCCGTACCGTATTCGGACGGGTCGATCCGATCCTTCAGATTGTAATCCCATCCGAGGTCAGCGTGCCCGCTTTTACAATAATCCGCGCGCCAGTCATACGGCGCGCCCTCTCTTCCGCCGGAAAAGTTGACGGAATCGCATTCCATGGCGCTGCGATCCGAAGCGGAAGGAACCACGGTCGCGCCGTTGCCGACCGTGCCGTCCCAGACCGGGTTTTCCGCAGGCGTATCGCCGGCGGAGCGATACTGCTCCTTCAGCATCTCCAGCCGCTCCGCCAAGCCTTCCGCCAGCTCGTCGATCTCCTCTTGGAGATAGCCTTCCCATGCCGGATTGGAGGTGCTCGGATCGGCAAGCATTTCCGTCAGCGACTTGATCTCCTTTTCAATATCGGACTTTGTCGCTTCCCACGGCGTCAGACGGTATACCGGATCGGTTCCGAGAAGCGCCTTTGCAAGCGCAAGGTTTTGTTCGGCGTCAAAAGTTCGGCGTTCGACGCGCAAAAGCGGAAAGCTGCCGTCGGAAAGGACCGTGATCGGCACGTCCGCGACGACGTGCGCCTGCTGCGTTTCGGTGTAGAAGTCCCAATTCAGGTGTGTGGGCATTTGCTCCTTTGCGGGCACAGCCGGCTCGTCCGCGAACTGTTCGTCCGCTTGCTTCACCGTTTCAACCATTTGCACCGTATCCTTCTGCTTCACCGCGTCGACCTCCGGCGTCGGCTGACAGGCGCAGAGCAACAAAAGTGCCAATAGGACAATCGCAATTCGTTTCATTTTAATACCTCCGTTGTTTGTTTGCTGCGGCGGACGGGCAAAGCCGGTCCGTGCTGTCTCAATACCCAAGCCATGGGTCGATGATGCTGCCGTCGATGGCGTTGATGACGAGCAGGGGAAAATCATAGTAGTCCTGCTGATGCGCCTGATGCTCGGAAAAGCCTTCTTTCAGACGCGCCTCGGCGTACCGATCCGCGTAGACAAACGCGCCGGTGAAGTACCAAACGGGCACAAGCAGACCCGATTCCATATTGTTTTTCTCGCGGATGCGCATCAGCCCAAGCTGTACGTCGTCGATCACAAGCGTTCCGTCCTGATGATCGTCCCAGGAAAAGACGCGATTTACCTGCGCCTTGAGAATCTCTGTAATCTCGTCATAGGAAAGCAGTGGGGTATTCGCAGAGAGCACTTCGGTCGGCTTCAGCTTGCCTCTCCAGTCAAAGCCAAGAAGCGTTCCGTCGCGGTCGACGAGCGCGCGGATTACCTCATCGCTCCAATTTGCGGCAAAATAATCCTGCTGTTCCTCGGCATTGTCATCCTCGCTGTTGGAACACCACATCGCGCAGGTCGTTGTGCATGCGCCTTCATAAACGCGCGAAAGCCGCACGGCATAGTACCAGTGATGCACCTCGCCTCTGGCGTCGCCGTCCAGATCCGCGTCGTTGCACCACTGCACATCGATCGCATCGAAGGTTCCGAAGCCGTCCACGATCTGCAGCGCCTTGTCGATGGCGTCCTGCGCGCTGATCGAAGCGCCGTTCTGCTTCAAATGATACTCCTCTTTGGGAATGCGTTTGGTGCTCTCGGTGATGTCCTTGAGCGTTTCGATGACCGGTGTGTCCCACCACATGTTTGTATAGCGGATAAACGGATACGAATGATTCGTATCCACCTCCGCGTTGGCAAGGTCCATCGGCGGAAGCGCATTGCCGGTCTCGTACGGATCGGAGACGATGTAATACACCTCGCCTGCGGGACACGGCGAACCGTCCCATTTCGCAAACGGCGCCTGCTCCTCGTCGTCGGTCATCGTGCGAAACTGCTCCTGCAGCGCTTCGAGCTCATTGTGAAATTGATTTACAACAAACTCCCAATCCTCCTCGGTGCCTTCCCACTCCCTGTGCCGCTGCTCTGCGGTCGCTTCCCATTCCTGCAGGGTCACGATGCGCTCCGCGACCTCCTTCTTGGTGAGCCGACGCTTCTGCCAGATATACAGCTGATCGGTGCCGAAGCAGCGCTTGATCATTTCGTACTGGTCCTTGACGTCGATCCCTGTGCGCTCCACACGTACGAGCGGGAACCCGCCGTCCGAAAATATGCGCAGCGGTACGTCTACAGCAATATGTACGTTTTTGATATCCGTATACGCGTCAAACTGAAACCGTTCCGGAAACTGCGCTTTTACCGGCGCGGATGGAATATCCGCCTCGGCTTTTTCCTGTTCCGAAAGCACCGTGTCGATCAGCACGTTCGTGTCCTTTTGCTTGACCGCGTCCGTTTCCGGCGTCGGCAGACACGCGCAGAGAAGAAGCAACGCAGATAATACAATTGCGATTCGTTTCATTTTTATACCTCCGTTTTTGTTCGCTGCGGCGGACGGGCAATGCCCGTCCCGATAGGAACATGCTACCATCAAAATGCGTCCGAATTGTAACCGAGTTGTAAGAGGGTTGTAACAGAGTTGTAAAACGCGGCGTGCAAAAAATATATTGTGTATTTATGCGGTTTTCGGCGTGTCGCTCGGTTGACTTTTGCTGGCAAAGTGGGTATCATGAAGCTGTTGGGTCCATCCCAAAAAATTCAAATTTCGGAGGAGCTATGAACAGCTATATCGAACGTGTCCTCGCGGACGTCGAACGCCGCGACAAGAACGAACCGGAATTCCTTCAGACCGTTGAAGAAGTTCTGAAATCCCTGGAAGTCATCGTTTCCCGTCATCCCGAATATGAGAAGGCAGGTCTTCTCGAGCGCATCGTAGAGCCGGAGCGCGTGATCGAGTTCCGCGTGCCGTGGGTGGATGATCAAGGCGCAGTTCGTGTGAACCGCGGTTTCCGTGTACAGTTCAACGGCGCGATCGGACCGTACAAGGGAGGCCTCCGTTTCAACAAGAATGTCAACCTGTCCGTCATGAAGTTCCTCGGCTTCGAGCAGACCTTCAAGAACAGCCTGACCTCGCTGCCGATGGGCGGCGCAAAGGGCGGCGCGGACTTTGATCCCACCGGCAAGAGCGATGCGGAAATCATGCGTTTCTGCCAGAGCTTCATGACCGAGCTTTATCGCCACATCGGTCCGAACGTGGACGTTCCGGCAGGCGACATGGGCGTCGGCGCACGCGAGATCGGCTATCTGTTCGGTCAGTACAAGCGCATCCGCAACGCGTTTGAAAACGGCGTTCTCACCGGCAAGGGCCTTTCCTTCGGCGGTTCGCTGATCCGTCCGGAAGCAACCGGCTACGGCGCGGTCTACTATCTCTGCGAGGTATTGAAGCATGAGAACGACACGATCGCGGGCAAGACCATCGCGGTCTCCGGCTTCGGCAATGTTGCATGGGGCGTCACCAAGAAGGCGGCGGAGCTCGGCGCAAAGGTCGTCACGCTCTCCGGCCCGGACGGCTACATCTACGATCCGGACGGCGTCGTCACCGAGGAGAAGATCAACTACATGCTCGAGATGAACGCATCCCGCCGCAACCGCGTGCAGGACTATGCGGACAAGTTCGGCGTCGAGTTCTTCCCGGGCGAGAAGCCCTTTGGTCGCAAGGTCGACATCGTCATGCCGTGCGCAATGCAGAACGACGTGCATATGGATTCCGCTGAGAAGATCGTCGCAAACGGCGTCAAGTACTACATCGAAGTCGCGAACATGCCCACGACGAACGACGCGCTGTTCTTCCTGATGGATCAGAAGAACATGATCGTTGCTCCGAGCAAGGCGGTCAACGCGGGCGGCGTTGCGGTTTCCGGTCTCGAAATGAGTCAGAACTCCGAGCGTCTCGCATGGAGCGCAGAGGAAGTCAACGAGAAGCTGCACACCATCATGGTCAACATCCACAAGGCTTCCGTCGAAGCGGCGGAGGAGTGCGGCCTCGGCTACAACCTCGTTGCAGGCGCAAACATCGCGGGCTTCAAGAAGGTTGCAGACGCCATGATGGCGCAGGGCATCGTCTGATCCCGGCGATCAATACAATCTCCCAATCAAAAAGGACTTCCTTCGGGAAGTCCTTTTTAAGTGAAGAGAGAAGAGAGAAAAGAGAAAAGATCAGGGGAGCTGTTAAGAAAGTCCTGTCATTCTGAGCCTTTAGGCGAAGAATCTCCAAAAACAGCACAAGCCTTTAGGAGATCCTTCGTCGCTGACGCTCCTCAGGATGACATTTCGAGACTTTCTTAACAGCCCCTTTCTTTTTTCTTCATCTCTTACTGTCCAGCTTCGGCGATGTTCAGCGCGTGGTCGGAGATACGCTCGAGGTCGGTCAGCGCCTCGACGTAGAGCATGCCGATCTCAGCGGAGCAGAGCCCGTCGGTAAGGCGCTTGATGTGGTTGTTCTCGTACAGATCGACGAGATCGTCGACCTCCTGCTCGCGCTCCTCGATGTTCGAAAGCGGATGCGCCTTGGGGCTCAGCATGCAGGTGTGCGCGTCCTCGACAATGTTCAGCACCTTCAAGAACAGCGGCGCAAGCTCGTCCATCGCGGCTTCGGAGAAGGTCATCTTGCTCGCCCGCATATGCTCGATGTAGCCCGCGATGTTGTTTGCGTGGTCGCCGATGCGCTCGTAGTCGACGATGACGTGGTGCATACGGTCGACCGATCGCGCGTCGGATTCGCCGAGACCGTTGCGGTTGATCTCCACGAGGTACTTCGAGATCTCGGAGTTCAAAAAGTCAAGCGTCTCCTCGTTTTCGTTGATGCCGTCAAGATCGCCCTTGCGCGGGGCGGTCAGTGCGGCGTAGACCTTTTTGAGGTTCGTCAGCGCGATGCCGTACATGCGCTCGGTCTCCTTTTCCACGGAGACGACCGCCGTGACCGACGAGCCGAAGTCCTTGCCGCCGGTGATGTGCAAAAGCCGCCTGCCGTCGGGCTTGTCCTCACCGCGCACGATGACGCGGGACAGCTTGATGAGAAGCGATGACAGCGGGAACATGATGACCGTTGCGCCGATCTTCAAAAACGTATTTGCGTTCGCAAGCTGCTGCATGTAGTTCGGCGAGCCGTTGACCGTGCCGGAGATGCGCTCGATGAGATCAATCACGCCGGGGAAGAGCTGCAGAAGGATCACGCAGACGATGCAGGCGAACAGGTTGAACAGCACATGGATGCAGGCAGTGCGCTTCGCATCCTTCGTGCCGCCGATCGAGGCGAGCACGGTCACGGTGGTGCAGCCGATGTTCTGTCCGCAGATCAGATACACCGCGATCTGCAGCGGATGCGCGCCGAGCGCGCCGGACATCGCCATCGCCTGCAGCACGCCGACCGACGCCGAAACGCTCTGCAGAAGCATCGTCATGATCGTTCCGACGAGCACCGCAAGCAGCGGGTTTTCAAGGTTCGCAATCAGGTTTCTAAACCACGCTTCGTCCTGCAGATGCAGCATGTGCTCCTTCATCAGCATCATGCCCATGAACAGCAGCCCGAGACCGGTTAAAGCGTAAAGGATGTCGTTCCATGGACGCTTCTTTAAAAACGTCATCAGCATGACGCCCGAAAACGCGAGGATCGGCGCGTAGGTGTCGATGTTGAACGCGATGAGCTGACCCGTGATCGTGGTGCCGACGTTCGCACCCATGATGACGCCGACCGCGTTGTCAAGCGGCATCAGCCCGGCGTTGACGAAGCCGACGGTCATGACCGAGACCGCGTTCGAGCTTTGGATGATTCCCGTGATCAGAAGTCCCACGAACAGCCCTAAAAACCGGTTCGTGGTCAGCTTTTCAAGGATCGACTTGAGCTTTGCGCCGGCGAGCCGCTCGATGCCGCTTCCCATGATTTTGATGCCGAACAAAAAGATCGCGATACCGCCGATGATGCCCAGCCAGTTTTCCAACGTCATGCAGGCAAACCTCCCTTACATTCTCCTGCTTTTATCGTAACAGAAGCGTCGTCGGAACGCAACCGAGGGCAAACGTTTACGCCGTAAAATCCGTGTAAAATCAGGGATATTATGCTTGCTTCACTGCTTGGAGCGGGCGGATGATATCCGCCCCTACGGGTAACATTCTGCCTTCCCTTGTCAGGGAAGAGATGGCGACGCGCGAGTAACGCGCGACGGCACCATGTTACGCGCGGGAAGCGTGCGAATTCCATGTTATGTAACGAAGCGAAGCGGAGTGTGATACGGCAGCCGAAGGCTGACGAAAGGGTAGTTGAAAGAGACAATCCCTCCGTCGGGCTTCGCCCGCCACCTCCCTTTACACAAGGGAGGCTTTGGCTGCACATAAAAAGCCCCCTTCAAAATGGGGCTTAAAAAGACGATTGATTTGTTATTCCGCGTTCTCGGCTTCGCGCTCGATGACCTTGCGGAATTGCGTTTCATAGAGCTCGCGATAGACGCCGTTTAACGCAAGCAGACTGTCGTGCGTGCCCTGCTCGGTGATCTTGCCGTCGCACACGACAAGGATGCGGTCCGCCATGAGGATCGTCGAAAGCCGGTGCGCGATCACGATCGACGTGCGTCCCTGCATCAGCCGTTCCAACGCGTCCTGAATCGCGGTCTCCGAGATCGAGTCGAGCGCCGAGGTCGCCTCGTCGAGGATCAGGATGCGCGGGTTTTTGAGGATGATCCGCGCGATCGAGAGCCGCTGCTTCTCGCCGCCGGACAGCTTCAGCCCGCGGTTGCCCACGACGGTGTCGAGCCCATCGGGTTGGTTCTCCAGAAAGTCCTCGAGGTTCGCGCTCTTCAACGCCGCGATCAGCTCATCGTCGGTTGCGGTCTCCTTGGCATAGAGCAGGTTTTCGCGGATCGTGCCGTTGAACAGGTACGAGTCCTGCGTAACCACGCCGATGCTGCGGCGAAGATATTCAAGGTCGATGTCGCGCACGTCGGTGTCGCCGATCTTCACGCAGCCCTCGTTCACGTCGTAGAGGCGGGGGAGAAGGTTCACGATCGTGCTCTTGCCGGAGCCGGAGGGTCCCACGATCGCGTACATCTTGCCTGCGGGCACGGTAAAGTCGATGTCGGTCAGAAGCGGCTTATCCTCGGAATACGAGAACGCCACATGCTCGTAGCGGATGTCCGCGTTCTTGATGATCGGACGGCGCGCGTGCTCCGGCTGCCGGATCGCGGGGACCATGTCGAAGTAATCGAAGATACGCGTGAACAGCGCAAGCGAGCGCGTGAAGTCCACATGGATGTTCAATAGCGACTGGATCGGGCGATAGAGCCGGTTGATGAGCGCGACGCTCGCGGTGATCGTACCGACGGTCAGCGTCGGGTCGGATTTCGCGATGATGAAGTACCCGCCCGCGAAGTAGATGAGAAGCGGACCGATCTGCGAGAACATGCCCATCAGAACGTGGAACCACTTGCCGCTGCGCTGTTCCTTCATGGCAAGCGCCGTGACCTCCTCGTTCACCTGCGTGAAGCGCTTCATCTCGCGCTTCTCCTTTGCGAACAGCTTGACAAGAAGCGAGCCCGAAACCGACAGCGTTTCGTTGACGAGCTGGTTCATCTCGTCGTTCTTCGCCTGACTCTCGGAGAGCAGCTTCCAGCGCGTTCTGCCTGCCGAGCGCGTCGGGATGATGAGAAGCGGGATCACCACGATGCCGACCAGCGCAAGCTGCCAGCTCATCGTAAACAGCGCGACAAGCGTGGTGACCACGACGGCGATGTTGCTGACAATGCTACTGAGCGTACCCGAAATCACGGAGCTTACGCCGCTGATATCGGTGTTCATGCGGGTGATGATGTCGCCCTGCTTTTCGCTTGTGAAGAACGCGTGCGGCATGGACTGCAGATGCCCGTACATCTGGTTCTTCATGTCGAAGATGATGCGGTTCGAGATCCACGCGTTGATGTAGCTTTCGAGAACGCCGATGACCTCGGACGCGGTCAGCGTGATAAACGCCGCAAGCAGAAGCTTTAAAAGCAGCGACATATCGCGCCCGACGAGCGCTTCGTCCACGATCTTTCCCGTGATGATGCTCGGCAGCAGCCCCACGCCCGCGGAGACGAGGATCGCCAGGAACACGAGCAGGAACTGGAACCAGTACGGTTTCAGATAGGAAAGGATCCGTAAAAGAAGCTTTCCCGTTACTTTCGGTACGTTTTGTTTTTCTTCGTCGGTCAGAAACCCGCGCGGCCCCAAACCGCCGCCCATCGGTCCCGGCATATATCGTTCCTTTCTGCGGACTTGCCGCGGTTCATTCTGTTCTCGGATGCGCAAAGGTTCCCCGTACCCACCCTCTCCGTGCGGTCAATGCGCGGTAGTAACGATGCAAGATCACGGTGCGCTCGTACACGATCGGGGCAAAACGATCAACGGGATTTTATCCCTGCGCCTGCCCTTCGGCGCCACTAAGTGCGGCTGCATTCTCCGCCGCCGAGATGCATTCGCCCCGCAAGGATACCGACTTTGCGCTTACAGTCCCAACAGCTCGGTCTTCCAGTTCTGTTCCTGCAGGGTATTGTCGAGCAGACGAAGCTCCTTCGAGAGCAGGTCCGCCTGTTCCTGCAGCGCCTTTACGTCGAGCGCGGGCAGGATCCGGATCTCGCTGCGCGTCGCGCGGCTGACCGCGCGGCTTGCGGCGTCCACCGCGTCTTGGTATATCGAAAGGAGAACGCGCTTGCTGTCGCGTTCGGCGATCAGATCGGTCAAAGAGACTCCGTTTGTGACCGTTTCGCAGTTCGTGCGGTTGATCGCGCGGATCAGCGCGCACAGGCGTTCCGTGCACGCCTGAAGCTCTTCAAGCAGCGCCGCAGGATCCTCGGCGGTCTTTTCACCCTCCTGTACCAGCGCGTTTGCCGTGATGCGCACGCGCAGCTGTTCGATGCGGCGGTTCAGGTCCGCACGCTCCTGCAATGCTTCAGCCAGTTTCATATGTATATCTCCTTTGATTCTTTATCGTTCGATTCCGCAAAGATCGCGGATGATCTCGCCTGCCATGATGAGCCCTGCCACCGAAGGCACGAAGGCGCAGCTTCCGGGCGTCTGCCGCTTCTGATGCGCGCCGCTTTCTTCCGCGTCGCCGTTCGGTACGATCGGCGGTTCCTTGGAATAGACGACCTTGAGATGCAGGATCCCGCGCTTTTTGAGCTCACGGCGCATGACCCGCGCAAGGGGACACACGCTCGTCTTTGCAATGTCCGCAACCTCGAACGCCGTGGGGTCGAGCTTGTTGCCCGCGCCCATGGCGCTGATGAGCGGCACGTTCGCCGCGTTCGCCTGCACCGCAAGCTGCAGCTTTCCCGAAACCGTGTCGATCGCGTCGGCAACGTAGTCGTACTGCGTGAAGTCGAACCGGTCCGCCGTCTCGGGAAGATAGAAGCACCGGTGCGCATGCACGACCGTGTCGGGACAGATCGATCGGATGCGCGCTTCCACGACCTCGGTTTTCGGCTGCCCGATGTTACCTTGCGTCGCGTACAGAAGCCGGTTCAGATTGCTCTCGGCGATCGCGTCGTCGTCGATGATATCGAGCGTGCCGACGCCGCTTCGCGCAAGCGCCTCCACAATGTAGCTGCCCACGCCGCCGAGCCCGAACACCGCAACGCGGGAAGCGCGGAGCTTTTCGATGCCCGCGTCGCCGATCAACAGCCGGGTTCTGGTAAACTGATCCGCCATCCGTCTATCCCTCATTCCTCATAATATATAATTATACCCCGCATAGGCGGGGCGTGTCAATCGCGTATGTGAATGTTTTATGCTTTGCTGTCTTCCAATTCCAGATCGAACCTTCCGCAGGCGTTGATGATGCGGGTGCCGTTGTACGAAAGCTCGCGCGGGACGCCGTAGGACAGATGCACATGCCCGTGGACAAGGATCTTCGGCTTCCATTTATCGAGCATCGGCAAAAACACCTCGAACCCGCGGTGCGCATAATCGTCGGCGTCGCCGAAGCCGCGCGGCGGGCAATGCGTCAGCACGATATCCACACCCTTGCTTTTACGGACCTTTCCGTTCAGCTTCGCGATGCGGCGGCGCATCTTCCGTTCGGTGTACTGATGCGGTCCGCGGCTGTACACCGCGCTGCCGCCGAGCCCGAGAATGCGCACGCCCTTGACGGTCACGAGCCGATCGTCGATGCACTCGCAGCCTTCCGGCGGATGCACGGCGTAGCCCGTGTCGTGGTTTCCGTGTACGTACAGCACGGGCACGTTTGCCATCGTGACGAGAAAGCTCAGGTATTCCGCGTCGAGATCGCCCGCGGACAGGATCATATCATAGCCCTTGAGCCGCCCGGGACGGTAGTAGTCCCACAGTGCGGGCTCCGGCACATCGGACACCAGCAAAATCTTCACAGGATCGGCCCATCCTTTACCGGCGGAATGTCGTCTCGGTAGACGCCGAGCAGGCGCACGCTGTTTTGCGCGAACGGCAGGATCTCGGAAAATCCCGGGATGCGTCCCTCGACCGTATCGGAAAGCCAATCCATATGCAGGATCTCGGACGGCGACAGCCAGCGGTTGCCGTCGTTTCTTACGATCCCTTCCTGGTCCGACATCACGCGGCGGAACGGATCGAGCCTGCCCTCCATGATCGCGCCCTTCAGCGTTTCGGCAAGCGCCTTCACGCCCTCGGGCAGCTTTTCGGACGGGTTCACGCCGATGACGCCGCTCTGCATGCCCCACCAGTAATTGATCGCGGCGGCGCTGCGGTTCGCGCTTTCATCCTCCCAATGTCCGAGAAGGATGTCGGAGAGCAGCTTTTCATAGAACGCGCCCCAGTTCCAGAACGTCGCGGCAAGCGATTCCTGCGTGCCGTCGCTCTGCACGCGGATGAGCCCGTACGGCGGCTGCGCAGCTTCCGGCGCGAACCATTCGTGGTTGCTGATTACGTCCACGCCGTCCTTGATGAGCGAGGAGAACGGGTCGGGCTCGGTACACGACCAGCGCAGCTTCACGACCGCGCGCGGATTCACGAGCCTTGCGCCGAGCGAAAACGCGTTGATGCTTGCCGGCACGCCGAAGATGGGGGCGGAGGCGACGTAGCCTAAAAGATCGCTGTGCGAGCACGCGCCCGCGATCGCGCCGGCGAGGAACTTCGTCTCGTAGATGCGGCTGTAATACGTGCGCACGCCCGGATACGGCATGGCGACCGAGCAGTTCAGGATCTTGACGTTCGGGTACGCAGCGGCGGCGCGGCGGCATGCGTCGATGAGCGACGGCGTCGTGGCAAAGATGACCTGCGCGCCGTCCTTGACCGCCTCCGAAAACAGCGCGTCCGCGGTGTGCTCCGCATCGACGGTGTACGCGCGCGTTTCAACGCGGTCCGAAAGCGCTTCCTGCGCAGCGAGCCTGCCCTGCTCGTGCCCGCGGACCCAGTTCGATTCCTCGGGCGGGTACTCGTGGATGAACGCCGCCTTTAAGTGCGTCGGCAGGAACATCACGTCATAGATGCGCGAGAGCAGTCCCTTGCCGGACGGCTCGGCTTCGGTGGCGACGGTGACGTCCGCGTCGGCGTCGGTCACGCTGGCGTTCAGCGAGGCGAGCAGCGTTTCGGGGGACAGGGCGTTGAGATCGTCGAGCGTATACACGGAGACCCATGCGAGGAACGCGTCGGAAAGCCCGACGCCCTCGGGGAACTTCACGCGCTTTGCCGCGTCGGAAAACAGCGTGAACGCCGACAGCACGCGGCGGCGCTGCTCCTCGGTCCAGACCTCGTCCGGCTCAAAGCCGAGCGCCGCGACGAGCTTCTGATAGCTGCCGGGCTTGGTGAAGCGGAACGCGTATGTATGGCTGACATGATAGAACGCAAGAAACTCATAGTAGAGCCGCGTTTCGGGATCGTCCGTAAATGCGGGCACGACGCGCAGGACCGACGCAGGGACCGTCGGCGCGTCGAAGTAACGCAGCACGGACAGGCGCTTGTTGCCTTCCTGCACATAAAAATCGCCGAAGTATTCATAGCAGCGGATCGGATCGCGGATGCCTTCGTCTGAAAGGTGCGCGTCGCACAGCGTGATCCATTTTGCGCCGAACTCGGTGTTTTGCTCCGCAAGCGGCATGAAATCGCGCGCAAAGACGGAGCGCCGTCCCGCGCTGACCGTGCCGACGATGCGCTCGGAGGGGACGTTCATCACGCCGAGCTCGATGCGGCCCGCAATGCTCTTGCCCTCCAAAATGTCGTCCAGCACCTGCGGGTACGGCCAACGCCCGTGTTCGGCGTCCTCCCGATAGGTTTTCAATGCTTTTTTGTGCGCCGCGCGAAACGCTTCGACTGCTTCGGCTCTGCTCAAAATCGTTTGCTCCTTTTCATCTGCATTTTGCGTTGACGCATTGTAGCACCCCGCACCCGAATTGTCAAGCCGTATCGGAAAAAACTCGCAATATAAAGGAAACGGCACGGCGCAAATGTTACGGAAAATGCGATTTGCCCCTTGCAATTCGGAACGGGGTCGCGTATAATAGGGAAAATTATACATCGCTCTGCCGATATAGGTCCGGATGGATGGCCCGGATGTTTCTACCGCGACGCCGCAGTCGCGACTATTGGGAGATCGGGCCTTGCCGACGTTCGTGCGGCATGGCTTTGCTTATCGGCAGCAGAAGGATCTGCTGTTATTTTTATTTGCAGGAGGGGACTATGCAGGAACTGAAGGAACGCATCTTAACGGAAGGCAAGGTACTGCCGGGGGATATCATCAAGGTCGATGGATTCTTGAATCATCGCGTGGACTGCGCGCTGATGATGCGGATCGCGGACGAGTTCAGAAAGTATTTCGACATCGATAACGTCGATCTGCTTCTGACCGCGGAGGCAAGCGGCATCGCGCTGACGGCGATCTGCGCCGCATGCTACGGAAAGCCGATGGTCTACGCGAAGAAGGCGAAGAGCGACAACATCGAGGGCGGGCTGTTCAAGAGCGAGATCTTCTCGTATACATATAAAAAGAAGGTCACGCTGCTCGCGGCGAAGGATTGGATCCAGCCCGGCACACGCGTGCTCGTCATCGACGACTTTCTTGCGCGCGGCGAAGCGCTGAAGGGGCTTTGCGACATCGTGAATCAGGCGGGCGCCGAGCTTGTCGGCATCGGCTGTGCGATCGAAAAGGGGTTCCAGGGCGGCGGCGATCGGCTGCGCGCGGCAGGCGTAAACCTGAAATCGCTTGCGATCATCGAGCATGCGGAGCCCGGAAAGATCGTGTTCCGCGACGACGAATAACGACCCGTACATCATCTTTAAGGAGGTTTCCAATATGCCGATTCTCACAAGACCCGAAACGATGGAACGCATCACGACGCCCGCGCAGGCGGAGCAGTTTATCAACGAGCAGATCGCCGATATCCGTGCGCAGGTGGGGGACAGCAAGGTCCTTCTGGCGCTGTCCGGCGGCGTCGACTCCTCGGTCGTCGCGGCGCTTCTGATCCGCGCGATCGGCAAGCAGCTTACCTGCGTACACGTGAACCACGGATTATTAAGGAAGGGCGAGCCGGAGCAGGTCATCCGCGTGTTCAAGGACGAGATGGATGCGAACCTGATCTATGTCGACGCGGTCGACCGCTTCCTTGATCAGCTGGCGGGCGTCAGCGATCCCGAAACGAAGCGCAAGATCATCGGCGGCACGTTCATCGACGTGTTCGCGGAGGAAGCGAGAAAGCTTGAGGGCGTCACGTTCCTTGCACAGGGGACGATCTGGCCCGACATCCTCGAAAGCGAAAACGGCATCAAGGCGCATCACAACGCAGGCGGACTTCCGGAGGACCTGAAGTTCGAGCTCGTCGAGCCCGTCCGAATCCTGTTTAAAGACGAGGTGCGCGTCGTGGGCAAGGCGCTCGGGCTTCCCGACAGCATGGTCTTCCGTCAGCCGTTCCCGGGTCCGGGTCTCGGCGTGCGCTGCCTCGGTGCGATCACGCGCGATCGGCTCGAAGCGGTCCGCGAATCCGACGCGATCCTCAGAGAGGAATTTGCAAACGCCGGTCTTGCAGGGAAGGTCTGGCAGTATTTCACGATCGTTCCCGACTTCAAGTCCGTCGGGATCAAGGACGGCAAGCGCGTCGACGAATGGCCCGTCATCCTGCGCGCGGTCAACACGCGCGACGCCATGACCGCAACGGTCGAGCCGCTTCCCTTTGCACTCCTTTCCCGCATCACCGAGCGCATCACGCACGAGGTCAAGGGCGTCAACCGCGTCCTCTTCGACTGCACCCCCAAGCCCACCGGCACGATCGAGTGGGAATAATGCGTCTTTTGACTCAAAATGTGCTGAATTATCCTGAAGTACTTGAAAGCAGCAGGCGTTCTTCGGAATGCCTGCTGTTTTTTGTTATCAGCATTGATAACGATTTGATAACAGAAAAACAACTGGTGTCCCGTGAGGGCGTCACCGAACAGCTTAAAGCACAGGATCAAATGTTATGGGTACAGCGGATGAACAACTATCGGATTCGAGCTATGGAGGTTGTGAACAACGATCTGATTTATGCATAATGTACCGGGCGG
>CALGGM010000218.1 GCA_937915925.1 uncultured Clostridia bacterium | reverse complement strand
GGCTCGCGCCGAACGCCGGGCCGAAGCACTTCGCTTTCAGGAAGATCGCATACGGTGAGGCGAGCATCAGCGCAAGGATGCCGTAATACGTGGGCGTCGGATGCTTGTCAAGCAGCCATCTGATCGCCTTTGACACGATCAGAAGCCCCAGAATGATGCCGACGCCAAACGGAATGAGCACCAGAAGGTGACCGCCCATTTGCGCAAAGTTCAGCGTAAACAGGCACACGACCGCGCTTTTCAGATGCGTCATGACGCTGTTGTAGTAGCCGAGCACGAGCAGCACCATCGAGCCGGAAATGCCCGGCACGATCATCGTGCCCGCCGCGATAAAGCCGAGCAGCAGGGCAAGCAGCGCGCTCCATACGCCGTTATTCAGTGCGTCGACCGCGCGATAAACCGGAGAAGTCAGCGTCTCGCCCGTTTCGCGTGCCGTCAGCGTCAGCGTGCCGGTCCCGTCGATCGCGAGATCGAAGACGTCCGCGCCGTTCAGCGCAAAGAAGACCTTTTTGTCCGCGCTGCTGCGAAGCTTGTAGCCGTCCTCGGGCTTGCCGAACGTGCCGCCCGCGCTTTTCAGCTCATACACGGCATAGGTCGCGTCGCCGTTTGTGACCGTGATCGCGTCCTGTCCGTTCGCGTCGAGCACGATGCGCTCGCCCACGGTCAGCGTGTCGCCCGCCGAAAGCTTCTGGAACGTCTCGGTCGTGGTGTCGTTGAGATACGGTAACAGCACCATCAGCGCGATCATGACGAGCGCGACAAGGATATAGCCGGGCTTGACCTTTTTGCCCTTGATCTCACGGAAGAGCATGGGAAGCGAGCCCAAGATCAGTCCCGAGAACAGCAGGATCGTCAGAAACTCGAAGTTCGCGAGCAGCCACGTCACCACGAACGACAGCGCAACGACGCCGAGCACGATGCCGATCGCGTACGGGATCAGCTTTTTGATCGCTGCTCTGCGGCGGGCTTTGTCCTTTGAGGTGATGGAAACGGCGTCCTCATAAACGCCGATGGTAAGAAGCATCGAGCCGCCGGACACGCCGGGGATTACGATGGCAAGACCGACGAGCGTGCCCTTCAGCACGGCGACGATCCAGTTCAAGATGTTTTTCGTCGTATTCATGGGTACATTTTACGGCGGCATGCGCGTTTCGTCAACCGTGCGCGGAAAATTCTTACATCTTTTTAACAATCTTCCGCTCCGTCGTTTTGTTTGAATTGTTCGCAAAACGCCGTATTTTTGACAAACTTTCTTCAAAATCTGGGCGTATACTATCGTTATCAACCATAGGACAAGGAGATTCTTCGTATGGAATACAACGGATACCAATATGAACCGAGACGGAAAAAGAGCGGCGTCGGCGCGTCCGTGCTGATCGCCTGCACGGCGATGGCAGTCGTGATCGGGCTGTTTGCGGGCGTGCTTCTGATGAACAGCACGATCCAGAGAAACAGCGCCGCCGAAGCGCAGCCGACGGCAACCGAAGCGCCGGCGCTCAGCGTGCCGACCATCACGACGGAGCCCGCGCAGAGCGCGGAGCAAAACGAGCTTGCGCTTGCCCCGGCAACGAGCGGCAGCACGTCGTCCGGCTTTGCGTACGACGGGCAGTACACCCGCGCGCAGGTCGTCGAACTTTGCGCGCCGAGCGTGGTCGGCATCGACGCGACGTTTGAAACGACCGTTTCCTATTGGGGACGGACGCAGACCTATGACCAGCAGGGCAGCGGCAGCGGCGTGATCCTGACCGAGGACGGCTATATCGCAACCTGCGCGCACGTCGTGGACGGCGCAAAGGACATCACCGTCACCCTGCACGACGACGCGTCGTACCCCGCGACGCTCGTAGGCGCGGATTCGCGCAACGACCTTGCGATCATCAAGATCAACGCGTCCGGCCTCGTTCCCGCAACACTCGGCGACAGCGACATGCTGACCGTTGGCGAGGACGTGATCGCGATCGGAAACCCGCTGGGCGAGCTTCGCGGCACGGCGACCGGCGGTATGATCTCCGCGGTCAAGCGCAGCATCACGGTCGAGGGCAGCACGATGGAGCTGATCCAGACCGACGCCGCCATCAGCCCGGGCAATTCGGGCGGCGGTCTCTTTAACGCTTCCGGCAAGCTCATCGGCATCGTCAACGCGAAGGTTTCCGACACCAGCGCGGAGGGGCTCGGCTTTGCGATCCCCGTCAAGAGCGTCGTCGATGAGATCAGCGACCTTCTGCAGTACGGCTATGTGACCGGTCGCGCGTACCTCGGCGTGTACACGCAGAACGTCTCGCTGTCCGACGGCTACGGCTATTACTATTACGGCGGCACGCGCTGCGTGCAGATCACCGACGTCGTTTCGGGCAGCGCCGCGGATCGGGCAGGGCTCAAGGCGGGCGATCTGATCCTCGAGATCGACGGCAAGACCGTCTCCTCGAACGCGGACCTTTCCGACGCCATCACCGCCTACAACGCGGGCGACACCGCAACGCTGACCGTCCGCCGCGACGGCAGCCGCATCTCCGTCCCCGTCACCTTCGGCGAGTACATCCCCGAGCCGTAATTGATCGGGTTTCCCTGTAGGGGCGGATATCATCCGCCCGCCAAAGCAGCGGAACGGGAAGATGATATCTTCCCCTACGGTTGTCATGAAAGGAAGATCGCGCGCTTCCCGCGCGTACGGTCATGACGGCTTTGCCGTCAATTCAAATGCCGTAAGGCACAATTCATGTCCGTAGGACAATTCATGGAGCGAAGCGAGAGTTCATAAAGGAGCCGTTAAGAAAGTTATGAACGAACTTTCTTAACGGCTCCTTGGTTCTTTCTTTTTTAATACGAGAACTCCTCAACGGTGTAGCCTGCGTCCTTCAGGAGTTGGACGATGCCGCTTGCGTTTGCCATGTGCGCGGCGCCGACCGCGAAGAACACGGTCTTTCCGGATCGGAGGTGCTCCTTTGCCTTCTCCGCCATCGCCGCGTTGCGCTCGTCGATGAGCCGCGCGTTATAATCGTTGAGCGCATCCGCGCCTTCCGCGTCGGTCTCCGCGGCGACCAGCCGCCAGAACGTATCGCGATCGCCCGCAAGCCACAGCCGGTACATCAGCTCAAGCGAGGAGCCGTACAGCTCCAGACTGTCCAGCGTCGTTTGGATCTGCAGAAGATAGACCTCGTCGTCGAAGCTGTCAAGCAGCTCCATCTGATACTCCGCGGACTCCACGTCCCACACGGGGATCTCCTTTTCATACGCGCGGTTGATCAGCAGCACGTCCATGGCGTGCTCCGAATCGAGGTCGCTGTATTTTTGGATCGCCGCCGTTTCCACGAGTTGCGCCCACATCGCGAGGTTGTAGGTCTTCATCAGGTCCGGAAACAGTCCCGCTTCCTTCAGCAGCGCATACGCGCGCTGATACAGATCGGCGGGCATGTAGTCCTCGATCGTCGTGCCGTCGGTCAGCAAAAACCGCATCATGGATTTCGCCGCCTCGCCGAGATCCTTCTGATACGCCACGACGTCAAACTCGACCGCGAGCGCGTCGCACTGCTCCATCACCGTCGAAACGCGCTCCAGCGCCGCTTCGCTGCGCGCATCGCCGATGTGGATCGTGCCGAACAGATACATCGTATGTCCCTCGCCGTCCGTGACCTTCCACATCAGCGGCGCCGCGTTCTTGCCGCCCGCGCCGCATCCGACGGACGCCAGCAGTAGAACCGCGATCAAAAGCCCCGACAGAATCCGTTTCATTATGCCGTCCTCCTCTTTTCAGGAATCCTTTCCGTACAGTGCCTGCCGAAGCAGGATGCGGTTTTTCTCAAACGCGGGCAGCAGCGCGTACGCGCCGTCCATGTTGAGCTCGGTATACGCATCGTCGAACGGGAGACGCAGCGTCTCAAACGTCAGCTCGTCCGAAACCGCCATCTCATAGCCGACGCCACGCAGCGTTTCAAAGTCGACGTTCGTGCTGATGTTCTTGAAGATCGTGCGGAAGAACGGATACAAAAACTCGCTGTCGAACCGATCCTGTAAGTACAGGAACGCGCCGTGCACGATCTCCACCTGACGGTCCGCTCTGCCGAGGTCTCCCTTGTTGTCGGACGTGCGATCCAAAAGCAGCGCGACGATCTCTGCGCCGGTCAGCTGCTGCTTTCCCGCCTTCAGCGCGCCGCCGCACGCCTTGTTAATGTACGCCGCTTCCTCGTCGGTGAGCGTTGCGGGAATGCCCTCCATCGCGTCCGCAAGCGCGGCGAGTTCATCCGTGCCGGTGATGACGTAATTCTGAATGTCCAGCTCAAACAGATCGTTGACCGTGTTGATCAAAAGCCCGATCCCGCCGCGCGCATACGCGGTGTTGATCCGCTTCCATTCGTCCTCCGACAGCGGCACGAGCGTGTCGCGCGCGACGGAGACGACCGTAAACTTCTGCTGCAGCTGGTTATACGACGCAAGGAAGATCATGTCCGTCGTCTTCTCGGCATCGGACAGGGACCCGTTCTGCACCACGATGATCATGCTGAAAATAAAGCGGTCGATCTTCTTTTGCTCGTAGATCGGGACCTCCTTGATCTCGCCGGTCTCATAGTAGTCCAGATCGCTGCGCATCGCTTCGCCGAACAGCTCCGCGTCCGGCGTCGGCAGCGCGTTGACGTCGATCGGTCCGTTGTTGCGCTTTACGGTCTGCACCCCGCAGGACACGAGATGAAAGCCGCGGCTGTCGCACGAGAACAAACGGACGTCTCGGCACATCTGCACCTTGCTCGTGCCGAGAATGATCCCGAGCACGGCGAGCAGCAGAAACGCCGCGCACAGCGCGAAGAACGCGATCTTTAGCTTTTTATGCGGATGCTCCCGCTTTTCTTCCTGTTCCATTCGCGTCTCCTCAGATGATGATCAGCACGATATCCACCGCGAGCATGGCAAGCGTCAGCACCGCCATCACGACGACGCCGACGATCCAACCGGTTTTCTTGATCGTCAGTTTTTTCATGGCTCGCTCCTCAAGAACTTATCCGCATGCACCGACGAAAGCGACGGCGCGTTTCCGTCCGCGTCGAATTCCGCGAACGCGAGCATGTCGACGATGTTGCGTCCGGCGACGCCGTCCCCGTCACGGTCCGTGCCGGACGGTACGTTGATCGTCTCGCCCATAAAGAGCATGACCGCGCTGTTGCCGCCGTCCAGATTCATCGCTTCCGTGCAGCCGAGCGAGAGCATCAGCTCCGCCATCTCCTGCTCCGTCATGCCGATCGACGTCTTCGTTCTGCCGTCGACCGCCACGCAGATATAGTGTCCCGGCTCGCAGTAGCCGAAGATGATGCGCGGGTGCCTCTCCCGCTGCTTCAGTCCCGACGGGATCTCCCCGTTCTGCACGAGGATCGGTCCGAACTGCAGCGCATGCAGGATGCCGCCGTTCTGCTTGTTCTCGTTGTTGTAATTGAGCGACTGATGCTTGTTGCGGTTGATCGTCTTTACCGAGCCATCCCGATAGACGATGAGGATGCCCGAGCGGAACGTGTTGCCGGTGCTGTTGTCCGCGCCGCGATATTTCGTGCCGTTATGCACCACAAGCCCGCTGTTCATCGTGCCGCTGATGCCGAACACCGCGTTGATGCGGTTCGCAAACTTCTCCGGGTCCTCTCTGCCGCTGCTGTACTTGCCGTTCGCGAGCTCTGTGCGGAAGCTGTTGATGTTCCGCACCCAGACGTCCGCGACGTAGTACACGATCTGATCGTCCTCGTTTTCGACGCGCCGGATCGCAACGCGCAGCTCGTCGCTCTGATAGCTCCAGTCCGCGTCCGCGCCGGTGTCCTCATTCGGAAACCGATCGGTGGAGACGTCGCCCTCGATCGGCTCGCGGGTAGGCGCGGGCGTCTTGGGCGGTTCCGGCGTCGGCTCCGGCGTCGGCGGCTCCGTTTCGGGCACTGCGGGAAGCGCGTCCTCCTGCACGGGCGTCGCGTCCACATGCACCGTTTCCTCCTCGGAGGCGGCAGCGGGCGTCACCGTTTCGACGATCGCGGTCGGCGTGTCGCCGGCGTCATAGCAGGCGGCGGATGCAAGCAGCATCGCCGACAGTCCCGTGAGCATCATAAATTTCATGTATCGCTTCATATTCCGTATGTCCTTTCCGTCAATCTTCCGAAGGCGTCCTTGCTTCGAGCGTGTCGAGCGGCGGCGCGCTGCCGCCATCGTCATACGCCGCGAACAGGAGCATATCCGCAAGGTTTCTTCCACCCGACGCGGCGTCGTCCGCGTTTGCCTTCGGCGGGTCGTTTACCGTTTTTCCCATAAATGTCATGATCGCGCTCAAGCCGCCGTCGAGGTTGATCGCCTCTTTGCAGCCGAGCGAGACCATCAGCTCGATCATGTCGTTCGCGTCCATGCCGATCGCGTCGCGCCTGCGTCCGTCGACCGCCACGGCGACATAATGTCCCGGCTCGTAATAGCCGAGCATGATGCGCGAATGCCGGATCCCGAACGATCCGAACGATTCCGCCTCGTTCGGCTTGCCGTCGTGCACGAGCAGCGGACCGAACTGCCACGCGTGGACAAGCCCCTTGCTCTGCGCCGCTTCAAGATCGAACGCCTCGCGCGAAAGCGCTTCCATCGATCCGTCCCGATACAGCGCCATCACGGCTTCGTGCTTTTCGTCGAGCGGACGGTAAAGCGTTCCGTCGTGTACGACAAGCCCCGTGTTGTAGCTGCCGTTGACCCCGAGCACCGCATTTTCACGCACGGAGAACGCTTCGGCGTCCTCGGTCCCGCGGTTGTACGCGCCGTTCGCGAAGCCCGCCCGGAACGACCGGATGTTGCGCAGCCAGACGTCGGCGACGTAATATACCTGCTTCTCCTCTTCGTCCTCGTATCGGCGGATCGCGATTTTAAGCTCGTCGCTCTGGTAGCTCCAATCCGCGTCCGCGCCGGTGTCGTATGTCGGGAACCGATCGAACGCCACGTCCCCTTCGACGGGCTCGCGCGTCGGAGAAGGCGCGACCGTCGGGGACGGCGCCGCTTCCGTTTGCTGTGCCGCCGTCGGCGCGGGAGTTCGGACGGGTTCCACGTCTTCGGAAACGCAGGCGAACAGCAGCAGGCAGCAAAGCGCCGCCGCGATCCAGCTGTTTCGTCTGCTCATGCGTTCCTCCGTCTGCCCATAAATTACCGTTTATATCTTATCGAACCCTTCCCGAAAAAGCAAGCGAATCGGCGAAGTTTTACCGTTTTGCAACATTTTTGACGCAAAAAGGGCTATCGGTAGGATTCTCGAAAGGTCGGGGTTTCATGCGCGGGGAGGTTCAAGAAGCGTCTTTTGATTTGCATGTTTTTACGCGGGGCGTCCGGAGGACGCCCCCTACGGTCCGTTTTCCCTCCTGCCTCCCCTGTGCAAGGGGAGAGAAGGCGACGCGCGAGAAACGCGCGACGGCACCGCTGTAACGGAGCGAAGCGGAGTGTGATACGGCAGCCGAAGGCTGACGGAAGGGTTGTGCCGTTGTTGACCTGCCCGCCCCGCAAAAAAAGCCGAGGCGTGCTGCCCCGGCAGTTTACAGTATGGTTCTGCGTTCAACGGTGAAACAACCGCTTTACACCGTGGACCGCCTTGCGAAGCGGCGCGATGCGATACAGCTTCTTTTTGATGACCTTCACAAGCACGCCGTTTTTCCGATACGCATTGACGCGGTGCAGCATGCCCAAAAGCCCCGGCTCGCGTCCGTCCGCCGAGCCGACCGCCGCGTCGAAGCGCTTTTGCATCGCCCCGTCCACGGTGCGGAACGCGGGCTTTCTCGTAAACTCATACAGCTCGATGCGAAGCCCCTCCGAAAGCGGCATCAGGTCCGACTGCTTCATGCCCGTCGCGGAAAGGATCTTGCGATTATCGATCACGCGGTGCAGCATGCGGTCGTACTTGATCTGCCAGCGTCTTCCGACCGCCTGCTCGTACACGGACAGCGGGACCTTCTTTACCCGCATGTCGAGGATGCTCCGATACAGCGCGAGCACCTCGCCCCACGTCCGGCTCTCCGCCGTCGCCGCGGTGTACGTTTCGCCGTACGCCGCCTCGTTCAGTACGAGCCGCGCGATCATTTTGCCGACGTCGCCCGCCCATGTCATCGTCGTGCGCCGATCGTGCATTTCCTTCGGGAAGATGACGGCCTTCTTTTGCAGCGCGCGCACCAGAAACTCGTTCGCCTCCATCGTGCCGAGCTGAAACCGGTCGCCGCCGTAGGTGATCGCGGGACGGATGACCGTATAATTCTTATGTCCCGACGCCGCGAGAATGTCCTCCTGCCGCGCCTTGGTGAGCCCGTACTCGTCGGTTTTCAGGTAGTCCGGATCGTCGACGCTGTCCAAAAGCCGCGGGCTCGTCTCCGTGATCGGCGTTTCGCCGTTGTCGCCGTACACGCGGTACGACGACAGGAACACGTAATGCGGCGTCGCGTTCAGAAGCTTTTCACAGCGCGCGGCAAACGACTCGGTCGTGTAGATCATAAAATCGACGATCGCGTCAAAGCGCTCCGAAAGCAGCGCGTCCAAAAATGCGTCGTCCTTGGCGTTGCCCTCGCGCCAGACGATGCGGCTGTCGTTGGACGTATGCGGCGAGCGGCTTGTGATATGCACGGTAAACCCGCGCCGCACAAGCTCGGGCGCCACGCGCGAGCCGATCGCGCCGGTCCCGCCGAGCAGCAGAATGCGTTTTTGCTCCGTCATACCCATCACCCGATCGGACGGTTGAATGCGCGAAGATGCTTCAGCGCGGTCTGTTCGTCCTCCGCCTCGGTAAAGACCTCGAACACCACCGGCGCGTCGTACGCGTTCGGATCGCAGAACGAATCGATCTGCGCGTCGAACGATTCCTTGCTGTCCGCCGTCAGCACCGTAAAGCCCATCGATTCCGCCCACGCCTTCGCGCTGCCGAAGTGCCCCTTCGCCGCGATCAGATCGTCGGTATCCGCGCCCCAGAGCCGCTCGAGCCCCGCGTTCAGCCGGAACTCCACGCCGCGCGCGTTGTTGATCAGAAGGATGCGAAGGTTCTTTTGCACGTGCCGGTTGCCGAGCGCGTTCATATCATAGAAGAACGCGAGGTCTCCGAGCATGCAGAACGACATGCGCTTCGGATCTGCAAGCGCCTGTCCAAGCGCTGTGGACAGCGCGCCGTCGATGCCGAATCCGCCGACGTTGCAGCTCACCGTCACGCTCGGATCGAGCGCAAAGAAGTTCATGCTGCGCAGCGAGTTCAGAATGCCGAGATGCAGAAAGCTCCCGTTCGGGATCCGTTCCGAAAGCTTCGACGCCGCGTAAATGCCGGAAAGCGGCACGGTCGGAAGCCCGGTCGGTTCGGTCGCGCTCTTCATCGCGCCGTAATAGCGCTTGCCGCCGGTAAATCCCAGAAGGGACGTAAAGAAGAATTTCTCCGAACAGAAGAACAGCTTTTCGACGGTCTCCGCGCCGTGGCGATTATGGAACCTGCGGTCCTCCGAGATGCGCCACACGCGGCGATTTTTAAACAGCGGACCTGCGCTGTAATCGCCCGAGACGGAGCCGAGATCGATCACGACGTCCGGCAGATCCTTGATCTTCGCAAGGTCTCCCGCGACCGCGCTGAGCACGCGGTGTTTGCCCGCGTAGTTCGCGGTATGATCGCAGAACACCGGCGCGTCGAACGCTTCGGCAAACGCCTCGATCGCGGACTTCGTTTCCGCGTCGAAGGGCTTGTGCGAGCCGATAAACAGCGCAACCCGTTTGTTTTGCAGCGCTTTTGCAAGCTCGTTTTTCGGGAAGTCCTCCGCGTCGTAAACGTCGATCTTCTGCACGTCGGGCAGCGTCGGCGTCGTGAACGAGTAGAGGTTGCCGACCGGCAGGTTGATGTGGACCGGACCCGCGTCGTGCCGCGTCGCGGTGTACAGCGCTTCGTTCACCAGCTGCACGCACGCGCGCCAGTCCTCGTCGTCCTTGATCAGCGGGAGGTCGGCGTCAAAGCGCTTGATGTCGTTCTGCGAGACCGAGCGGTCCGTCATCTGCGGCATCAGGTCGCTCATGCGCGGCGAATGGTGCTGCGAGGTGATCGCGATCACGGGCAGCCCGCGATAGTATGCCTCGGTAAGCCCCGGGATGTAATCGCGCGAGGCGGTCGCGCCGGTACAGGAGATCGCGACCGGTTCGCCCGTTGCGAACGCAAGCCCGCCCGCAAGGTACGCCGCGCCGCGCTCGTCGACCGCGGAATACCCCTCGAAGAACGGGTCCTTCTGCACCGCGCGCGCGATCGGCACGTTCGTCGTGCCGGGCGATACGACGATCTTCTTGATGTTGTATTTCTTCAGCAGCGCCAGTACGACCTGCGCGTTTTTATCGTCGGTATACATGCGTCCTCCGTTCTGCTTCGGCTTTTCCGGCTTCCGTTCGGGCGCCGTCCTCTCGGGCTGCGCTTTACCCGGCGCAGGCGTCTGGGGCTTCGGCTTTTCCGGTTCCGAAACCGGCAGGTCGCGTTCGGTCAGAAACGTCGGCTTGCCGCCCTGCGCGGTACACCAGCGAAGGTATTCGACCGACTCCGCCCGCAGTCCTTCGAGCGCCGCGTCGACGGTTTTCCAGTCCGCCGATTTTTTCAGGATCTCGCCGACCGCGTCGGTCTGATCCGTGTAATGATCGGACAGCCCGAGCTTGTCCAAAAGCTCGGAAACGCGGTTGCCGGTCTCCTTATGCAGGACCGTCGCAAAGCGTTTTTTGAACAGCACGGAGAAGACCGTGCCGTGGAACGAGTTCGTCAGCACGATCTCCGCATGTTTGATGTACCAAAGGAATTCCTCCGGCGAGCAGACCCGATGGTCCTTGATGCGGCAGTTCTCCGCGTTCGGGTTGCCGTTCACGTCGATGAGATGCAGCCCCGTCTCCCGCTCCAGAAGCTTCGCCGCCTCGTTGACCTGCTTTTGCGCGGGTCCGGGCATCGTGTAGATCACGGCAAACGGTTCCTTTTCCAACGGCTCCTTCGGGAGCAGCGCTTCGTATGCGGACGCGTCCAGAAGAAGCGTCGGGTCGACGTCCGTATGCATCGGCGTTTTTTCGTCCGCCGCCTGCATGACGGTGCGCATGAATTTCGTTTCGCGCAAAGAGACGGCGTCGAGGTTTTTGAGCATCGGCGCGATCGCCTTCTTTGCCGCCTCGGAATCGGCGAAGTAGCTGCCGATCGCATAGGTCGCGCGGCGCACGTCCTTCCCTCCGAAATCGAGGAAGTACGCCGGATCGTAGATCCCCTCGGTCAGCTTGGCGTTCCAAAGCTGATCGCTGCCCGCAAGATACAGATCGCACTTCGGCGGGTTTGCCCGAAGCTGTGCGACCGTGCGGTACATGCGCGTTTCATGGAGATGCGCCTTACGGAACGACGAAAACTTTTTCTGCCGCGGGAGCTTGCCCTTGGCGTTTTTCCACGAGCGCACCGTGTCGTAAAAGCCTTTCGCGCCGTGGTACGTGCGCGTCAGGATGTTGCGCGCGGGCTCGCGCATCTTTTTCCCGCCGTAATAGATCGGATTCTTGTGCGCCGCGTACCGGTTCCAGTGATACCACGGGCAGTAGTTGATGACCTTGACCTCGTTGCCGAGCGCTTCCAGCTTCTTCTCAAGCGCATAGCACTGCAGCGCCGCGCCGCAGTTGAACGGAAAATGAAAGGTAATGACGCCGATCTTCATTGCTCTGCCTTCTTCCCCCTGTTTCGGATCCGTTTCTGTACGTCGTTTTTGAGCCTGTACGCGCGGTCCATGACCTTCCACCGGCGCATCACGCGATCGAGCTTTTTCGCGTCCTTCGCCTTGATCGCGGCGCAGATCCGGTTGGTAAGACCGGACTTCGATTTCTTTTCAAACACGACCGCGTCCTGTACCTCGGGAAACGCCATGATCGCTTCGTATTCCGAAAGCCGCTCGCTTTTCGGAAGCCCGGCGTTCACGAGCTTGATGCAGGTATTTTTGACCACGCCGAAGAAGATCCCCTTCGCGTTCGGAAGCGACTCCGAAAGCCCGTACCGCTTCAGCAGGGCGCAGCGTCTTTGATAACCGTTGACCAAAAAGCGGAACGTGTCCTTGCGGTAGCCCTTCGACAGCGATTCCTCCTGCTGCCGATAGCGATACATCGGCGCGCCGAGCGCGATCGCCGAGCGGATGTGCGGGATGCAGTCCGTCATGAACACGCAGTCCTCCTCGTAGGTGACCGACGGGTCGAACCGGATCCCGTTCTCGCGGATCATATCGAGGCGGAACAGCTTTCCCCAGATCGAAACGCCGAACATGTTCGTTCTCGCTTCCGTGTACAGCATGACGAGCTGCTGCGTTTCGGGCAGCAGGACCCCGTAAAACCGGGTCAGCTGAAAATGCTTTTCCATCTCGTCGTTGAAGCGGTCGAACCCGCACAGAACGAGGTCCGTGCCGTACCGCTCCGATGCGGCGACCATTTCGGAAAAACAGGTCGGCGTCACCAGATCGTCCGCGTCGATGAACATCAGATACGTGCCGAACGCCCTTTCGATGCCGTCGTTTCGCGCGTTCGACACGCCGGCGTTTTCCTTGTGGATCACGGTAAAGCGCGGTTCGTGTTTCGCCGCTTCGTCCAGGATCGCGGCGCTGCCGTCGGTCGATCCGTCGTCGATGAGGATCGCTTCCCATTGCGGGAAGGTCTGCACCCGGATCGACGCGAGACACGCGGGAAGGTCGCGTTCGGCGTTATAGACCGGTACGACGACGCTGATGATCGGTTTCTGTTCCATCGTTAACTCCTTTGCCGCGCGCCGATGCTGACCGCGCTCTCCTCCTGTTCGTGCTCGTATGCCCAGTAAACATGCTTTGTCGCGCCGATCTTTTTGATCTCGCCGTGATCGAGCCAGACCGCGTGCTCGCAAAGCTCCATCACGGGCGCCTTGGAGTGTGAGACAAACAGCAGCGTCGTCCCGTGATCCAGCAGCTCCCGGATGCGGGCGCGGCATTTTTTCTGAAACGCCGCGTCGCCGACCGCAAGCACCTCATCCACGATCAGGATATCCGGATCGACGACCGTCGCGATCGCAAAGCCGAGCCGCGCGCGCATGCCGCTCGAATAGTTTTTGATCGGCAGGTCCATGAAGTCCCAAAGCTCCGCGAAGTCGACGATCTTTTCGTACTGCTCGCGCATGAACTTGCGGTTATGCCCCAGGACCGCGCCGTTGATGAAGATGTTCTCCTTTGCGGTGAGGTTCGGGTCGAACCCCGCGCCGAGCTCAATGAGCGGCGCGATGCTGCCCGTGACCTGCACGCTGCCCTTATACGGCGTCAGAATGCCGCAGATCAGCTTTAACAGCGTGCTCTTGCCCGCCCCGTTCGAGCCGATCAGCGCCCACGATTCGCCCTTTTTGATCGTCAGATTGACGTCGCGCAGGGCGTAAAACTCCTTAAAGCGAAGCTCGCGCTTCACAAGCTTCACAAAATACTCTTTCAGATTGTCGACCTTCTCCCCCGCGATGTTGAACCGCACGGAAGCGTTTCGGATGCGGATGACCGTCTCCGCTCGTTTCGGTCTGTTTGCTGTCTGTTCCATATGCTCAGATATACAGGATGAATTTGTTCTTGGTCGCATTGAACGTCAGAAGTCCGACGATCAGCATCAGTCCCGCGCACAGCGCACCGCGCCACATCAGGACGTCCCACGGCGCTTCGACCAGATCGATGTGATACTGCATGATGAAGTAGCGGAACTGCTGAATGTACATGTACATCGGGTTCAGCCGCCGTTCGAGAATGCCGAGCGTGGAGACCGTGTATTTTCCGTTCGCGCCCTTTTCGGAGAAGCTTTCCAGCGAATAAAAGATCGGCGTCAGGTACATCCACGCCAGCGTGACGACGCTCCAGATGTTTTTGACATCGCGGAAGAACACCGTGATCGCCGCCAGAAACAGCCCCAGCCCGACGCAGAACACGTACAGCTCGACGATCGGAATGATCGCCATCAGGTTCATCCAGCGGAACGGCTCGCCCGTCGCGATCATGACGATGATCAGCGCGCCGAGCGACAGCACGAAATTGACCATGCAGCTCGTGACCTTGGAAAGCGTAAAGATGTACTTCGGCACATAGGTCTTTTTCAGCAGCGCCGAGCTTCCGATCACCGAGTTCAGCGCCTGATTCGTCGAGTCGCGCATGAAGGAAAACAGGATGTTGCCGCAGATCAGATACAGGGGGTAGTTGGTGATGCTGCGCTTGAACATCTTTGAAAAGACGATCGCCATGACCGCCATCGAAAGCAGCGGCGTCAGAATGCTCCAAAGATACCCCAGAAAGCTCCTGCGGTATTTCAGCTTGATATCGCGCTGCACCAGCAGCACCAAAAGATCCCAATAGCGGAAAAACCGCATCAGCCACCCTTTTATTCGGTTCCAGATCTTTTTCATCGTTTCCCGATCAACTCCTCGATTGCTTTTGCCGTCCGCTCCGAATTGTTCCGATCCCGCAGGGGATAGAAGCGGTCGACCCGTTCTTCATATTCCGGCGCCATGCGGCAGCCGTTCAAGACCGTCTCCCGCAGCGCCGCGATCGCGCCCGACGGCGTTTCGGCGATCTGCCCAAACCCGTCCCGCGCAAAGTCAAAATATCCGCTCGGCAGATGTCCCCTATGGAACGCCTCGCGGTCAAACTGATAATACACGACCGGCTTTTTCATGAACGCGAAGTCCATGTGCACGCTCGAAAAGTCGGTCACCAGCACCGCCGCCGTTTTCAGAAGCTCCGGCACGGAAACGCTGTTCCACGGCTTCACCTCCACCCGCTCCGAGCGGGACAAAAAGCGCGTCTCAAACCGCATCATGTTGCGGTGCACGCAGAACACCGCGCGCATGCCGGTCTCCTTCAGCAGCGCGTCGAGCGCAGGATCGTTCAGAAACGCGTCCCACGCGCGAAAGTATTCGCTGTCCGAGAACGCCTCGTCCGATCGGCATTCGCGTTCAAGCCACATCCGCCACGTCGGCAGGATCAGCAACAGCCCCGGGTCCGCCTTCGCGTCGAGCAGCGCGTCGAAGCGGCAGAAGCCCGTGTACCGCACCGCGTCCTTTGGATAGCCGAACGTGTCTCGAATGAACGCGTACTCCGGCTCCGCCGCGCAGCAGAACAGGGAGAGCTCTGCGTTCTCCGCATGCAGAAACGGCAGGTCGTTCATCGTGACGCCGTGCTGCAAAAAGACGCGGCGGTTTTTGAGAACGCCCAGCACGACCTCCAGAAGATAGCAGACGGGCGCGTTCGGCTTGCCGCCCTTCTGACTGGAAACGTTGACCTCGGCGGCAAGATAATACATCCAGTGCCTGAGCGTTCCGAACGGCACGACCGGTCCGATCGCCGCGACCGTTTCGTACATCGGCGAGCGCTTCGCGATCGCGTAGACCGCGTCGACGTCCGGACGGTGTTCGCGAAGATACCGAAACAGCGCAAACGCGTTGTCCTGCGCCTCGTTGCCGTACTCGCAGAGCAGCCACAGGTGCTTTCGTCTTTTCCGATAAATCCACGCGGGCACGATCGCGAGCAGGAATAAAAACAGATGTCCGACGTCGCCGGGTCGGATCCTCTTAAGCTTTTGAAAGAACGATTCCTTCATATCCAGTACCGTCCGATCCCATGCAGACAATAGCCGACAAAGCTTGCCGCCCGCCGGAAAAAGCCGACGCCGAGATACCGACAGCTGTTCCACATCATGCGCGCGGAGCGAAGCTTGTTGCCGGACTTCGACCCTCCCGTCACGCGATAGCGCACAAGCGGCTCGTTCAGTCCCACAGCCTTCTCCCCGTCCTTTAAAATGCGGTACCAGCAGATCAGATCCTCGTGCAGATCGCTGCGCTCCATCGGATGCTTCCGATATACGTCACGCTTTATCAGCACCGTACTGGTCACGATATCGTTGCCGCAGAGCAGCCCGTTTGCCGTGACCGTCGCCGGTACGGAAAAGATCTTTCCGGTCCGTTCGCCGCGTTCGTCGATGCACGCCGCCGCGCAGTACACGAGCGACGCCTGCGTCCGTTCCGCTTCGGCAAGCTCCATATAAAGCTTCTCCGGCTCCCAGATGTCGTCGGCGTCCAAAAACGCGATCCACTCCGCCTTTGCCGCCTCGACGCCGCGGTTTCGCGCCGCCGCCGCGCCGCCGTTCTTCGGAAGACGGATCAGAGAAACCCGCGGGTCCTCCTTGCTAAGCCGCTGCGCCGCCGCCGCGGTCCCGTCGGTCGACGCGTCGTCCGCGACGATCACCTCGATGTCCCGCACCGTCCCCAAAAGCGCCGAACGGACGCTGCTTTCCAGCGTCTTTTCACAACAGTATGCAGGTATGATGACGCTCACAAGCGGGCTCAACGCGCCGCCTCCTCTCCGTACGGATCGGACAGTGCAAGCTCCGTCAGATCCTGATAGACCAGATCGCCGAACGCCTTTTTCCCGACGCGCGTGCAGGCGCGCAGCATACGGATCAGCGGGTTCAGAAGCTTGGTTTTGCGCACCGGCTTTCCCTGCTCCCTTTGGATGCGTTCGAGCAGCGTACAGGTAGACACAGGCGCGGGTTCCTGCGGAAACAGGATGCAGGAACGCGGCGTCCGAAGTGCCGATTCGATCGCGCCGCACAGCGTTTCGATCGAAACCGCCGTGCGGCGGTTTTCATATGTCGGACAGAACGGCAGGTGCTTTGCGAGCCGTTCAAGCCTTGCGGGATTGCCCTTCGCCCCCGGTCCGAACACGACCGGCGCACGCAGGACCGTCACCGTAAAATCTTCCTCCGCGAGCGCGGCGATCGCCCGCTCCGCTTCGAGCTTCGAGCGTCCGTACGCTGTTTTCGGATCGGGCAGGGTGTCCTTTGTGACCGTGCCCTCGTCCATGCCGTACACGCTCATCGTGCTCATAAACACAAACTGCTTTACGCCCTCGCGCTTCGCCTTTTCCGCAAGCGCGATCGCAAGGTCGCGATTTACGGCGTCATAGAGCGCGCGATTCCTTTGCGTCTCCTTCCGATGCACGATCGCCGCAAGATGAACGATCGCGTCCGCGCCGTGAAAATCGTACGCGTCGGGCGCGCGGTCCCTGAGCGAAACCGTTTCGACCGCATACAGACTTGGCTGCCGCAAAAGAAAGGCGGCAAGGTTCGTGCCGATATAGCCGTTTTTTCCGGTGATCAGGATCCGTTTCATTCGCCCTTTTTGCGCCGGCTCGTCTGCTCGCCCTCTTCAAAGCCGCGGCTTTGAAGCACCGCCGTGACCGTTCTCCAGATGCATTCCATATCCATACCGAAGGTGACATTCGCCGCGTATTCGCCGTCGCGCTGCGCCTTTTCCGCAACGGACAGCGCGTCGCGTCCGTTGACCTGCGCCCATCCGGTCAGCCCCGGACGCACATCGTTCGCGCCGTTTTTGTCGCGCGCCTCGATCAGGTCGTACTGGTTCCAAAGCGCGGGCCTCGGACCCACGATCGACATTTTGCCGGTGAAGATCTGCAAAAGCTGCGGAAGCTCGTCAAGGCTCGATTTTCTCAAGAACCGTCCCGCCCGCGTGATCCACTGATCCGAATCGGACAGAAGATGCGTCGGCACGTCGCTCGGCGCGTCCTCCTTCATGGTGCGGAATTTCAGAATATCGAACCGCGTCTTATGGATGCCGATCCGCTCCTGCCGGAACAGCACCGGTCCCGGAGAATCCAGCTTGATCCAGACCGCGATCACCGCAAACAACGGCGAAAGGATCAGGATCGCAAGACCTGACAGGACGACGTCCAGTATTCTTTTCAAGCAGTTTCGATACATTTCCGTTCCGTTTTCCGCAGTTTGCAAAACGTGTCGACCGAAAGGGCGCACGCATGCAACGATACTATCATGACCGTATCATAGCACACGTATACGAAAAAAGCAACCGCGCCCCGGTTCGCATCTTGTAAACATAATAAGAACATTTTCCCGATTCCGACGCTTTTTCTCTTGACAAAGCCCCCGCTTTCGCGGTATCGTATACGAGGATAAAAACGATGAGGCTGCCGGGAAGGGCGGCCGTCAAATTTCATATCGTCCCGAACGATGGGCCCGGGAGAGGCCGTATTTTACGGCGCCGAAGGGGAACGCAAAAACTCTCAGGCAGAAGGATCGGACTCGGACGGGACTCCGGAAAGGAAAGGGGCTTGCCCCTTGACGCCGACGGTGCAACCGCACGCGTGCGGGAATCTCTCAGGCTTTTTACGGAGGCGCAAGGTACAGGGCGTACTTTGCGCTTTTTCATGTTTTCCCATGCGGCGGGGCCGCGTTGTTCATATTATTTCTAAGGAGGACTCTCATGAGCGAACTCAAACGTACCCTTTTGTACGGCGCGCACGTAAAGGCAGGCGCGACCATGGTCGACTTCGGCGGCTGGGAAATGCCGATCCAGTATCCCGAAGGCATCGTCGCCGAGCATCTGTACACCAGAAGCGCGTGCGGACTGTTCGACGTATCCCACATGGGCCGTCTCATCATCGAAGGACCGGATCGCCTCGCGTTTTTGCAGCATGTGCTTTCGAGTAACGCATCCCTGCTTCAAGTCAACCAGGCGCAGTACTGCATCATTCCCGCCGAGGACGGCAGCGCGGTCGACGACGCGTACCTCTACCGCTTCGAGGAGGACCGTTACCTTCTCGTCGTCAACGCGTCCAACACCGACAAAGACCTTGCGTGGTTCGAGCCGATCGTAAAGAACTACGACTGCACGATCCGAAACATCACGAACGAGACGGTCTCGATCGCGGTACAGGGTCCGAAGAGCGAGGAGATCTTAAAGACGCTCGCAGGCGTCGACGAGGTCACAAAGCCCGCCCGCAATAACCTCTCCACGCTGATGATGGAAGGACACGAGGTCCTCGTTTCCAGAACCGGCTACACCGCGGAACCGATCGGCTACGAGCTGTTCCTGAAAAACGAAGACGCGGAATGGGCATGGAACCGTCTCATCGAGCTCGGCGGCAAGCCCGCGGGGTTAGGCGCGCGCGACACGCTCCGCATGGAGGGCATGCTCCCGCTGTACGGCGACGAAATGGGCGTCGACGAAGAGGGCAAGCGCATGCCGATCTTCGCGCTCGCGCTTGCGAAGTTCGCGGTCTCCTTCGACGAGTCGAAGGGCGACTTTATCGGTAAGGAAGCGCTTTTAAAGCAGGCGGAAGCGCAGGCGGCGTTCAAGGCAAAGAACTACACTCCCGAAGCGATGGCGGCGGTCGGCAAGCGCGTCCGTCCGATCGCGCTTTTAGATCGCGGCGTTATGCGTCACGGCATGACGGTGTATAAGGACGGCGAACCGATCGGCTGGGTCACCAGCGGCACGATGATCCCGTACTTTGTCACCGAGGGCGAGGGCGAGAACGTGCGTCTCACCGAGCAGACCGGCAAGCGCGCGATCGGCATCTGCTACATCCGTTCCGACGTTCCGCTGAACGCCGAGGTCGAGGTCGACGTGCGCGGCAAGCGCTTAAAAGCCGCGATCCCCTCGAAGCACATCACGAACAATGTCCCGCCCTATGTGGTGCCGGTCATTTATAAACAAAAATAATTTCAGGAGGATGGTATCATGACGATCAAACCCGAATTACAGTACAGCAAGGACCATGAGTGGCTCAAGGAAGAAGACGGTCTCTGCGTCATCGGCATTTCCGATTTCGCACAGAACGCGCTCGGCGATCTCGTTTTCGTGAATCTGCCCGAGGTCGGCGATGCGGTCACCGCAGGCGAAGCGTTCGGCGACGTCGAATCCGTGAAGGCGGTTTCCGATCTGCTCTCCCCCGTCTCCGGCACCGTTGCCGAGATCAACGAGGCGCTTTTGGACGCGCCCGAGCTTCTGAACAACGACCCGTACGGCGCGTGGATCATCAAGGTCTCTGACGTCACCGCAACCGACGAGCTTCTGGACGCGGCAGCGTACGAAGCGTTCTGCGCGGAGGCATAACCGATGGGAAGCTACGTTCCTTCCACCGAGGAACAGCGCCGGGAAATGCTGAATGCGATCGGGCTTTCGGATTACCGTGAGCTCTATCGCGACGTGCCGGAAAGCATGATCCTGAACCGTCCGCTCGACCTTCCCGAAGGCAAGAGCGAGATGGAAGTGCGTAACGCAATGGCAGCGCTCGCGGCAAAAAATACGGTCTACAAGACCGTGCTGCGCGGCGCAGGCGCATACGATCATTACATTCCGTCGATCGTGAAGTACATCCCCGCAAAGGAAGAGTTCCTCACCGCCTACACGCCCTATCAGGCGGAGATCAGCCAAGGCGTGCTCCAATCGATCTTTGAGTATCAGACGATGATCGCAGAGCTGACCGGTATGGATGCTTCGAACGCATCCGTGTACGACGGCGCGACCGCAGCGGCGGAAGCCGCCGCCATGTGCCGCGACCGCAAGCGCCGCGTGACGCTGATTTCAGCGACGACGCATCCGGACGTGATCAACACCGTCCGCACCTACTGCTACGGCACCAACGACGAGCTTAAGGTCGTTCCGATGAAGGACGGCAAGACCGACGTCGAAGCGCTGAAAGCGATGCTAAACGAGGGCGTCGCGTCGTTCTATGTACAGCAGCCGAACTTCTACGGCGTCTTCGAGGACGCGGAAGCGCTCGGCGCGCTCGTGCATGAGGCGGGCGCAATGTTCGTGATGGGGGCTAATCCCATCGCGCTTGCGATCATGAAGACCCCGCGCGACTGCGGCGCGGACGTCGCGGTCGGCGAAGGACAGCCGCTGGGTATGCCCATCGGCTTCGGCGGACCGTACCTCGGCTTTATGGCGACGACCATGAAGCACATCCGCAAGCTCCCCGGCCGCATCGTCGGCGAAACGACGGACCACGACGGCAACCGCGCCTACGTGCTTTCGCTGCAGGCGCGCGAGCAGCACATCCGCCGCGAGAAGGCGAGCTCCAACATCTGCTCGAACGAGGCGCTGTGCGCGCTGACCGCAGGTCTGTATATGGCAACGATGGGACCCGACGGCATGGCGGAGGCGGCAAACCAGTGCATGGCAAAGGCGCATTATCTCGAAAAGGCGCTCACTGCGATCCCCGGCGTGAAGCTTCGCTACGATGCGCCGTTCTTCCATGAGTTCATGCTCGACATGCCCAAGACCGCGGAGATCGAAAAGGCGCTTGCGGAGCGCGGCATCCTGTCCGGTCTTCCCTACGAGGACGGCATGCTCTGGTGCGTCACCGAAAAGGCGTCCAAGGAAACGCTCGATACGGTCGTTTCCGTCGTAAAGGAGGTGCTCGCATGAAGCTGATTTTCGAAAAGAGCGTCAAGGGACGCAAGTGCGATATTCTCCCGAAGTGCGACGTGGAAGCGGTTGCGCTTCCCGAAGGGCTCTCCCGCGAGGTCGCCCCGCGTCTTCCAGAGATGAGCGAGACCGACGTTTCCCGCCACTACACCGAGCTCAACAAACAGGTGCACGGCGTGAACTGCGGCTTCTATCCGCTCGGCTCCTGCACCATGAAGTACAACCCGCGCATCGACGAGGAAGCGGCGGCGATGGAAGGCTTTACGAACATCCATCCGCTCGCGCCAAAGTCCTCGGTCCGCGGCGCTTTGGAGGTTCTCGACATTCTCCGCGCGGATCTTTGCGAGATCACCGGCATGGACGGCATGACCTTCCAGCCCGCGGCGGGCGCGCACGGCGAGTTCACCGGCGTGCTGCTGATCAAGCAGTATCACGATTCGAGAAACGACAAAAAGCGCACCAAGATCATCGTGCCGGATTCCGCGCACGGAACGAACCCCGCAACGGCGGCAATGTGCGGCTATCAGGTCGTGAACATCCCCTCCGCGCCGGACGGCTGCGTCGATCTCGACGCGCTCAAAGCGGTCCTCGGCGACGACGTCGCGGGTCTGATGCTCACGAACCCGAACACCGTCGGCATTTTCGACGAGAACATCCTTGAGATCACGAAGCTCGTGCACGAGGCGGGCGGTCTGTGCTATTACGACGGCGCAAACACGAACGCGATCATGGGCATCGTGCGTCCCGGCGACATGGGCTTTGACTGCATCCATCTGAACCTGCACAAGACGTTCGCCACCCCGCACGGCGGCGGCGGTCCGGGCGCAGGCGCGGTCGGCTGCAAGGAATTCTTAAAGCCGTTCCTGCCGCATTCGGCACTGATGGACCGTCCCGGCAGAGTGCAGGTTCGCGGCTTTATGGGCAACTTCCTCGTCTGCGTGCGCGCGCTTGCGTATGTGATGACGCTCGGACGCGAGGGCATTCCGGAAGCGGCGACCAACGCGGTTTTGAACGCGAACTATCTGCAGAGCCAAATCAAGGGCACGTTCACGCCCGCGTTTGACCGCATCTGCATGCACGAGTTCGTGCTTGACCTTTCCGGCTACGAGAAGGAGACCGGCGTGTCCGCGCTCGATGTGGCGAAATCGCTGATTGATTACGGCATGCATCCGCCGACAATGTACTTCCCGCTGATCGTGCACGAAGCGCTGATGCTCGAGCCGACCGA
>CALGGM010000217.1 GCA_937915925.1 uncultured Clostridia bacterium | reverse complement strand
GAAGGGTTGTTCGTGCGATCTTCCTCTGTAACGAAGTGGAAGCGACGAAGAATCTGCGCATAACGCAAAAACGGACGACCGATGGTCGTCCCTACAAGGCGTGTACGCATCGGTAGGGACGGGCATTGCCCGTCCGCCGTTTTCTCCCCTTCATCAACGTGCCGCAGGCACACATCATGCGAAGCGCATCATGGCGAAGCCGCATCATGCGAAGCCGCATCATTTGTTGATGTCCCGATATCAACTTGCTTTCTTCGCCTTCTCCGCGATCTCAAATGGCGCGGTGACAACGGACATGTACACGAGCAGGATCACGGCGCCCGGCGCAAGGTACAGGCACGGGATATGGATCCAGCTCCAGAAGAGTTCGAGCAGCGAAATGCCCTCCGGCTCCATGGCAAAGAAGTAGTTCGCATGGTCGTACAGCCCGGTTTTGATCAGCAGCAGATTGATCCCGAAGATCAATAAAAGCAGGATCACAAACGTCAGCAGCGTCTTCGGGAAATCCTTGAACCGCGGGCGGTACAGCCCGAACGTCGCAAGCGCAAGTCCTTCGATGACGATCATGAAGTGCGTGCCGAAATAGCCGATCATGCGCGGCAGCACGATCGGGTACCCGTTAAAGCCCTGCCCCGGCATAATCAGTGCCATCAGCGCGCCGAGCGGCGCAAGGAAGAAGCAGAAACTCTTGATCCCGCGGTTGTTCAGCACAACGCCGATGGGGATCAAAATCATGTTGATGTTGCATAGCTGCAGCGGAAGCTCCGCCCACCAAGAAAATCCCCCTCTTGTGTCCTTTACGATCTCGTCGTACGCCGTGTCGATCGACAGCATGTATTTATAGACAAAGAAGCCGACGAACGTCAAAAGGCACGCCGTGATGAGCACTGCCTTTTTCGTCTTTTCGCTCCTTTTTTTCAACAGCAGGCTCGCGATCACGAGCAGCAGGATGAATGCCGCAAACGTCGCGAAGAACAGCGGGTTGAACGCCTTCATGATCCAGAATGATTCCTGTGTCATAGTCCCCTCCTATGGATATTACTTGGTTTCGTTTTTCGCCCTGCGTCGGAAGATGCGGGAACGGAACAGGATCACGTTCATGACCGCAAAGAACCCGACAAGGATGATGAGCGTCAGCACGGGCTGCTTCGGCGCAAACGTCGCAAGCAGCATCATCGGGAAGCCGAACACGATCGCCGGGAAGTTCTGATAGACGAGGTTGTCGGCAGCGGGCGTACGGAAGTTTCCGTCCAGCTCGCGAAGCAGGATGACGCCGGTCGACGCCGTACCGGTCAGCATGCCGTACATGACAAGGAACTGCTCTTCGGGGTACTCCGGGAACAGCGTCTTTGCGACGATCCGGTTATAGATATAGGTGATGATAAGTCCCACGGCGCCCATGATGAGGATGATCCCCCAGTAGCGTTCGAGCACCGAGAAGCGGATCGCGGCGATGCCCGCAACGATCATCAGATCGAAGAAGAAGTTCGACGTGCGCGTCATCAGAAACGCGTCGGTATAGTCGCGCTTTAAGACGTTCTTTTTGCGAAGCCAGTTCATGAAAAGCTTCATCAGCGTCGCCGTCAGCACGCCGAGCAGGAAGTTGAACCCGAACACGACGGACTTCATCCCCGGCAGCAGCAAGCCCAAAAGATACATGAGCAGGTACGCAAGCAGGTATGCGGTCACGACCAGCGCGATCTGCACGGTGAGCCGGTCGACGCTCTCCTTCATCGGAAGCTTCCGGTCCGTCTGTGCGTCTCCGTCCTCGGCAGAAGGCTCCTCCGCCTTGATCTTGCCGCGCTTTTTCAGAATGTTCAGATGGATAACGCCGCCGATGCTCGCGGAAAGGAAGCCGAGCGCCGCGATCGTGAGCCCGAAGCTCTTGCCGCCCGTAAAGCCGTAGTCGGTTTCAAAGATGTTGCCGTAGTTCATCGCCTGACCGGTCCCCTGCCCGTAGCCAAACGGCAGCAGAATGCCCGCGGCGGAGAAGAAGTCCTTCACGATCAGCGCGGCGATGATCGAAATCGCAAGCCCGAAAATGCCCTGTAAGAGGTACGTCGACACGGTGGTGATGCCGGTGTTGAAGATCTCGCCCGTGCGCTTTTTGGTCAGTTTTCCCTTCGACGGTTTGAACGCGGATGCGATAAAGCCGAGCGCAAGGCAATGGTACGTGATCAGCTCGAGCGTCGCCGTGCCGTTGCCGCCGAAGAACGCGGTCTCGAACATGCCCTCGTGCGCGATCAGCTTGTAGACGCCCGCAACCGCGATCAGGATCGCGCCGCCGAGCACCGAGGTCGGGATCAGCGAGCGTTTTAAAAGCGGTATCGCATGGCGCAGCATGCTCGCCGCAAGCAGGCTCAGCAGCAGGACGGCGAACAGGTTCACCGTTCCCCAAACGTTATAGTCCCAGAAATTTTCCATCCGTGTCTCCCCCGTTGAGATTTTTCCAATGGTAATAGAGGTTCACATATTTCAGCGCGTTGAAGCGCCGATCGCCCTTGCACTGCACCGTGCGCCCGTCGACGTACAGGTTCAGCTTGTTGTGCCCAAGAACCGTTACGGCATGCAGCTCGGAAAAGCGGAACACCGAAGGCGCACCGTCGAGATCGATCTCGATCCGATCCCCGTAAAGCCGCATCGGCGCAGATTCCAAAATGAGCTGTTTCTTTTTGTGCAGCGCCACGTCGTAAACGTCCGCGACGTCGGTAAACATCGGATGATCGATGTAGGGCGCAAGGTCCAGCGCGTTCACAAACGTCTTTTGCGCGTCGTACCAATCCGCCATGTGCCGGTACGGAAACGCATACCCGACGCCGGAAAGCGAAAGGTCCTCGCCGTAAACGACCCGGCGGCGACAGGTCTTGCAAGTGACCTCGTTCCCGCTGCTTTCAAACGTACTGAGCCCGCAGAACGGACATACATAGACCGCGCGCTCGATATATTCGGCTTTCCGATCGGACGGATAGCTGCCGCCCGCTTCGCAGTCGTTGACGGATAGCCCGCTGACGATTCTTTGATACAGCGCGTCGGTCGACATCGCAGCAAGCTCCTCCGGCTCGATGACCTCGGAAACGTAGGTGCGCATATTGCCCTTTCGCACGGCGTCGCTCCAGCGCGGTTCGGAGGCGAAGCCGCCCTCAATCCGATACAGCGCGATCGGCAGTCCCAGCTTTTTCGCGAGACCCGCGATCGCCGGATTGATGTGCTCCGTCTTGCCGGAATACGTGCGGTTGCCCTCCGGCGCGATGGCGATGGACCCGCCCTCCTTCGCGACGCGGATGCAGGTCTTGACGGCTTTGAGGTCGGTGGTCTGCTTCACGATCGGGATCGGAGCGACCGCAAAACGGATCAGCGAGGAAACGAAGCCGTTCGAGAAGATGTCCTCCGACGCCACGTAATAGAGCGGTCCTTGAAAGGACATCCCCACAAAAAACTGATCGAAGGGCGTCTGATGGTTATACAGGATCAGATACGCCCGCTTTCCCTGTTCCGAAAACCGCTCCGGCTTCAGACCGTAGCGGCGACGAACGACCGGCGTCATCACCGCACGCGCAAGCTCCGTAAAAACCGAATGACGCCTTTTGATCCATTTCTCCTGTTTCTTCATACGCGCTTCCCTTTCATTCTGCCCCTTTAATATACCATTATCTGCGCATATGTGCAAATACAATTTTCGAACGGGATGTTGAAATATGGGAAAGGAGATCCTTCGTTTCACTCAGGATGACACAAGGCTTGTTCGCCGCGTACCCCTGTTGTGTCATTCTGAGGAGCATGGTACGCGCGGCTTGCCTCCCCTGTGCAAGGGGGTGC
>CALGGM010000216.1 GCA_937915925.1 uncultured Clostridia bacterium | reverse complement strand
TTCCGCCGAAGCGAAGTGGAACGAAGCGGAGCCGATAGGTGACTGAGGGGTAGTCATCTGAACCGCATGCCTTTTGACGGGACGCCGAGGTCGCCGTCCCTACGATCCGTTTTTACTACCTTGGCTCCCCTGTGCAAGGGCACGCGGCGAACGAAACATGTGTCATCCTGAGGAGCGGAGCGACGAAGGATCTGCTTTCCCACATATCATCATCACAACGGGCGGATGCGATTCGCACCTACGGTGGGGAACAAGCCCTTTTTGTCCTATTTCCCGATCGCGCGCATATCCTGTTGGGAACGGAGGGATGGATATGCAAACGCTGCGGTATCATGATGAGGGACTGTTCGTGTCGTATCTGCAAACAGCGCTTTTGCGCGCGGGGGAGGAACCCGGAAACGTCGACGGCATTTTCGGCAAGCGCACCGCGTCGGCGCTCGTCCGGTTTCAGGATCGGGTCGGGATAGCCGCGGACGGTATTGCGGGCAGGCTCACGTGGGCGGCGCTCTATCCGTACCTGTGCGGCTCGGCTTTTGCGGTGTTGAAGGACGGCGAAACGGTCGAAGCCCTTGCCGCGCGGTTTTCGACCGACGCGCGTTCGATCCGCACGGCAAACCCGACCGCGGCGTGGACGGCGGGGGAGACGGTCACGGTTCCGCTCGGCTTCGACGTCGTGTTCACCGACGTCCCGTATTCCGCGTTCCTTGTCGCCTGCTGCCTCGAAGGTCTCGTGCTGCGCTATCCGTTTTTGGCAAAGTATACGGTCGGGTCAAGCGTTACCGGCCGCCGCATCGAGGCCATCCGCATCGGCGCGGGTCCGCTGCGCGTCGGTATTAACGCGGCGCATCACGCGAACGAGTGGATCACGACGCCGCTGACCCTGCAGTTTTTGGAGCGTTACGCAAAGGCGTTCGCCGCGAACGAACGCCTCGGCGGCGTTTCGGCGCGTACCCTATACGAATCCTCGACGCTCACACTCGTACCGCTGGTGAATCCCGACGGCGTCGACCTCGTAAACGGCGCATTCCCGCAGGGCGACAGCTACTTGGAAAGCGCAAGGGCGCTGTCCGCGTTCTATCCCGCGATCCCGTTTCCGTCCGGGTGGAAGGCGAACATCCTCGGCGTCGATCTGAACCTCGGCTATCCCGCGGGGTGGGAGAACGCCCGGGCGATCAAGTTTGCCGCGGGCTTCACGCGTCCCGGTCCGCGCGATTACGTCGGCACGCGTCCCTTGGAAGCGCCGGAGGATCGCGCCATGTACGAGCTGAGCCTCAAAGAACGGTACGACCGCGCGATCGCCTACCACACGCAAGGTGGCGAGATCTACTGGGAATATCAGGGCAACGCGCCGATGGGCTCGCTGGCACTTGCGCGGACGTTCTCCGCGGCGTCCGGCTATCGCGTCGCGGAGGTTCCCTATAACAGCAGCTTTGCGGGCTACAAGGATTGGATGATCGAAGCCCTTTCCGTGAACGCGTTTACCGTCGAGGCAGGCAGGGGAGAGAACCCGCTTCCGATCGATCGTCTTCCTACGCTCTATGCCGAAAACGAGGGGATCTTTGTCGCGGCGCTGACCGGGCTTCGTGACACTTGAAAACGGTATGCAAATCTGTTATACTGTTTCCATGGAATCCACAAAGAAAACCACATTCGTCAAGGGCGCCGCGATCCTTGCGGCGGCAGGGCTGATCTGCAAGCTCATCGGCGTGTTCTTCCGCATCTATGCGGTGCGCATCGTCGGCGAGCAGGGCATGTTCTTTTATGAGCTCGTCTATCCCACATATTCATGGCTGCTCATCATTTCGAGCTCCGGCATTCCCACCGCGATCTCGCGCATGGTCGCGGAGCGCGCGGCGGTCGGCAACCACGACGGCGCAAGGCGCGTGTTCCGCCGCTCGCTTCTGCTGCTGTTCCTGATCGGCGCAGTCACGTCGGCGCTGATGTTTTTCGGCGCGGAATGGCTCGGAACGACCGTATTGAACGGCGGCGAGGGCGCGAAGTATTCGATGATGGCGCTTGCGCCCGCGCTTTTGTTTGTATCGCTGATGTGCGCGTACCGCGGGTATCTGCAGGGCTTGCAGCGCATGACGGGGACGAGCGTTTCCCAGCTTGCGCAGCAGGTGTTTAAGCTCGCCTTCGGACTGTTCTTTGCCTATCTTCTGACGAAGCGCTACGCGGGGACCGAGCTCCAATACGCGGCAGGCGCTGCGGGACTGCTGCTCGGCGTCACCGCGTCCGAGATCCTTGCGCTCGTCGTCATGATGATCTTCTATGCCCGCACGCGCGGACAGTACCCGGCGCTGATCGAAGACCCCAATCCGCACGAGCGCGTGTTCGGTCCGATGCTCGCGATCGCGATCCCCATCACGCTCGGCGCGTCGATCCTGCCGATCGCAAACTTCCTCGACTCCGTCATGATCAAACGCCTCTTAGAGGGCGCAGGCTTTACCACTGCCGAGGCGGAGCTCAGATACACCTCGCTTTGCCTGTACGTGCGCTCCATCATCAATCTTCCCGCGACGCTGACCGTCGGCATCGCCATGTCGATCGTGCCCGCCATCTCCGCTTCGCGCGTGCGTGACGACCATGCCGGCGTGAAACGCCTGTCACTTCTGAGCCTCAAGATCGCCATGGCGATCGGGCTTCCGTGCGCGGTCGGGCTTTCCGTGCTCGCGGGTCCGATCATCAAGCTGCTGTATTCGCGCATCACGCCCGACGCGTACGACATCGCCGTGCCGCTGATGCATATCGCGGCGTTTACCGTCGTGTTCATCTCACTCGTGCAGACCGCAACCGGCGCGCTGCAGGGCGTCGGCAAGCATCGGCTCCCGATGTGGTTTTTGCTGATCGGCGGGCTTTTGAAGATCGCTGTGAACTTCATCTTCATCCCGATGGCGCACATCAATATCCTCGGCGCGGTGTTCTCGAACCTCGCGTGCTACGGCGTCGCGGGCGTCCTCGATACCGTCGCGCTGCTTCGCGTGACCAAGGCGAAGGTCAACCTGATCGATACGTTCCTGAAACCTGCGCTTGCGTCCGCGCTGATGGGCGGCGCGGCATGGGGCGTGCATCATCTGCTTTCCGGGCTGTCGCTGTTTAACGGCAGCACGCTGATGACGTCCATAGCAACCGTGCTTGCGATCGCGATCGCGGTGGTCGTGTACGCGCTGTTTACCGTGCTGTTCGGTATGTTTACAAAGGAAGAGCTGACCTATATTCCGGGCGGCAGAAAGCTTGCCCGCTTTGCAAGGAGATAATATGAAGACTGTAACGATTGCGCCGCTTTCTACCCCGCAGACGCTGACGCGCGCCGCGTGGGACAAAGTACATACCGCGCCTCTTTTGTATCTGCAAACGAAGGAGCACCCCTCCGCAAAGCCCGTGCTTGACGCGGGTCTTGCGTTCACGTCGATGGACGATCTCTACGAGAGCGCTGAGGATTTCGACGCGCTGAACGACGCAATCGCGGACCGGCTCACTTCGGGCGGCGATTGCGTATACGCCGTCATGGGGGACGGGTGCTTTTCACAGCTTTCCGCGATCGAGAAGGCGGCAAAGCGCAGGGGCTTTCGCGTCGACGTGCTGTCCGGCGTATCCTACGCGAAGGCGGCGTTCCCGAAGGTGCAGGACGCGCAGGTGTTCACGGCAAGAACGCTTCCGAAACGCCTCGATCCGAACGTCGCGCTGTGCGTGCAGGAGCTCGATACGCCGATCATTGCGGGCGAGGTGAAGCTGCTGCTTTCGGAGATCTATCCGGAGGAGCATGCGGTGACGCTTGCGACGATGCAGCCGGACGGGCATTACGCGTACCGCACGTTTCCGCTTACGGAGCTCGACCGCAGGCGCACGCTGTTTGCGGGCTCGGTGCTGTATGTTCCCGCGGCGACGTTTGAACAGCGCACGCGCTACGGCTACTATGACCTTGTCGCGGTCATGCAGCGGCTCCGAGCGCCGGGCGGGTGCCCGTGGGATCGCGAGCAGACGCACGAGAGCTTAAAGGGCGATCTCATCGAGGAGTGCTACGAGCTGAACGACGCGATCGACGAGCAGGACGACGCGCACATCGTTGAGGAGCTCGGAGACGTACTGATGGATGTCGTGTTCCATTCAGTGATCGCGGACGAGCAGGGACGGTTCAACGAGACCGACGTCGCGGACGGCATCGTGAAAAAGATGATCTACCGCCATCCGCACGTGTTCGGCACGGAGAAGGCGGAATCGAGCGCGGACGTTCTGAAACGCTGGGACGAGCTCAAGCAGAAGGAAAAGAACCAGAAGACGCAGAAGGAAGTGCTCTGCGCCGTGCCGAAACGCTTCCCCGCGCTGATGCGCGCGGGCAAGGTACAAAAGCGCGCAAGGAAGGTTGGGTTCGACTGGAACGACGCAAACGAAGCCATGCCGAAGGTGTACGAGGAGCTGGACGAGCTGAAAGCGGCGATGCAGGGAAACGGCGACGTTTCCGAGGAGGCGGGGGATCTGCTGTTTGCGGCGGTCAACGTGATCCGTCTTCTGGGGCTCGACTGCGAGCAGATGCTGCACGATGCGACCGATAAGTTTATCGCGCGGTTCGGGAAAATGGAGGAGCTCGCGGCGGCGGACGGACACGCGCTGAAGGACATAACCCTTGCGGAACAGGATGTGTATTGGGAAAAGGCAAAAAAATCCCGTTTTTCCGAGTGAATCGGCATTTTAGGGCTTGACGAACGCGAAATTGATTGGTAAAATAGGCAGTGCTCACGTTACGGGAGCACATAACTTTTGAAATTCATTTATGGAGGAATAACAATGAACAAGACTGAACTCATCGCAGCAGTTGCAGAGAAGAGCGAGCTGTCCAAGAAGGACGCAGAGAAGGCCGTCAACGCGGTTGTCAACACCATCGTCGAAGCGCTCAAGGCGGACGAAAAGGTTTCCGTCGTCGGCTTCGGTTCCTTTGAAGCGAAGACCCGCCCGGCACGCAAGGGCCACAACCCGGCAACCGGTTCCGAGATCGAGATCCCGGCGAGCAAGGCAGCATCCTTCAAGGCAGGCAAGGCGCTCAAGGACGCTCTCAACTAATCGATATTGATACAAAGAACAGGATCGCTTCTGCGGTCCTGTCAGGCTGTCGCAAAAGGGGTCAGACCATTTGCGGCGAGATGATTCAAATGAA
>CALGGM010000215.1 GCA_937915925.1 uncultured Clostridia bacterium | reverse complement strand
TTTGCTCCTCAGAATGACACATGGTGCTTGTCGCGCGCGATCCTCCGCCGAAGCGAAGCGGAGACCCCTCGGCGTACTGTCAAAAAAACGCACCAACGCCATCGGTTCTGTCCGGCACCTCGGCGTGTCATCCTGAGACGCCGCTTGCGGCGACGAAGGATCTCCTTCTCCGCATTTCATCCTTACGGCGGACGGGCAATGCCCGTCCCTACCGGTAATATTCGACCTCCCCTTGTCAGGGGAGAGAAGGCGACCCGCGGGGAGCGCGCGATCTGCTGCCGTAACAGGCGAGGCATGTAATATTTCTACATCCCGTAGGGGCGGATATCATCCGCCCGCAGAACACAGTTTTGCACGCTCCCAACGTCTATGCATTCAATACTGCTTCAAGCTCGGGTTGTTGCCGTTGCAGTAGATGAGCACCGTCGCGAGTGCGACGCCGATCGCGCCGATCACCGGGTGCATGGCGACGCCGGACGCCACAAGGCTGTTGACGACCGCCTCATAGACCGCCGACGCAAGTCCGATCCAAAAGAGCACGCTCTTGTTTCTCGATTGCCGTTCCATACCGTTCTCCTTTCAAAACAATTTTCCGAGTACATATCCGACGACGCCGACCGCGATCGCCGTCAGCACCGATACCGTCAGCGCTTCCATGCGCTTGCCGCTTTTGTTCTCTATCGCGCGAAGCCTCGCTTCGTGATCCGCGCCGTTCCTTGCGATCGTTTTGACGTCCGTCTCGATCCTCGCAAGCGCTTCCATGATCTCCGCTACCGTTCGCTCAGCCATAGGACACCTCCGTATAGCGTGGGCTGTTCGTGATGTACGCCTCCGTTCCGCGCCACGCGATCCGATACCAGCCGGACGGCGCGGTCCCGATCAAGGAGTACCGTTCGCCCTTATGCACGATACCGATGCAGCGCGTCGATGTGCCGTCGCCCTCGCGGACCCGTACCGAGCCGCCGCGCACCGTAACCACGGGGGAGGGGACGTCTGCTCCAAGCTTTAATAGCCTACCGAAACGGTTCCAATAGCCCTTCCTTCGCGCGTTCTTCACGACGCCTTCGTCGCGTCCCTTGCACTCGACCTGCTCGTTTCCGACGCAGACGCCGACGTGCACGATCTGCGTTCCGTCATGGTGGAATACGAGATCTCCGGGCATCAGCTCGTCCTCCTTGATCGGCTGCGAAAGCCCATACAGCCCTCGGCTCGACACGTCGGTGTTCTGTACGCCTAAGTTCTTCAATGCCCAGTAGACGAGCCCCGAGCAGTCGAACGCCCGAAGATTCTGTACGCCCTCGCGCTTACGCCGTTCGTAAAGCCGGATCGCCCGCGCCGCGTTCGCCGCCGAGGTCTCGTGCCGTTCGATCCATGCGATCGGATCGGACATCGTGTCCAATAGCTCCCCGTTGCCTCCCCACACGTAAACGCCCGTTCCGACCTGTTCCGTTACCGCCCGCACAAACGCCTCGCGCAGGCGCGTTTCGTTGTTGATTTCGTTGTTCATAATCACTCCTTTCTTCATCCCGACAAGAGCATTGTAGCAGAGAAAAGCCGCCAAAACCTCGCAACATTTTTTCACATTTCAGCGGATCGGTTTTGTATCATCGGATTCAATGTAATTAGCTTGAATAGAAATCAAATCAATATAATTAGATTCAATATAATTAGATTAATATAATTAGATTAATATAATTAGATTCAATATAATTAGACTGAATAAATAGATTGAATATAATTAGACTCAATTTAATTGCTCAGGAAATCAGATTGATCAAACATAATCAAATGTGAAAAAATGTTGCGAAGTTTTGGGACCTTTTTATGGCATACTGTACCCAAGGAGGGTAACAGATATGATTTTCAGAAGCAAGGAACGAAAACAGTTTACAAGAATCCCGCAATCGGTATTGAACATTCGGGTGTTTACTTTGGAAGAGTTGGGTTTGTATACGGCAATGCTGTCAAAGCCAAACAACTGGGAGTTCTCGGAATACGTCCTGTCGCGCGATTTTCACACCACGCCGGACGACATCCACCGCGTGCTGAAACGGCTCGAGCTGAAGGGCTTTGTGCGGGAGCGTCCCGGAAGAAACGGCAGGGTATGGGATCTTTACGAGGAATCCTCGCTGTGCGGTCCGAACGCACTCACATGCTCGGAAACTGCGTTAAAGAACGCAGAACCTGTCGAAGCGCCGTCGGAGGAATCGCAGTTCGAAGCGGAGCAAACCGCGCCGAAATCGGACGAGAAGGCGGAGGAGGACAAGCGAACGCTGACCAACGAGCAGATGGCAAGCGTGTTCTTTGAAAAGGCGAACGAGCTTCGGCGCATCCGTGACGAATACCGCAAAACGCATGTCTGGCCCTGATTGCGAAATCCGACGCGTTCTGCTATACTGGTACCATGAAGTTTTTATCCTGCACCGTTACCGAACGGGAAGACAACAAAACCGTCGCCGCGATTTTAAAGGACCGCTTTGCGGTTTCGGAATCGTATCTGAGACGTCTGAAACGGAGACCGGGCGCGCTGCTAAAAAACGGCGCTCCCGTCTATACGACCGCCTTGGCGCATGCGGAGGACACGGTGGCGTTCGATCCCGCAGACGAAGGGAGGCTGCCGATCCGTCCGATGGCGATGCCGCTTTCGATCGTGTATGAGGACGAATGGCTGATCGTTTTAAACAAGCCGAACGGCGTGCCGGTGCATCCGTCGCGCGATCCGAACGAGCCGTCCGTCGAAAACGCGCTTGCGGCATACCTCTGCGGCACAGACAATGCGCATCCGGTGAGCCGCCTCGACAAGGGCACGACGGGACTTCTGACCGTCGCAAAGAGCGGCTATGTCCACGCGCGGATGAAGACGGTGCAGCATGAAGGCGGATTTTTAAAGACGTATCTTGCGATCGCGGAGGGGGAGATCGAAAAAGAGCGGATCGAGATCGATGCGCCGATCGGATTCTCGGACGGCTCAAGCTATGTCCATACGGTAAGGGCGGACGGGCAGCCCGCAAAGAGCCTTTGCGAACGGGTGCAGGTCAGAAACGGTCGGACGCTTGTGCGGCTTTTGCCGTACACGGGACGCACGCATCAACTGCGTATTCATATGGCGCATATCGGGCATCCGCTTACCGGGGATTGGCTGTACGGTACGCGTTCCGAACTCATCGCTCGTCCCGCGCTGCACGCCGCTGCGCTCCGCTTCCCGCACCCGATCACGGGCGAAACAATCGACCTTTCCGCCCCGCTGCCGGAGGATATGCAGAGGGTGATGGAATTCCCCTACGGGGATCAATGATGCGGCTTCGCATGATGCGCTTCGCATGATGTGTGCCTGCGGCGCGTTGATGAAGGAGATTCTTCGTCGCGTTGCGCCTCAGAATGACACAACCGGGGTACGCGGCGAACAAAACGCGTGTCATCCTGAGGCTAAGCCGAAGGATCTTCTTTCCCATGTGTCAATGTTATGCGGGCGGATGCGATCCGCCCCTACAGGGAAAATTCGATCTTCCCTTGTCAGGGAAGAGATGGCGACGCGCGAGTAACGCGCGACGGCACCATG
>CALGGM010000214.1 GCA_937915925.1 uncultured Clostridia bacterium | reverse complement strand
TCAGAAAATGGTTCTTGTCGTAGCGTTTGTCCGCAAGCGAATAGTCCCCGAACGGTACATTGCCGATCGCAACGTCGAAGAAGCTGTCTGGATAGACGGATTCCTCAAACCCCTCAATGCGGATGTTCGCGTTCTGGTAGAGTTGTCGTGCTATACGACCGGTCAGATCGTCCAGTTCCACGCCGTAGAGCTTACTCTGCGCCATGCTCTCTGGCAGCATTCCGAAGAAATTGCCGATTCCGCATGACGGCTCCAGAATATTGCCCGTCTGGAAGCCCGTGTTGGAAATAGCTTCATACATGGCGCGGATGACAACCGGAGAGGTATAATGCGCGTTCAATGTGGAAGCTCTTGCCGATTCGTATTCCCGATCCGTCAGCAGTTCTTTGAGCTCTGCATATTCGCTTTGCCACTGTTCTTTGGAATCGTCGAACGCATCCGGCAAACCGCCCCAGCCGACATATTGCGACAGAACGGCTTGTTCCTCCGGCGTCGCAAGACGGCGTTCGGATTCGATCGCTTTAAGCGTTCGGATTGCGGCGACATTGCGCTGAAACTTCGTCTTTGCGCCGCCTTCGCCGAGATGATCGTCAGTAATGCGATAGTCGATTTTCTTATTGCTGATCGGCTCGTTCTGTACCGGCTCCTGCCTCGGCTGTTCATGCACCCAGGAAGGTCGAAGATCAACGACTATGCTGTGCAGCTTGACCGGGTCTTCCTGTGATTCGCTTTCTTCGATTTGCTCTTGCGGATCAGCAGCTTTCGTTTCTTCGGCATCTGACAGCCACTTTGCTATTTCTTCGTCACTTTCTTCTGCCGGTTCTTGGATTGGTTCTCGCTGTTCTCCGAACAGGGAGAACTCGCCTTTCATATATGCGGAGAGATCTTTTACCGCTTGTTGCCGGAGTTCATACCGTCGATCAGTAGAAAGCGTCTTGGATTCCAGCGAAGCGAGCGTGCTGTAGATCGCTTGTACACGCGAAGGATTCGTAAGCTGCTTCTGTACTTCTGCGACGCTCTCCCAGTAATCCACAATTGCGTTCCCGCTATACGGACGTTCGTACTCCTGGGGTGCGTCCATGAAGCCGTTGACAATCGAACGTGCCACTCGCTTTCGTTCGTACTCCGGCATATACGCTCGATCCATGTTAGAAAGGAACCGGTTTTGAGCAATCAGCGTTTCGATCCGCTGCCGAACCTTTGTCCAGTTCCATTCGATCTTTGCGTAAGGTTCCATAATGCTCCCGTGGCTGAAATAGATACCTTTTGTACTGTATTCTGTGTTATCATTCCCGCCGAAGCTCCCGGAGTGTTCTCCATGGAGATCTTTCAGATAGCGCTCCCGTTCCTTGCTGTCGGAGTTTGCAAGGAAGAAAGCGTAAATCCCGAGACGCTGTTCCGTTCCATCTTTGTTTTCAAATCCTCGCAGCAGCTTGTCGATTTCATCCAGAGAAATGAATCGCCGCGGCTGCGGATTGTAATCCTCGGCAACATGGAAGCGTACCGGTTCCCGCTGCAAGTCCTCCAACTGCCGGAGCAGCCGCATGGGACGGTAGAAGCGAAACCGCAGTAAGTCGGGATTCTCTGCGTGTGCGGTTGAAAACACTTTCCATTCGTCGATCAATGCCTGCAGGGAGTCCGGCTGTTCCATACGCTCCATGATCTGATTCCGTTCCTTTTCAAATGAACCGGACAGCGCTTCAAAGGTGGGAAGGAATTCCTGTGATTTCCCTTCTTCGCTGAGGTCTCGTGCGGCATATATAAGCCGATCGGCAAGTTCCGAGCGCTCAAACACATTGACGCGCAGCAGTTCCTCACGGGGCATATAGCGATCGAGATCGAGAAGCTCCCGAATTCGTTTTGCCGCCTCCGTCCATGTCATTTGCATGGTCATGCCGCCTTGCACCGTGTCGCCCACGGAGATACGGAAGCCGTCCGGATCGTACCAAACGGCATATTGCCGTCCGTCCAGATAGAACCCAGCGCCATTTGTGCCGTAGTGTTCTTTCAAAAATGCGGCGTTTTCTTCCAAAGTATGATCCTTCTGGAAGTACGCGCAGATGATCAGACGGCTGTTCCGGTCGTTTGCACCGAGCGTCAGCGCTTCGTCAATGACCTGCTGGGAATAGCGCAATGAAAGCGTACCGGTGCTTGCCGTGTCCGGTGTTGTTTCCGCCGATACCTCCTGTAAATCGAAAAGGGACATCTGCGGTGCCGTTGGCTTTGTCCGCTTGACGTCCCTTTTGAACTGCTGTTCCTGCTGTTCTGTTTCAAACAAAGAAACGGGGAAGGCTTCTTCCACCGCTTCTTCGTCAAGGTCGATCTGTTCTTCTGCCGGTTCATCCGGCTCTGTTTCTTCGATCAGCTGTAGATCAGCTCGTTCGTCACGATCTCCTCGGCGCGGCTCCTGATATTGTTCATTCGCTGCACCCATGCCATTTGATCGGCTGCTTTGAGTTGTTCGGTCACGCCTTCGCTCTGCGCCATCTTCTTGGTCAGCGCTTCGATCTGCTCTTTGCACAGATTGTCGATCTCCAGAAGGTGTTGGGTCAGCTTTCCCGACAGCACGAGCGCTGTCAGCGTTCCGTCCTTCTTTCCCTCCAGATAACGCTTCCGCATCCGTCCGTACTTGCCGATCGGGTTCTCCGGCTGACTGTCCATGACGAGGTTCGGAATCTGTACGTTGCCGACTTGCGTGTAGGTCAGTTCCATTGCTTTTGCTCCTTTCGCTATTGTTCTCACCTGCATTATCGCCGATTTCATTTTCTTTTGCGAGGATGTCGCGCGATTCTTTTTCAATTTGTCGGACACTTCGTTCAATCTGACGCAGGATCATTTCGGAGATGTCGCTTGTCGCTTCCCCGAGACGGGAAACCGTTTCGATCGTGTTGAACTTTGTAATCGGTTCAAAGTCATCGTCGGTCAGATATGTGTCTGCTGCATAGCCAAGCCGCTTCAAAACCGTGTAGGCAACCGAAGCACCGAGCAGCAGTTGGAATGTCACATCCGAGCCGTCCTCCTGAGCAAGTTCGCTGTCACCGAGTTCACGCATGAAGGCGTCGAGATAATCCTTGTGGTGATCCATGACCGCGTTCAACGCGGTTCCGAACACCGTGGAGGTCAGATCAGGCATACCGCCGAGATCACCGAAACTGTTTTCCAGTTCCTCCGTGATTCTTGCGTGCATCTCCGGCGTCGGCTGCCACAGCGTCAGCGGCACATTCTGCCGGGAGTTCGTGTCGGAAACATCGAACACATACCGCAGATGCTGTTTTTCACCGGAAGTGTCGATTAGTGCGATTCCTTTCGCACCGCGATTTACCCAACGGTGCAGGCGATCGTTCCACATTCCGATCTCCGCACAGGCGGTGGCTTCCGGTTTCTGTGCATGGATCAAGACCTGATCCCGGAAAGGATATTTGTAAAGCCATGCGGCAGAATCCAGAAACGCTTTCCAATGATCGGGCGAGGAGGTGACGGACAGGGTTGCGTCATGCGCCAGACGTGAGATTCGTTCCAGTTTCGTTCCCATACATGGCTGTCCTCCTATCTTTCAAAATCGTCCTTTGTTTGTTCTTTGTCGCGGGTCATATACGCCTGCAGGTTCATCTGCCCTCCGGGGGAGAAGTTCATATCGTTTTCTCCGAGCATATAAGACCCGTCCTCGTTCAGCGGCGCGGGCTGATCGGTCAGGATCGTTCCCATGTGATTGACCGTAATATGCTTTGCGATTTCACAGGCATATCCGTTCTCACCGTCGTCGCGCACTTCGTACCGGTAAATACCCTCCGGAACGGTTGCGGGATCAATCCGGCAGCAATGAAACAGCGCGGGATGGTCGAACAGTTCCACACAGTCAAAGTCTTCCGTCCGTGCATCCAAGAGACGGGATGCGGAGATGAAATGTCCGTCTTCGTCGTACATCTCAGGATTCGCACCGGGAGCATCCCAACCAAACATGCTGCCGCAAACCATAGCGGCACATTGCGCTTTGGTCAGCTCATGCTGCGCGTTTTGAAAAGCGGCTGTTTCCTCGTTTCTCTTTCGATCGCCGGGGGCATTCCAATCGGATGGGAAATAGCCCGTCATGCCGCGGCGAATCATGACAAGATCACCGTTGGAGGGAATGATCGCCATTGCAGAGGAAGGGATCGGGAACTGCCGACCGGTCTTTTGCTCGTACTGTTCCACAAGCGTATCGCAGCGATTGAGATAGAGATGCAAAGCTCCACGCTCCGACGTCTCCGGAATACGTCCGTAAAGCTGTGTCGGATTGCTCTGATCGTACAGATAGATCGCAAAGTGCCGTGGTGATGTGGGATATTCCAAAAGAACGACGCCTTTATCGCCGACAGGGAACCGTTCTTTGACGTTGTAGGTCTCTATATCCATTTGTTATCTCTCTAACTCACTGTCACCGCGGTATGTGAAATCCTCGGTCACATACGGGAGCACCAACAGACCGCTGTTGGTCTGGATGAATACCTCCGGCTGCGAAAAGATCTCCCGATATTTGTCGATCATATCTTCGGAAAGCGAATCGAAGTCCTCTTCGCCGCAGCCGACGACCAAAAACGGTCCGGCGATCACGTCGTAGACCTCGCCGTTTTCATCTCGCAGCGCGCGGCAAAGCTCCATACCGTTGAGCTTGCCTTCTTCGTTGCAGATGATTGCCACGGGGTCTTCAAATGGATAGACGGCTTGAATCCAACCGTCGACCTCATGCTGCAGGGATTCCAAGCCCGGATCAATCTCCTTTACAAAAGGTGCTTTGTACTGTTCAACGCGCAGAACTTTCATGTTTGTGATCCTCCTTTCCGGGCGGAACAAGCCGCTTGTCCGCAGGCTCGACCGTATTGCCCAAGTATTCCATCTGTTCTGCAAACTCGCAGATGTGGTACAGATTGTTTCCGATGATTGCGTGGTAATCGTCGATATACCGGCAAATACGTTCTGATGAAGATCCGTCCTTATGCCGAATCCGGACTTTGCTGCCGTCCGGAAGGCGGAACAATTCACGATAGTGGGGATCTATGAACCGGACGCCTTTCTGTGCTTCCCGAAGATGCTGATCGAGCCAGTCCTTCCGGTAAGCGTAGATGTAGAAGTTGTACTCGCCCTTATTCGGATTCAAGCGGCACAAATAGGAGTTCTGCTTCGTATCTACACGGATTCCGAAGCTGCGACCGTCCGCCATCTGACAAGACAGATGGTTAAAGCAGTATTTCATGAGCGCGGAACGATTCTTGAGTATGCCCTCATATTCCGGGTTGAACCGCAGGGCGTTAATGACCTCGTCAAACTCGTCTTTGAACTCCTGCGTTTTCAGTTCCCGGTCATGATCGTTCCATGTCGTAAAGAATCCGTTGCCGTCGGTGTCCATATCTCCGCGCAGATACCCGATAAAGCCGCATTGCGTTTCGATATGCGACGGCTGGGAATAGGTGTAGAGTTGTTCGTTCGGGAGAATGTCCCATATTTCAAGATCCATTCACATCCCTCCTTAATTTAGGTTGTTCGTGTGCTTTCAGCCATTCCAGAAGACTGTCCCTTAACACAAATTGCTGATGCCCTGCCAATACGACAGGGAACGTATCGTCATTGAGTAAGAGCGACAAGCTGGAATGCGATAGATTCATCGCTTGCACAAGATCGCCGATCGACAGGATCGGCGGAAGCTGGTTCATACAGGGTGTGTTCATGTTGGTCTCCTATCTTTCCGGTTCATCCGAATCGCGGGAAAAGGGTTCGTTTGTTTGTTTGGTAAGTTCTTCGAGGTATGTCATGCACTGCTTGATCGTAGATCCTTCTTCCTTATAGGCGACATAGCCATCCTGTTCGATCCATTCATGAGAGTCACCATCGAAGACGTGACGCCAATTTGAGGCATCTTCACCGGTATAGACGATCTCTCCGGAAATGGTGAACGGCTCAATCTCGGCGAGAAAGGCATAAATCGCATCGTCACGATAATTGCTGTATTCTCCGAACCATAGATCATAGCTGTTTTCTGTTTCACCGCTGACGACCACCTCATGCGTTTCAAAAGCATCTTGAATCTTTTGAATGATGGCGTCCTTATCCACGGAATCAGAGACAGTAATCATGCCGTCAAAGGTTGCATAAAAGCTCATGTTTCCTCCTTGTTTTTAGAATTGAATATAAGTACAGAATAAGACAAATTGTAATCTCGGTTACTTTCCATTTGCAGGTAGACAGATATAGAAGCATTTATCATAATGAAACAAAAAAGGAGATAACCATAATGAAAGCATTATCCTCACTTGTATCGGAGTATCTGCATTCCTGTGAGTTTGAAAGGAAACTTTCGTCTGACACGTTGAAAGCATATAGGACTGATCTGAAGCAGTTTGTTCGATTTATAGGCGAACAATTGGCCGAAAAGAAGCAACTTGTAGAGTATATCCAGTATTTGAACTCCAGCTTCGCACCTCGCACCGTGAAGCGCAAATTAGCAAGTGTACGGGCTTTCTATCACGAACTGCTCAGAAACGAGATCATCTCGACAGATCCGTTTATGAAAATCAATATGAGAATTCATTCGCCGCAGCAAATACCGAGGGTGATTCCAAAACAAATCATGGCGCGCCTTTTGGAGAACGCATATCATTTGTACTGTCCGAACGACGATCGTTCCATCCGTGACATCTTAATATTTGAACTATTGTATTGCACCGGATTGCGCGTATCTGAACTGTGTGCATTATCAACGGATACGTTTCTCGTGTCGAAAGAAGATGTTTCTATTCTAATCAAAGGAAAAGGACAGCGGGAAAGAACCATCAGAATCTCAATTCCCCAAGTCGTTCTCATTGCCAATTGCTATATTCGCCTCTCTTTGAATCGAGAAAAGAACAACAAAGCTTTATTCCTGAATCGTGACGGCAGGCCGTTATCAACGCAAAGCGTTAGAAGAATAATCAACAAGTATCTTACAACAGTAGATAAAGAGTATCATGCAACGCCGCATATGTTTCGGCATACTTTTGCCACGTCTCTTCTTGATGCCGGCGTCGATATTCGGATCATTCAATCGCTGCTCGGTCATAGCTCAATCTCAACGACTCAGCTTTACACACATGTTTCAAACAGCAAAGCAGCTACTGTCCTTGCAGAAAACCATCCGAGAAGGAAGATGCTTTACTCATTATAAATGCAAAAGCAAGTCGCAAACTGCGGCTTGCTTTTTCGATAGATAATTTGTAATTATCGTATAATTGGGGAAGAGGCTTTTTATGGACTATGCAAATAGAGATAATGAATATAGTATTATTTGTGATTACTTAGAGAAGGGATTGAACCCTATTCTGATAAACGCCTTTCAGGCAAGCGGGATCACGTCCTTTACAAAAATAAAGCTGTATAACGAATGCTATAGGCTTTTTGGTGAGAGAATCTATTATATAGATCTTGCATCAAACAACGTACTAAATGAAGCTTTTCTTTCTGTGATAATTCATTCTGAACTATTTGAAGATTTGCAAGAATTAGTTAATAAGAAATATGGAACTCACGAAAAGGGCATTATTGCTTCTATTTTAGAATCAGTACCATATGGAGGGCCTTTTCTAGGAAGACTATCTTCTAAAAAAACTGCTCTGCCGGTATATTCAGGAGCATATCCTTCTGCGGTTGAGGAGATGATTATACAATTATTCCAAACAAATAACTGCTATAAGCATTTAGTCATTATCGATTCAATTGAATTATTAAGCGAACAATCTTTTGATCTATTTGTGTGCTTGTTAAAATGCCCCGCAATACAGTTTTTGCTAATCAAAACATCTAATGATGTTCAATTTGATAAGTTAGAGAATTACCTATTCGATAACAATATATTCTTACAGCATACTGTTGAATTTACTCGCCCTAGTCTTGAACTAGTTTTCAAGATTGCAAAACTATATTCTATTGACTTAGATTATACAGAAGCAAAAACTATTTTAGAATGCTCACATTATAATATTCACTCAATCATTCAGCAGATTAGAAGAGCGGGAAAATGTAGTCCTGATCATGTTTTCTCTGCAGCAGAAGAGACTATGGTTCATTTATTATCAATTATTAATGAACCCGTTAACGAAAACACTCTTTATCAAGTTTTTAAACTTACAAATGTCGTGTCATTTCATCTTGAGCAGGATTTTAAAACCGCATTATACTCTTTGCAGTATAATAGAATTGCAGCTTGTCTAAATGAAAATTGGTCGCTATTATCACATAATAATCCTGAGATAAATAGTGTTTTGAACAACTATGCAGACCACCTTATCTATATGAATTGTGTCTATAACTACCTTCAGAGCCATAGTATTGGCGAGAATAGTTCCCGCTTACGTTATAATTTATCTAAACAATTAGATTGCACAACTGAATCAGATAGTCGCGCTCTTTTAGGTGATCTCTTCGTTCAAGGAAAAGAAATACCCAGGGAATTACTCGCAGACTCGAACTTAAGACATGATAATGAAAATGATTGTTTAATTGCCAGCATAATCTATTGTCGCAGCAAAGAGTTCTCTAAATCCTTGGAATGGATAGAATCAATACCTGTTAGTAAAAGGAATCACGAAGAAAACTGCTTTCATGCAATTCTCTTAAACCGAATTCGCCGATCAAGGGACGCGGAGGCTGAAATCATTTCTTGTATTCGTGACAATAGTGATAAAGGCATAGAAAATTTATTGTATGCATATTTGATTTCCACATATATTCATTTAGAGGATCTTCCAAAAGCCCAGTCTGTATTCTCGGCAAATCGAATTAATTCAAAGACGCCTTTTTATGGTTATTTCGTTCGAAATGCTACTTCTGCATTTTCGGGCTTCGATAGAGAACTCTACATCGAAGCTCTACAAGCTTTTGAGCAAGATTCTGATGATTTTGGATACAGCACCACCTTGTGCAACTATGGATATGCTCTCATAAAGAATGGTTACGTGAAAGAAGCTCTTCCTATATTACTTGAAGCGAAATCACATCTTGAGCTATATCCAAAAAACAACCTTTATATCCTGTATAATGATTTGGGTATTTGTTATTTTCTTATGGAGCAGTATCGTAAAGCCATTGATTATTTCCAGTTATCTATACGAATCGGCAAGAATTCTGTTCCAATTATCTTTTCAAAAATAAACTTAGCATGCGTATTAGCTCTTAAAGGAGAAAAAGATTCAGCAGTACAAATCATTCGATCTATGGAAACCGAAGTAAATGAGCATGCACTAGATCGTGTTCGCCAACAATACTATATTAATAGAATATTAGTAGAGTATCTTTCTGGGAACATGAAAATAGATAATCTTATCTCACAGTCAAAGCGGTACCTGGATAGATATCATCCAGATAAAACACTAATAGCTTTAGAAAAGTATCAGAAAATGAGAGCCATTAAGAAACCGTTTGATCGTAGAAGATGGAAGAATTTCTATTTCCCATGTGGGCTCGTGTATTGGTATGTTGATCCGCTAAAACTGTTTTCCCATATTACAGTTTAACAGTCCTTGCCGATACATACTTGCATACGTGATGTTCTCTATCAGTTCATGATAGCTTATGCCGATGCTGTTTGCAGCTTGACTAACCGTAGAGTGCTCACCAAGATTACAACAGACATTAAACTCTAAAAAGTGAGGCTCTCCAGATATATCGTCAACGATATAATCAAATCTTGTATAATCCAATGGTTGTACTAGAGAAAACATTTTCCCAGAATACGCTTGAATTCTTTTTTGAAGTGATAGATCACTAACTATTGTTCTTGTTAATCCCGGGGCAATTTTTCTCTTCTGTTCATAAGTTACTATCCCATTTTTATTTGTTGAATACTGCGCTATACAGGGCAGAAAAAGAGAGTTGCCAAAATTATTTAGAACCGGACTAGTATGATAGACTCCTCGTATCTGCTCTTCTAAAATCACATCCATTTTCAATGAGTGTAATTGCATAATCTTTTTGTATGCTTTTTCCCAAGAATCGCATGCCGAACTATCATCTATTCCTAATGATGCAGCACCAAACCGCGGTTTGCAAAAATATGGTGGATCGAAATCTGGTGGGGATGGTAGTTCTCCGACACCATATGTCTTCCATTTAGGAGTAGGAACGCCTGCATACCTTGCCATCATTTTGGCTAAATGCTTATCCTCTGCAAGCGCTCTAATATTTGGTCTAGCACCTAAATATGCTATTTGATGATATTCTGCAACAGCAGAGATAAAGACCTCTGAATTTCTAAATGGCATACGATTATATAAAGAAAATATATAATCAAATGGCGGATTTTTATGAAGTACGATTGACGGATCGTTTGATGATGTAATTAATGGAAACAGCGTTGATAGCACATTAAAAACCTTATGATGATATTCGGCATATACTCTATCTTTTATTCCTGTAGGAAGAGGTGAATCAATCCTAGCGGGTGCATAGTGAGCAAGGTATAATAATCTGATTTGCGAACAATCCATGTTCCCCTCCAGTTTCTTGAAGATAATTACAAATTATCTACCGGTATTATAGCAGATTATGTCGCTCGTTTCAATATAAATTAGCATTTTTATACCAATGCGATCCAATCGTGATCAATTTATCATTCGGCAAGATGCATTGCTTGAATACATACGATGATTCAACTGAAAACGAAGCATATCAAGCTGTTTAACTTTTTATCTTGACAATGCAGGATAAAAAAGATAAGATAGGATATCATAGAGCAGAGGTGCTTAAAATGACACAGCAAGAACGAAATCGCATTCAGCAGAGAATCGACAGTTTGCCTCCGGGAGGCATTACTTACAAAACGATCAACGGAAAAAAGTATCCGTATTATCAATGGACAGAAAACGGAAAGCAACGCGGACGCCGTATTCAAGACGATGAAATGACTTCGCTTTCAGAGCAAATCGAGGAGCGAAAGCGGCTGCAGCAAATTCTGAAAGAATCGCCTGCTTCTACGGATACAGAGGTGTTCGCCGCAACCAGAACGGGTGAAGCGCTGAAAAGGTATATCGCGCCGGTGGCATCGTTTCAAAAACGTGAGTTGATACATTCTCTGCGCGAGTATATCTTTGGCGGTGTCTCGGATCGCGTTTTTATCTTGTATGGATTAAGACGGACCGGGAAAACCACTATGATTCGACAGATCATTTCCGAAATGTCGGAAGAGATGTTTTCTCGAACCGCCTTCATTCAAATCAACGCTTCCAATACGATGGCTCAAATTCACCGAGAGCTCAGAAATCTTGAGGCACACGGATACCGCTATGTTTTCCTTGATGAAGTAACGCTGATGGATGACTTCATTGAAGGTGCCGCACTGTTTTCCGATGTCTATGCCGCAAGCGGAATGAAGATTGTGCTGTCCGGTACAGACTCATTGGGCTTTGTCTTTTCGGAGGATGAACAGCTCTACGATCGTTGTATCATGCTGCACACGACATTTATACCATATCGTGAATTTGAGGGGGTTCTCGGCATCAAGGGAATCGATGAATACATTCGATATGGCGGAACCATGAGCATGGGTGGAATCAAATACAACGCAACGCCCACATTTGCCAGTAAAAAGTCGACGGATGAGTATGTGGACAGCGCAATCGCCAAGAACATACAGCATTCATTGAAGAACTATCGGTATGAAGCGCACTTCGGCAGTTTGATTGAGCTATACAACAAAAACGAACTGACGAGTGCCATAAATCGCATCATTGAAGACATCAATCACCGGTTTACAATTGAAGTGTTGACAAGGCAGTTCAGATCAACCGATCTGCGTATTTCGGAGAACAATTTGAGAAGCACAAATGATATCCTCGATCGAATTGATAAGGAAAAGGTTACGCAGCGATTGCGGGAGATCCTCGAAATCAAGAACAAGGAGGAGCAAACCGTCGAGATTACGGAAGAGCATCGAGCCCAAATCAAAGACTATTTGGATCTTCTAGATTTGACCCTTGATATCGACATTATACATATGTCGAATTTGAACAGGAAAGAGACGAGAACGGTCATTACGCAACCTGGCATGCGCTATTCGCAAGCAGTTGCTTTGATCAATCAAATCATGCTTGATGAGACTTTCCAAACGCTTTCGCTGACGGAACGGAACATGGTAACAGAACGTATTCTAAATGAAATCAAAGGCAGAATGATGGAAGACATTGTGCTTCTCGAAACGAAAAAGGCAAAGCCAAACTGTCAGGTATTCAAACTGCAATTTGCTGTTGGAGAGTTTGATATGGTAGTATTCGATCCGGATCATGCCTGCTGCGAGATTTATGAAGTCAAGCACAGCAAAGAGATTGACAAGAATCAAATACGACATCTAATAGATCCTGCGAAGTGCAAAGATACGGCGTTTCGATATGGAAGTATTCAAGGAAAGTATGTTCTTTACCGCGGTGCGGACACCGTTGTGGACGAAATCAGATATCTCAATGTTGAGGATTATCTGAAAGCATTGCCTGCCGTGCGATAAACAAGTGCTTTTGATAAAGATGTAGCCGCATTTTTAACGGCTACATCTTTTATATATGCCTTACTGTTTCTTCTTTCTGACCTGCAGAAAGATGAAGCCGCCGATGATGATCGCGACAAGCACGATTGCAATGATAACTTTCGGGGTCATGCCTTATACCTCCTCTCTGAGTCTCTTGCGCTTCTTTGCGACAATGATTGCCGCAGCGACGAGTCCGCCGAGCAGAAGGAGAACGCCGGAACAGAGCGCCGGGAATTCCCACCAGTCGGAATCCATACCGAGCTTGACGAACTTGTGGTTTTCGATCCGGAACGTCAGCGGGTCGCCATTCGTGTTCTCGCGGGTCAGTTCGACCTTCTGTGCGCTGATCGGGAAGTAACCGTCCGGGGTGACAGTTTCCTCGATCCAGATTTCGCCGAGCGGCAAGCCATAGATGGTGAGCTCGCCGGTTCCGTCGGTGATCATGTCGGTGATCGTGCCGTTCGGATCATAGAAGAAGCTGCCGTCCGCTTCCTTTCGGAGCTTCAGAATCTCAAAGTCGCTTTCGCCCTTGACCTTCAGACAGAATCCTGCGCCAGCCAGCGGGTTGCCGGACTTCGCATCCACCTTGATGATCTTCAGCCCGGTGGGGCAGTTCTCGACGTTCACGATCTTTGGATTGGAAACACCGTCTTTATCGGTCAGTGTAAAGGTGACTACTTCCGGTCCGATGTAGCCGGTCGGATAGACTTCTTCGAGCGTGTACGTTCCTACGGGGAGATAGCGGAACTCGACAAAGCCATTCTCGTCGGTGAAGAACGTGTCCTCGCCATCCTTTGCCCATACACGGAAGCTATGTTCAGGGAAGGAAGCCGTTGCTGTTTCTGCACTTGCTTTTACAAGGATTTCGGGCTCGGGAGTATAGGGAACCGTACGCACGGTTTGCCCATCCGAATCTACCAGACGGAACTCGACTCCGGCAAAGGGCTTCCCGGAATACAGGTTCAGCTTATTGAGCTGCAGACAGGTGGGCTCGTCCGTGATGTCGGTTGTTCCGGTGATGTTGCCGTGGTAATCGACAGTAAAGGTGAAGGTTTCAGGACTCAGCGTAAAACCTTCCGCGGCAACAGTCTCTGTGAAGGTATAGGTATCGGCAGGCAGCTCATACAGGATGATTTCGCCATTCAGATCCGTTTCACCTTCGAATACGACCTCACCCTTGGAATTCTTGATCTCGTAGAACGCCTCATACACGGGCTTGCCGGTGGTGAAGTCAGTCTTCTTCAGCACGATGTGCGTCTGCTCATTGGTGCGCTCAAACACGATTGTCGCCTTGTTATCCGTCGTAATCTCCGCTTCAATCACTTCGTCCGAGAGAATAAAGCCGGGTGGGGGCACGATTTCCTTGACGTAATACTTTCCGACAGTCAGATCAATCGAACAGGCGTAACCATCCTTGTCAGTGGTCATGGTGTCGTAAAGGAGCCCGTTTTTGTCGCGGATCTCATACTGTGCGCCTTCGAGCATACGACCGGGGTTGGAATCGTCTTCCTTCCAGATGGCGAGATTGCCCTTAAAGCGTTCGTTTTCGATCGGTTTCTTGAAGTAATCCGTGTTCGCGCCGCTGACCGTTACCGGGAAGGATTCTTCGATCAGATGGATCGTTTCGTCCGGAACCTTGAGCTCCTTCAGGTAATACTTGCCGAACGGCAGCGTAGTCACGGAGGTCGCAACGCCGTTTGCGTCCGTCGTCAGAAGATCGACCAGCGTATTCTTCGGGATCATCTTGATCGTTTCTGCCGTGTAGAGTCCGAACACCGCACCTTCGAGCGGTCCCTTCTTGAAGGTCATGGTTTCCGTGTCAAAGAACTCACAGGTCTTTTTGATCTTGACCGAGCCGGGGATCCGCTTGTTGCTGATGGACTGTTCCGCATACACGATCGGGGTGTTTTGATCCTTGTACGCGAGCGTGATGGTGTAGATCGAGGGATCGAGATCGTAGCCGGCTACGGTCTTCGTTTCCTGGATGGTATAAGTACCAAACGGCAGCAGACCGGTTTCTGCAATGCCGTTTTCATCCGAGACGATCGTCGCAATGACCGTACCGGAAGAATCCTTTACCTCGAACTCGCAGCCCGGAAGCCCCTTAACTTCGTACTTCGGGGAATGGAGCTGACCGTATTCGGTTGCCGTAGCGGTCGTGCCGGTCAGCACATACGCGGTCTTTGTGATCTTGATCGCGCCTTTTGCGGTTTCGTTCTCCAGTTCAAGCGTTGCGGTTTCGCTGACTTTGACGATGACGGAGTGCGTCAGACCATCCACTACATACGGCTTGACCGTGGAAAGTTCCTTAACATAGTACGTTCCAGCGTCCAGCTCATTGACCGTGACCGTGCCGTCACTGCCGGTTGTGACTTCAGTCACCTTCTGCGTACAGTTCGCGTCCTTATAGATGCCGAACTTAACGCCTGCAAGCGGCTTGCTGTCGTCACCGACCTTCTTGATCTTCAGTGCGCCGAGCGCAGGGGTATTGACACCGAAGCTTGCGGTAGCAACGACCTGTGCGGTGGTCGCGCAGAGGAAAATCTTTTGCAGAGAAGCGTTGGACGGGATATATGCTGTGATGTTATCCAGTGATCGCGTAT
>CALGGM010000213.1 GCA_937915925.1 uncultured Clostridia bacterium | reverse complement strand
ATTCATTTATAATATCTCGCCGCAAATGGTCTGACCCCTTTTGCGACAGCCTGAGGCTTCTCCAACGGAGAAGCCTCGGTAATTTCGGTGATCCCGAACGTGCAATGCTATTCATTTTCCGGGAAGGTGACGGTGATCTCGGTGCCGATGCCCTCGGCGCTTTTTAAGGTGAGCTCGGCGTGGTGCTGCTGTGTGATGTGCTTGACGATTGCAAGCCCGAGCCCCGTGCCGCCCGTCGCCTTGCTGCGGCTCTTGTCGACGCGGTAGAACCGCTCGAAGATGCGGTTTTGGTGATGCCGCGGAATGCCGATGCCGGTGTCGCGCACGGACAGCGTACGCCCCGCGGTGCGCACGGAGACCGTGCCGTTGTCGCGGTTATAGCGGATCGCGTTGTCCAGAAGGTTATAGATGAGCTCCGAAAGCAGCTCGCGCACGCCCTTGACCAAGGTCGGTCCGCCCGAGAGCTGCACGGACACGCCGCGCAGCATCGCCGCGCTTTTCAGCGTTTCCACGGCTTCCTCGGCGAGCGTGTAAAGGTCCACGGGTTCTGCCTGCCCGTACAGCGCGCGCTCGTCGAGCTCGGACAGCGTGATGATGTCCGATACCAGCGACCGCATGCGGTTCGATTCGCGGCGGATGCGCTCGGCAAACAGGCGGATGTCCTCGTCCCTTGCCATGCCGTTTTCGATCATCTCGGCATAGCCGGAGATCGACGTCAGCGGCGTTTTCAGCTCGTGCGAAACGTTCGCGGTGAACTCACGGCGCATGCGCTCCGCGCGCTGCTGCTCGCCGAGATCGGAGAGGATCAGCACCGCGCCTGTGCGCAGTCCGTTTTCCGTCACGTCCTGATAGCGCAGACGCACCGCCTCGCCGAACAGCTCGACCGCTTCCGTGCTGCCGCTGCGCACGCCCTCGAAAAAGGGATGCACCTCGCCCGGCAGATCGGCGATCGTGCGGATCGCGCCGGGCTTTTTGTGCAGCAAACCGTACGCCGCGTCGTTGCAGAGCAGCGCCGTGCCTTCAAGATCGAACACGACGACGCCGTCCTCCATCGCGTCGAGGATCGCGGAAAGCATCGTATCGTTCATGGTTACCTCCCGAGCCGATAGCCCACGTTGCGCACGGTCTCGATGAGATTTCCGGCGTCGCCCAGCTTCTTTCGAAGCGTCTTGATGTGCATATCGACGGTGCGCGTTTCGCCGGTAAAGGCAAAGCCCCACACCGCTTCCATCAGCCGATCGCGCGAGACCGCCGTGCCGCTGTTTTCAAGAAGGTACTTTAAAAGCCCGTATTCCTTGAACGTCAGCTCCGTCTCCTGCCCGTCGACAGTGACGCGGTGCCGCTCGTCGTCCAGCTCGATCGCGTCGAACGCGAGCACCGCCGCCTTTCGCTGCGCGCGCCGTAAAAGCGCCTTGCAGCGCGAAACCAGCTCCATGATCCCGAACGGCTTTGTAAGGTAATCGTCCGCGCCGGAATCGAGCCCGTTGACCTTGTCCGCCTCCGCGGTCTTTGCCGAGACCATGATGATCGGAAGCTCCCGCGTCGCCGCGTCCGCGCGCAGAAGCTTCAATACCTGCATGCCGTCCGTGCCGGGCAGCATGATGTCAAGGAGCACCAGATCCGGAAGACGCGTCTTTACAGCCTTTAAAAATGTCCCGCTCTCGGAGAACGCCTCGACGGAAAGCCCTGCGCTTTTCAGCGCGTAGGCCTCCATTTCGCGGATGTCGGCGTCGTCTTCGACGAGATATACCAGCGCCATATCAGACGGTTGCGAGCCGGCGGATCGCCTCCGCCATGCAGTTCGTATTGAAGCGGATGTCCTCGATCGAGATCGACTCATCCGGCATGTGGCAGACGCTCTCCTCGCCCTCGCGCACCGTGCCGAACGCAACCGCGTTTTCCATCTCACGCGCATACGTGCCGCCGCCCATCGACAGCGGCTTTGCGTCGGACCCGTTCAGCTCGTTGTATACGTTCATCAGCGTGGAAACAAGCTCCGAATCCGCCGGGATGAAGTGACCCGGCTTGACCACGGTATCGGTGCGGACAAAGCCCGCGTTTCCGTATGCCGCGTCCCAGGTCTTCAAAAGATCTTTCGCCTTTGCCGAGAACGGATGGCGGCAGTCGGCGATGAAGCGTACGCCGGTTTCGTCGAAGCGGATCACGTCGGGCTGATAGGTGATGCGGCCCGATTCGTCGGTCACGTCAATGCCGAGCGATTCGCCGTGCATATCAAGCTTCCACAGCGCATGCAGTGCGGAAACGGTTTTCAGATCCTCCTCGGGAAGCGGCTGCTCGCTGAGAATTCCCATCAGCGCCTGCAGCGCATTTTTCGCAAACTCCGGCATGGACGCGTGACCGCCGCGGCCCTCGACCGTGATGCGGTTGCCCTCATAAGTCACCGTATAGCCCTCGGGCGCATTGACCGGGATCGCCTCGCAGGGAAGCGTCGCGCGGATCACGCCGGGAATGACGTTTGCCGCCGAGCCGCAGTCGATTCTAAGCGCAGACGCGTATTTCTTTTCGTAGGTCGTGTGCAGGATGCCCATCTCGGAATTGACGACCGGGTATTCCGCGTCGGGCGTGAACGCCATCGTCGGCTGTCCCTCGACCTTCAGATAATGCTCGACGCCCAAGGAGCCGATCTCCTCGTCGCAGCCGAGGATCACGCGGACGCGACGCTTCATCTTTGCGCCGCTTTCCTTGATCGCCGCAAGCGCATAGATCGCGGAGAGCGCCGGGCTCTTATCGTCCAGCGTGCCGCGCCCGATGATGCGCCCGTCCTTTTCGGTCGCGGCATACGGCGGTACGCTCCAGCCCTCGCCCTCCGGCACGACGTCCAGATGCGCAAGGATGCCGAGAAGCTCTTCGCCCTCGCCGTACTCGACCACGCCGCAGTAGCCGTCCACGTCCCAAGCCTTCAGCCCGAGCCGTCTTGCGATCGCAAGCGTCGCCTGCAGCGCTTCATACACGGTCTTGCCGAACGGCTTGCCCGGCTCCGCGGGATCGCCGCGGGACACGGACGGGATGCGCACGAGCGCCTTGAGGTCCTCGATCTGCGCGGGGAGCGTTGTTTCGATCCAATTCTTCATACTGTTCCTTCCTTTCTGTCAGTTGACTGCGGTGAAGCCCTTGCCGATGACCTCCCGCGTATCGATGATGGAAATGATTGCCGTCGGGTCTTTTTCGAGAACGAGCCGACGAATGCTCGCAAGCTCGATCGTTTTGGTCAGGATGTAAACGAGCGTCTTGTCCTGGTTGGTGTACGCGCCGCGGCACGGAATGTAGGTCACGCCGCGATGCACCTTGTTCAGCACGTCCGGCGCGATCTCGTTCCACTTGTCCGAGATGATGAACAGCGTTTTCGTGCGGTTGATGCCGATGATAATGTTGTTGAACGCGACCGTGGTTACGAACAGCGCGATGAACGACAGCGCCGCGCTCTCCACGCCCGTGCGGTAGTTGCCCTTGTTCACGGCGTGCAGAACGCCGAGCGCCAGCGCGATCACGATGTTGATGCCCATCGAGACCGTACCGATCGAGATGGAATACTTGCGGTTGATCAGCAGGGAAACGATGTCCAGACCGCCGGTGCTGCCGCCGAGCCGCACGATCATGCCGCCCGAAACGCCCATCGCGACGGCGCCGAAGGTCACGCTGACCATGCGCCACGCGGGCTCGGACATGTCAAACAGCTCGGGAAGGTTGAGGTTTGCAAACAGCGCGAGCTCGCCGGAAAACAGCACGGTCATTAAAAGTGTGTATAACGTAAAGCGAATATGCAGAAACCGGAACGCAAGGATCAGCAGCGGGATATTCACGACCACAACAAACAGCCAGCTCGGAAACACGCCGCCCGTGGCGTATTCGAGCAGCATGCCAATACCGGTGACGCCGCCCGTGACGACGTCCGCCGGCGTGTACAGCGCCGCGACCGCAAGCGCTTCGATCGAGATCATCAGCGTCATGAACAGGACCTTGCCGCATTCACGCAGAATTTTTTTCAGCCGCTCCGGATCGCTCTGCCTTGTTTGTCCCTTTTTCATACATCCTCCCGCAGATTTGTTCAGATTACAGTATACCAACTTTTCCCGCCGCGCGCAACCCCAAACCCGCGATTGACAGCGCCGCCGCGCCGATGGTATCATGGACGTACCAAAACCGAGGAGGCAAGCGATGTTTCGGACGATGCGAAGGGCAAAACAGCAGATGGAACAGGACGCGTGCATCGCGCTTTTGAAGACGCAGAAGCGCGGCGTGCTGTCCGTGCTCGGCGACGACGGATACCCGTATGGCATGCCGGTCGATCACTGGTACAACGAGGCGGACGGCAAGCTTTATTTTCACGGCGCAAAGGCGGGACACCGGTTCGACGCGATCGCGCGTGATCCGCGCGCGTCGTACTGCGTGCTCGGCGACGGCGTCCCGCGCGAAAACGACTGGTCGATGGACTTTGAAAGCGTGATCGTATTCGGCAAAATCGAGATCGTCGAGGATGAGGCACGCATGAAAACCGCCCTTCTGGGCTTGACCGAGCGCTTCACCGACGCGTCGTATTTTGAGCACGAATGGGCGACCGTCTCCGACCGCGTGCTCGTCACCGCCCTCGTCCCCGAGCACATCACCGGCAAGCGCGTCCACGAGTCGTGAGAAAATATAGCAAACGGGATTGACAGAACGGACGGTTCTCGATATACTTTAATAGGTGGATTTCGCGGATGCGGAGTTGCCAAATAATAAAGGATATGAGGAGAAAAGCAATGGAAACGAATCAACCGGTAAGACAGTTAAAGACCGATCGTGGACTGTTGAAGTACATTCTGCTGTCGCTGATTACGCTCGGCATCTATGCGCTCGTGGTGAACTGCCACATTTCTTCGGAGATCAACGAGGTCGCGTCCCGCTACGACGGCAAGAAGACGATGCACTTTGCGCTGCTGTTCTTCCTGATCGCTCCGATCACGCTTGGCATCGGCGCAATCGTTTGGCAGCACAAGATCTCCAACCGCATCGGCGCTGAGCTCACGAGAAGAGGTCAGAACTATGCGTTCAGCGCGTCGACCTTCTGGCTTTGGGGCGTGCTCGGTTCGCTGATCGTCGTCGGTCCGTTCATCTACACGCACAAGTTCCTGAAGTCGATGAACCTGATCAACGCAGACTACAACATCAACGGCTGATCAAAAAATGCAAAGGAGCCGCTCGGAAGACCGAACGGCTCTTTTTATATGCCCGCTTGATTTGCTGCCTCCTCGGGCGGCAAGGTGACGCGCTTCGCATGATGCGTGCCTTCGGCACATTGATGACGGAGGGATTGTCGCTCGGCGTCAGCCGAATATCGTTCCGAAGGAATATCGTGCCGAAGGCATCTCGCGCCCGTCAGGGCATATCGCATTTATAAGACGATATTCTGCTGTCGAAGAACGATATGCTTGCCTTCACCAAGCACGATATGCACGATATGCGGGCTGACGCCCGCGCGAAATACGGCGGGCGGATGCGATCCGCCCCTACGGTACGTGTATGCATTCATGCGCAGCCAAAAGGCTTCTCCTCGAGGAGAAGCTGGCAGCGAAGCTGACTGATGAGGTGTTGCTTGAACTGCACGAACTTGACGGGGTGTCAGCGGAGCCCGAAGAAGGCGCAGATCTTTGCGGTCGCAAGATCAGTCTTTTCGGGCGAACGGAAGCGGTGATCGGCGTTTTCGATCGGCTCAAAGTCGATCACGTTGTTCTCCGCGAACGCCTTCACCGCGTCGAACGGAACGATCTCGTCCGCCGTGCCGTGCAGGATGAACAGATCGTCCGCGTACGGGAGAAAGTCGCGTCCGGCAATGTCCGCCTCGCGCACGCTGTCCAGAAAGGCTTTGTCGATCTCCACCTTGCGGTCGAAGCCGACGGACACGGGCTTGCCCTTTCGGATGCGCTCGCGTTCGGCGTCCGTCATGATCGAGCCGAAGATCACGTCGTACAGCACGACGGCGGGACAGCGCAGCGCGGTTTTCAAAAACGGATCGCCGTGCTCGGAAATGTATTTCAGAAAGAGATACCCGCCGAAGCTCGTGGCATAGCCGAAAAGCCTCGCGTCCGGATACCGCGCTTTCGCCCATGAGAGCACCGCGGATAGGTACGCATCGCAGTCAAAGAGACGAAGCGTCTTTCGCACGTCGTCGCCGTGGCACGGCCAGTTGAAGGTGAGCAGCGCGACGCCGTGATTCTTTTCAAGAACATGCTTCGCGAACCGCTCCGCCGCGCGGTTGTCCTTGTGCCCGCCGAATCCGTGTCCGAAGATCACGAGCGTTTTGACGTCGCCGCGCCCCTCGGAATAGAGCTTACAGCGGATGTTCAGCCCCGCGTCGTTGATATTGAAATAATGCTGTTCCATCGTTTCCTTTCGTGATATCGCTGTTGCGCCGATATCATATCGCGCGGTCCAAGACCGCATATCGAGTTTGCGCACGACAACCCCTCAGTCAGCTGACGCTGACAGCTCCCCTTACACAGGGGAGCCAAGCTTTTATGCCGCATTATATAGGCAAATCAAGCGACCTTGCCTCCCTTGTGTAAAGGGAGGTGTCACGAAGCAGCTTTGCTGCAAGTGACGGAGGGATTGTCAAAGCCGTTTACGGTGTACCGACGCTGCGGGATATGAAAAAAGGCGGGGAATCCCGCCTTATGTTCAACCCACAACGAGGTTGATGATGTTCTTGACGACGATCGTTTTGCGGATCGTCTTGCCCTCGACAAAGGGCTTGACGTCGCCGAGCGCCAGAGCTGCTTCGACGATCGCCGCGTTCTCCATGCCGACCGGAAGCTTGATGCGCGCGCGGACCTTGCCGTTGACCTGTACGCCGTACTCGATCGTGTTTTCCACGAGCGCGTCGGGATCGTATGCGGGCCATGCGGCGCGGCACAGCGGGTCAAAGCCGAGCTTTTCGTTGAGCTCCTCCGCAATGTGCGGCGCGACGGGGTACAGGAGCAGCAGCAGCGTATGGAATTCGTCCTTCGTGAGCGACCCCTTTGCGTAGAAGTCGTTGACGAGCGTCATCATCGCGGCGATCGCGGTGTTGAACTTCATGCGCTCGTAGTCCTCAGAGACCTTCTTGATGCATGCGTTGACCTTTGTGCGCAGATCATCGTCGGTCCATCCCTCACCCTTTACAAGGTCCTGCAGTCTCCACACGCGGTCGAGGAAGCGCTTACAGCCGTTTGCGGAGTCCTCGCTCCACGGCGTCGCCGCCATGTAATCGCCCATGAACATCACGTAGAGGCGCAGCGTGTCGGCGCCGAGCCGGTCGATGACGCTGATCGGGTCGACCACGTTGCCCTTGGACTTGCTCATCTTGTCGCCGTCGGGTCCTAAGATCAAGCCCTGATACGTGCGCTTTGCGTACGGTTCCGGCGTGTTGACCTCGCCGATGTCGTAGAGAAAGTGATGCCAGAAGCGCGAATACAGCAGATGCCGCGTGACGTGCTCCATGCCGCCGTTGTACCAGTCGACCGGCATCCAGTATTTCATTTCCTCCGGATCGCAGAAGACCTTGTCGTTGTGCGGATCGATGAATCGGAGATAATACCAGCTCGATCCCGCCCACTGGGGCATGGTGTCCGTTTCGCGTTTTGCTTTTCCGCCGCACTTTGGGCAGGTGCAGTTGACAAACGATTCGATCCGCGCGAGCGGGCTCTGTCCGTCGGTGCCGGGCGCGAAGTTCTCCACGTCCGGAAGCGCCAGCGGAAGCTCGTCGTACGGCACGCCGACCGTGCCGCAGTTCGGGCAGTGGATGAGCGGGATCGGCTCGCCCCAGTAGCGCTGACGGTTGAACGCCCAGTCCTTCATCTTGTACTGAATGCCCTTCTTGCCGAGGTTGTGTTCGGCAAGGTAGTCGAGCATCGCCGCGATGGAATCCTTTTTGTTGTCGTAGGCGTTCAAGAAGTCGGAATTGATCATCCTGCCGTCGCCGGTGTACGCTTCTTTTTCGATGTCGCCGCCCTCGATGACCGGAATGATGTCCACGCCGAATTTATGCGCAAACTCCCAGTCGCGCTGATCGTGCGCAGGCACCGCCATGATCGCGCCGGTGCCGTAGCCCATCATGACGTAGTCCGCGATAAACACCGGGATCTCCTTGCCGCTCACCGGATTGATCGCCGTAAAGCCCTGTAAGCGCACGCCCGTCTTTTCCTTACTGAGCTGCGTGCGTTCAAACTCGGTCTTCTTTGCGCACGCCGCGCGGTATGCCTCGACTTCGTTCCAGTTTTCGATGCGGTCCTTGTACTTATCAAGCATCGGATGCTCGGGCGCGACGACCATGAACGTGACCCCGTAGAGCGTGTCGCAGCGGGTCGTGTAGATCTCAAGTGCTTCGGGAATATCCTTCACCTTGAAGTTCACAAACGCGCCGACGGACTTGCCGATCCAGTCGACCTCCTGCTGCTTGATGGAGTCCGGATAATCGACGTCGGAAAGACCGTTCAAGAGCTTGTCGGCATACGCCGTGATCTTCAGATACCATACGTCCTTAGAAAGCTGCACGACGTCGCTGTGGCATACGTCGCACTTGCCGCCCTGCGAATCCTCGTTACTGAGCACAACCTTACAGTTCGGGCAGTAGTTCACGAGCGTCTTTGCGCGGAACACGAGCCCGTGGTCGAACAGCTTCCGGAAGATCCACTGCGTCCACTTATAGTAATCGGGAACGGACGTGGCGATCTCGCGCGTCCAATCGAACGAATAGCCGACGCGCTTCATCTGATCCTTGAAATGCTCGATGTTCGCCGTGGTGATGACGTGCGGATGCGTGTTGGTCTTGATCGCGTAGTTCTCGGCGGGCAGACCGAACGAGTCAAAGCCCATCGGGAACAGGACGTTGTAGCCCTGCATACGGCGCTTGCGCGAAATGATCTCAAGGCTCGTGTACGCCTTGATGTGCCCGACATGCATGCCCGCGCCGGACGGGTAGGGAAACTCCACGAGCCCGTAGAATTTCGGTTTGCTATGGTCCTTCTCCGCCTCAAAGCAGTGCTGCGCGTCCCAATACGCCTGCCACTTCTTTTCAACAGCGTTGAAATCGTAAATATCTGCCATGAAAAGCTCCTTTCCGTTGATGCTCCATAGATATAATAGGATATAACTTTTCGGTGGCGTTTGTCAACCGCTTTACAAGAAAAACAGGATATGATAAACTATATCAATACCGAAAAGCGGCGGGAAAGCCGCGAAAGGAGACACAATGATCGGTACATTCTTATTCAAAATCGGCAGCTTCGGCGTGCCGTCGATGGGCGCTTGCGTGTTCGTCGGCGCGATCCTCGCCGTGCTTTTAAGCTGGCTTCTGCGTAAAAAATCCGCGCTGGACTGGAACGGCGAGTTCGTCGACGCGATCATCACGGCGGTGCTTCTGGGCTTTGTCGGCATGAAGCTTCTCTATTGGATCGTCACGCCGAACGCATTCCGCGACGCGTTTTCCCTGGGCTTCTTCCAAGGGCTACTGAGCCTGATCATGGAGGGCATGGTTTTTTACGGCGGTCTGATCGGCGGCATCATCGGCATCGCGCTCGTCGCCAAAAAGAAGAAAAAGCATTTCTTCGAGTTTACCGACCTCTTCGCGCCGTGCTTCTGCGTGGCGCACGCGTTCGGACGCATCGGCTGCCTTCTCGTCGGCTGCTGCTACGGGCTCGCGACCGGTGAAACGAGCCAGTTCGGGATCCTGACTTACGGCGGGACCTGTGCGGTGCATTACGCGGACGGCGCGACGCGTCTGCCCGTGCCGCTGATGGAGTCGATCTTCCTGCTGCTGCTGTGCGTCGTGCTCGTGCTGATCTTCCGCAACGAAAAGCATCTCGGCACGGCGACCGGCTGGTACCTCACGCTGTACGCGATCTGGCGCTTCGTGATCGAAATGTTCCGCGGCGATGCCGTGCGCGGCAAGTTCGGTCCGCTCTACACCTCGCAGTGGATCAGCCTTCTGATCCTGCTCGCGGGCGTTGCGGTGCTGATCTATTCGCGTAAGCTTAAAAAGGGCGCGCCGTTTCAGGTCTTCCGTGAAGACGATCTGACGGTCCCCGAGCCCGAGAAAGCCGCAGAGGAAGCTGCAGAGGAGCCGGAGGAACCTGAAGAGGCGATCGAGGAGCCGGAGGAAGCCACCGAGGAACCCGCAGAGGAGCCTGCCGAGGAAGCCGAGGAGCCGGAGGAGGCCGAGGAACCCGCAGAGGAGCCGGAGGGTAAAGCGTAACAATTTGAAAATAAAAGAATCGGAGGGAGTCGAAACCCCCTCCGTTCAGCGTGTCAAAAAACCTTTTGACACGCTGAGCAGGCTGTTGATAAGGGGTGGCGGAATTCGCGTTTTCGCGACGGAGCTATACTAACGTATGCGACTGAAGATGGCGACGCGCGAGTAACGCGCGACGTCACCGCTGTAACGGAGCGAAGCGGAGTGGTTAAGAAAACGCGAATAGTTTGCGGCGAAATAATAGAAAGAAAGGGCGCCCTTGCGCCCTTTCATCCGACAAGTATTCATTTGAATCATCTCGTCGCAAACGGTCTGACCCCTTTTGCGACAGCCTGATCGGAGGGGGGTCGAAACCCCCTCCGTTGTTTTACCGTCCGATTATTCTTCGTTCATGGCGGTTTTGACCGCGCCCTGCGGGTCGCCCTGCACGGTCACGTTGCGGTTCACCTTTGCGTCGTAGGTCTCCGCCTTCATGATGTCCACAAGGTCGAGCCCGGTGACCTCCTTCATGGTTTCGATGGTGCGGGCAAGCACGCTCGGGACGAAGGAACCCATCTGATCCACGCCGCTTCCGCCGCGGCCGCCGTCGATGATCGTCACCTTGTCGATGGATTCGAGCGGCTTTGCGATCGACGCCGCCATTTCGGGGAGCGCCTTCACGATCATTTCCATCATGGCTGCCTGACCGTACTTCTTCATGGCCTCCGCCTTCTTTTCGAGCGCCTCCGCCTCTGCGATGCCGCGGGCTTCGATCGCCGCCGCTTCCGCTTCGCCGACCGCGCGGATGCCCTCCGCCTCCTGCATCTTCGCGTACTTTTCCGCTTCCGCCTGCACGCGCTGTGCCTCGGCTTCCTTTTCGCGCTCGAACTTCTCCGCCTCCGCGTGGATCCTGCGGATCTCCGCCGCCTTCTCGCGTTCGAACTTCTCGGCTTCCGCCTTACGCTGCCGTTCGAACAGCTCCGCCTCCGCCTTTTGCTGACGGGCGAACTTCTCGGCTTCCGCCTTCTTCTTGATCTCGGCTTCGAGCGTCTGCTCGGTCACCTCGACGTCCTTCTTCTTCAGCTCGATCTCGCGTTCCTGACGCGCGATGTTCGCGTTCGCCGTGGCGACCTCGATCGTCTTGCGCTGCTCCTGCTGCTGGATCTCGTACGCGGCGTCCGCTTCCGCCTGCTTCTGGTCGGACGCCCGCTTCAGCTCCGCCTCGCGGATTCGAAGCTCATTTCTGCGCGACGCGATCTCGGTCTGCGCCGCGACCTGCGCCTCGTTCGCCATCCGCTTTGCTTCCGCTTCGGCGATCGCGACGTCGCGCTCCGCCTGCGCCTTGGCGATCGACGCGTCCTTCTGGATCTGCGACATGTTGTCCTGACCGAGTGCAACGATCAGTCCCTTTTCATCCTCGATCTTCTGGATGTTGCAGGAGATGATCTCAACGCCCAGCGCGTTCATGTCGGTCTGCGCCTTCTGCTGTACCTCGTCGCCGAACTTCTTGCGGTCGGTGTTCAGCTCCTTCAGCTTGACCGTGCCGATGATCTCACGCATGTTGCCCTGCAGCGAATCGGTCAGCGCCTTGGTGATCGATTCCTCGGACATGTTCAGGAAGTTCTTCATCGCGATCTTGATGCCCTCCGGATCGGTCTTCAGCCGAACCTTCGCGACCGCGTCGATGTCCACGCCGATGAAGTCGAGCGTCGGCACGTAGCCGTTCGTCTTGATGTCGATGCTGATCTGCTTTAAGACCAGCGTGTCCTTCCTTTCAAGAAACGGAAGCTTGATGCCTGCGCGTCCGATCAGGATCTTCGGCTGCTTCTTGATGCCCGAGATGATGAACGCCTTGTCCGGGGGCGCCTTGACGTATCCGCTGACGATGATCGCGATCACGGCGGCGACCGCCGCGACGATCAGCCCGATCAGAAGACCTGTGTGTTCTGCAAAGAAATTCATGATTCCCGCTCCTTTCTCTCCTCAGTCCTAAGTGTTCCGGCGGTGACCCGCCTCTTGTTTACGCATTCATCATACCCGAATCGTGCGCTTTTCGAAAGGGAAGCCTTCTGCAAATGGCAGCGATTATTTGCAGTACGGCAGCGAAATACGGCGCAATATTCCCAATGTCATTAAGTTAAAACCGGATAATGGCAGCTTCATCATAGATTCTGAGGA
>CALGGM010000212.1 GCA_937915925.1 uncultured Clostridia bacterium | reverse complement strand
ATCTTGCCCTCCCTGTGTAAGGGAGGGTGGCAGCCGAAGGCTGACGGAAGGGTTGTCCGCCCATCAAAAAAGACTGTTCCGAAGAACAGCCTTTTTTGATTTGAGTTTACTGAATGCTTTCCGGGATCAGCGCGGTGGCGTCCATGATGTGCGCCTGCAGAAGCTTGACCGCGAGATCGGCGTCGCCCGCCTTGCAGGCGTCGAGGATCTTTTCGTGCTCGGTGACGGAAAGCTCGCGCTCTGCCGCATCGCTGTAGAAGCCCGTGCGCAGGTACCGGTTGATGTTCGCCTGAATGATCTCCATCAGCATGTCGGCGACCGGATTGTTCGCCTTCGCGGTCAGACGGTCGTGGAAGCGCTCGTTGAGATGCTCGGTCGGCATCGTGTCCGCCGTCTTACGCTGCTCCTCGAGGATCGCGTCCAGCTCGTCAAAATCCTCCTGCGTCATGCGCGGAACGGCGATGGCGAGCATCGCGGTGGAGATCGCCGCGCGGACCTGCATGCAGTTGATCAGCATGTCGCGCGAAAGCTCAGTGACCGTTGCGCCGCGGTTTGCGTGGATCGTCACGAGCTGCTGCGCCTCAAGCTGGCGAAGCGCCTCGCGCACGGGGATGTGGCTGACGTTCAGCGCTGCGGAAATTTCATCCTGTTTGAGCTGCATTCCGCCGGGCAGCGCCCCATTTACGATACCGGCGCGCAGTACGCGATAGACCCATTCCTGCGTGCCAAAACCCTCGCGGTTCTCGACATTGGCTGCGAGTGCCTTGTAATCCATAGTTCTCACTCTCCATATAAAATTTGCGGCAACAAATATTATTACCCATGTATAATATAATATAAATTCGAAGATTCGTCAACCTCCGTTTGAAAGAAACTTAAAATTTACGGCGCGAACGCCGAGGCATACCGCACCGAAATCATCCGCTTTCCGCTCGCTCTGCCGCACAGCGGCTCGCCGTTTACGGAAAGCTTCGGGTGGACCGGCACGACATAATATGCGTATACGCCGGAAAGCCCCGAAACGTCGTCCTCGACCGTGACCGGATAGATCGCGTTCTCCACGGTCGTGACGAGGATCGAAAAGCCCTGCGGGTCCTCGCGGTACAGCCGATAGCGCATGTAGCGCGACGGCGGGGTAAACGTGACGGTCGCAGTGTCGCCCGAAATCGAAACCGCAAGGTCGGTCGGCGGCTCCGGGATCTGCCAGTAATCCGAGACCGCCTTCGGCTCCGTGCCGCGCACGAAGTATTCGAAAACCGTGTCTTCGGCAGGCGTGAGTCCGTTTGCAAGCACCGCGATATGCTCCGTATTGAGCGTCGTCGCATCTAAGGGCGCTTGTATCACGTTGTCCGGCACGGCAAAGTCCGGCGCCGCCGCGTCGCGGTACAGCGCGGAAAACACGTCGGACAGCAGCATGGCGGGGTAGGTTCCGCCGCCGCAGTCCTTCGGAAGACACCGTCCGTCCCTGGCGTCGTCAAAGCCCATCCACACGACCGCGGCGTATTCGGGATTGTAGCACGCGAGCCAGATGTCGCGGTTGCCCGTCTCGTCGCCGACGGTGCCGGTCTTCGCCGCAAGCGGGATCGGGATGCGATTCAGAAGGCTTGCCGTGCCGCTGTTTGCGACGCTCTTTAAAAGCGAAGTCAGGATAAACGCGTTCTCCTCAGACATGACGCGTACGTCTTCGGGGACATAGCGGTACAGCTCGGTTCCGGCGCGGTCGGTGATGCGCGTCACGACGTGCGGAGCGCGATAAATCCCGCCTGCGGACAGCGCCGCGTACGCGCCGCACAGACGGTACGGCGACACGCCGTAGGTGAACCCGCCGAGCGCGAGCGTAAGCGAGTCGTCGCGCACGTCGAACGGGATCCCGAACCGCGCGGCAAACGCCTTGCAGCGCTCCACGCCGAGTTCTTTAAAGAGCGAGACGGCGGGCAGGTTCAACGACCGCGTGACCGCCTCGCGCATGGTGATCCAGCCGGAGAAGCGTCCGTTCGCGTTGCGCGGCGTATAGTCGCCGAACTCGGTTGCGTCGTCGAGCAGCATGGACGCCGCCGTATAGCCCGCTTCGAGCGCGGGCGCATAGACGAGGATCGGCTTGATCGCGCTGCCCGGCTGACGGCGGATGCGCGTCGCGCGGTTGAAGCCGAGCGCGGTTTCGGTGTCTCTGCCGCCGACGATCGCGGAGACGCCGCCGGTCTTCGTGTCGATCAGAACGAGCGCGCCCTCGCACGATTCCGTGCCGTACAGCGGAAAGTAGGCGTCGTTTAAAAACGCGTTCTCCGCGATCGCCTGCGCGTTTGGATCCATCGCCGTTTCGACCGTATAACCGCTTGTAAGCAGCGTGTCGAGATCGCAGTTCAGGAGCCTGCACGCCTCCGTCATGCAGAGGTCGATATAGGAATTGTGCTTCTGCTTCTGCGCGTCGGAAACGAGCACCAGCGGTTCTGCCTTCGCCGCTGCCGCCTCTGCGTCCGTGATCATGCCGTATTCGACCATCAGATCGAGGATGACGCCGCGCCTGCCGACCGACGCTTCGGGGCGAAGATGCGGCGCGTAGGTTGCGGGGGACTTCAAAACGCCCGCCAAAAGCGCGCTTTGGGCAAGGGTCAGCTCGCTTGCGTGCACGCCGAAATAGCCTTCTGCCGCCGCTTCGACGCCGTAATAGCCGCCGCCGAAATAGACGCGGTTCAGGTAGCAGGTCAAGATCTCGTCCTTGGAAAGAAGCTGTTCGAGGCGGTAGGAGAGGATCGCTTCGTCCACCTTGCGGTCGAGCGTCTTCTCCGAGGACAGGTGCGTAAGCTTGATGAGCTGCTGCGTGATCGTGCTTGCGCCCTCCACGTACGAGCCCGCCCGAAGATCGTGCAGCGCCGCGCCCGCGATGCGGATGACGTCGAAGCCGGGGTGCGAATAGAAGCGCGCGTCCTCCGCGGCGAGGAACGCGTTTCTGACGTGCGCGGGAAGCGACTGCGCGCTGACGGAGACGCGGTTTTCCTCGCGGTACAGCCTCGAAACGGTCGCGCCGTCGCGGTCGGTGATCAGAAGCGTTTCCTCGCCGGAGTAGATCTTTTCAAGATCGAGCGCGTTCCACGCCTCCTGCGAAAACAGCCACACCGCGCCGATCAGAAGCGGCGTGAAAAGCAGCAGAGAAATCGCAAAGAAAATGCGCCGACGGCGGCGTCGGCGGTAAAGACTTTGATAGGTTCGGATGGCTTTTTGCTCGCACATACCGACAGTATGCGCGCTTTGAAAGCGCTTATGCGCGCGGGAGCAAAAACCGCCGAAGCTTTGCGCGGTACAGCTTCAGCGTGAGCTGATACAGAACGTCGAGCAGGAAGAGGAACAGCAGCACGCCGACCCCGATCAAAACGGTCAGAAGCGGCGAAAACGCGGTAAATACGTTGACGCCCAAAAGCGCGAGCAAAAACAGCACGAGCCCGGTCCAGAGAAGATCGACGCCGATCGGAAGCAGGATCGCAAGGCGCGGATCGCTCATGTTCTGCATCGCGTGACGCAGCGGGACATACGGCGCGAGCACGCACACGTACGCAAGCCAGGCATAATGCGGCACGGGCAGAAACAGCACGAACGCCGCAATGACAAGATCGCAAAGGATCAGCCGTCCATTGAGCCGCTCCTCGCAAAGCGGGAGCATGATCAGCGCGATCGGGAACAGGAACAGCAGCGCAAACCAGCCCGTCACCTCCGCGGCGCACAGCAGCAGAAGCGCGAGCGTAAAGCACATCGGCACAAGCCGGATCGGGGAAACGGTTCGTTCGTACGTCATATCAGATCCGAAGGACATTGCGTCCCTTCGCCTCCGCCATGCGCATCGTCTGCGCGGAGCCGCTCGGCTTTTTGCGCACATAGGCGATGCAGTACTGCGCATCCTCGACCATGCGCGCGTTGCGCACGCGCATACAGCCGGGGTAGTAGGATTCGGACAGGATCAGCACCTCGTCCGCAGCGTCTAAAAGCGCGCGGTAGCGCTTCTGATCCTCCGGCGAAAAATTCCGTTCCTGCCCGCGGTGCGGCACGTAGACCGCAAGCGAAAGAGAGGGATCGACCTTTTTACTCGCAAGGATCCATTCGCCTGCCAAAAGATCAAAGCCTTTTGCGCCGCCGGTAATGAACCGATCGCAGCCCTCCGCGATCGCGTCGGCGACGGCGTTTTCAAGCGCGGCGATCAGGGCGGAGTAAGCCTCGGTCCCCGCGTCGGGCAGCTCGCGGTGTCCCGTAAAACAGCATGCCTTCATACGACCTCTCCCTTCTGCATCGAACGGTTTCTCAGCAGCGCGTACAGCGCATCTTCCGCATCGGCGTCGAACGCGTAAATGAGCCCTCCGGCGAGCGCAAACGCATCGTCGATCAGCTCCGGCACGCTTTCGTTTCGTACGCGGTCCGGCTCCCAAGGGGAGACCCACGTGCGCTTTTCGAGGTTCATGCAGCCCTCGGGGTCCTCGTGCCCGCCGCCGATCAGAAGATCGGAAAGCAGCCCGGGATGCCGGATCAGCTTTTCAAGCCGCAGGAAGAAGCGGTAGCGTTTAAGGTCCGGATCGTACAGGAACGGGACGAGACGTTGGAACTTGCGGAAGCCGCGCCGGTACGCGCCGGAAACGTTTTTTTGGAAAAGCGCCTGCGAGACGTCGGACAAAAGCGCATCGACCGGCGTGACGTCGACCTTTGCGCGGAAGATCTGCTCGTAGGGGATTTCCGATTTCGTTTCCTCGAACACGATCGAATCGATCACGCCCTCGAAGCGCGAATGCGCAAGCCCGCTGTGCTTCGACACGATGTACGGGTGCAGCGTGCTGTCGAGCGCGATGTGCGTCAAAAACCCGTAAAGGTACGGCGTCAGGGACGGATCCGCATGGGCTCTCAGCGATGAAAACAGCGTATAGCAATCAAGCGCGTGCAAAGCGTTGCCGTGCTTTTTCTGATGCGGTATGAACGGCGTAGGCGGCAGACGGTCGTAGAAATAATAATCCGGTCCGAGACACCCGAGAAAGAACAGATCCCCGAGCGTTTCCAAGGGCTTTCCGACCGCCGCGGCGACGCGAACGCCGAATGCGATATGCGTGCAGATATTCGGCATACCTGTATCATACCATACTTTTCGGGATTTGTATCCCTTTTTGCGAAAATTCATGTGCGTGCTCCTTTCTTCTTCGGTCCGCACCCCCATGATAGCACACGCCTCCGCCCAAAACCTCGCAACATTTTTTCACAATTGGAGGGAATGACTACCCTTCCGTCAGCCTTCGGCTGCACTGACAAGGGGAGGTCGAATCGACGTAACCGTATACTCTCCCTTGTGAGGAATGGGGGACCGCGTCAGCGGTGGGCGGGTAGTCGTATTCAAGAAAAACCAAAAGACCCTTGAAACAAGAACGCAATCAGATTCAATATAATTCTTAAATCTAATTATATTAAATCTAATTATATTCAATCTAATTAGATTGATTTTATAATTAAATTTAGTTATTAATTATAATTATGGGGCTGTTAAGAAAGTCTCGAAATGTCATCCTGAGGAGCGATGGTACGCGCGGGAAGCGCGCGATCTACCGCTGTAACGAAGCGCAGCGGAGTTGAACGCGACGAAGGATCTCCTAAAAGTTTGTACTGTTTCTTGGAGATTCTTCGCCTAAAGGCTCAGAATGACAGGACTTTCTTAACAGCCCGCTTCTTAAAGAAAAAACAAATATATAGATTTTCTTAAAGAAATATCGATTATTCTTATCCGAAATGTGAAAAAATGTTGCGAGGTTTTTCGGTCGGATCTGTGGTAGGATATGCGTAGACGAATGGTCGGACGCTGCGAACAAAAGCGGCAATAATCGGCATGTTTCCAATATCCGGAATTGTCATGAATTATTTGAAAACAAAATGCAAAATCTCTTCCGATTTGCGTTTTGCGTGCTAAAATGAGACCAAACAAAGAAGCGTCAAGGAGAAGAAATCCCATGAAACGCATCAAAAACAGAAAAAAACATTTCCGGATCGCAAATCCGCTCGGATTTTCGCTGTTCTGCGCGATGATCATTCTGGTGATCGGACTGGTCGTCGGCGTGGTATTTTTGGCAAAGGGCGGGTACTTCGGCGATCTCTATAACTGTGTGCGTTCCGAGATGCGCGGCGAACGCAATACGGCGACGCTCGAACCGGTCGCGGAGGAATCCCCAAGCGACGCCATAGGCTCGAGCCTGCCCACGTCCGATCCCGCTGTCGAGACGCCGGAGATCGGAACGCCGGTTCCCGAGACGCCGACGCCGCCTCCGCTCGAGCCCGAGACGCCCGTGCCCGGCGTGACCAACGGTCCCTCGAAGGATCCGAACGCGCCGCTTGCCGGCTTTACGATCGGCATCGATCCGACGCGCGACGGCAGCTCGAAGTACAAGTCCGAGTGCGAATACAACCTTGCGTTCGCAAAGCAGCTCGGCGCGTATCTCGAATCGAAGGGCGCGACCGTGGTCATCACGCGTGAGGACAACAAGAAGGAGGTCGGCAACTCGAAGCGCGCAAAGCTGATCAAGGACGCCGACTGCGACATCGCGATCCGGCTGATGTGCAACCATATTTCCTCGAAGTCGTCCGGCTGCTACGTGCAGGCTTCGAAGAAGAACAAGACCTATGGACAGGCGCTGATCGACGCGTACGCGGCGGCGACCGGCATCAAGAAGCAATCGGGTAAATCGAAGGGACTTGAGACCAAGAGCGATTCGGTCGCGTCCGACTGCGGATGTCCCTGCGCGCTGCTGATCATGGGCAATTGGGACAACAAGAGCGATAAGGCGAACCTCAACGACGAGGCATTCCGCGAGAAGATGATCGAAGCGATCTATGAAACGATGCTGGCACAGCTGAAGCAATAACGGAAGGACGCGCGATCGGGCAAAAACGAACGCGCGTCTTTTTCCGACTTTTGAAAAAAACATTTTCCGGAAATTCGAATTTTCCGCAACCGATCAAAGCGGTTTACGGTATTATCAGTGAGGAGCGAAAAACTGTGGAACAATGCATGCAGCACGAGCAGCAGATGCCCGTCAACAACAACCTTGATACGCTGTTTCAAACGTACGGCGACATGGTGTACCGCCTCGCGCTTGTGCGCACCCGAAGCGTTGCGGACGCGGAGGACGTTGTACAGGAGGTGTTCTTAAGATGCCTCAAAAGCGCGCCGTCCTTTTTGAGCGCGGAGCATCAGAAGGCGTGGCTTTTGAAGGTCACGATCAACTGCTCGAAATCGCTTTTGGGCAGCGCGTTCCGAAGGCACAGCGTGCCGGAGGACGCGATGGGCGAGCTCTCGACGGAGGACGAGATGCATGATTCGACGGTGACCGACGCGGTGAAGGCGCTCCCGGAAAAATACCGCACGGCGATCCATCTGTACTACTACGAGGACTATTCCGTAAAAGAGATCGCGTCCGTCATGCGGACGACGGAATCGACCGTGAAGTCCTGGCTGCACCGTGCAAGAGGAATGCTGAAAGAGACGCTTGGAGGAGAATTCGATGTTTAAGGACGATTACCGCAAAGAAACCGATTCCGTGCATGTGCGCGACAGCCTGCTCGACGAGATCAAGGCGGCGGACGCGCTTCGCGTGCGCAGCGAACGGAAACAGGCGGACCGCAAAAGACAGTGGCTCGTGGCAATCCCGACGACCGTTGCGGCGGCAGCGGCGTGCGTCGCGCTGGTGTTCGGCATTCGCGCGGGACGGAACAATCGGGCGACCATGAGCGCGGACGCGGAAGCCGCGCCGCAGGAGGCGTATGTGATGACTGCGTCGGCGGAGGGCGATCTGTTGACCGCACCCTCGGCGCCCTCGCCGGTGGGATCCTATGAAGCGCTCGGCGCCGTTATGCGCGAACGCGCCAACACACGCTACGGCGGGTATGCCGTCTCGGCGGCAACCGGGTTTATGACCGACGCGGAAGCCGCGCCGATGGCGGAAGAAGCGGTGGAGGTGCCGATGGAAATGCCTGCCCCCGCGGATGCGGACGGCGTGTATGTAAACGATTCCAAGGGCGTCGGGATCGGCGATACCGGCGAGAAGCGGTATTCCGGCACGAACAATCAGGTCGAGGGCGTCGACGAAGCCGACATCGTAAAGACCGACGGCGACTGGATCTATACGCTGAGCCGTTCTCAGAACAAGGTGTTTATCGTGGCTCCCGACGGCAAGGACACGAAGGTCGTTTCGAGCTTCAAGCTCAAAGAGAACGACGGGAAGTCCGATGATTGGCGCGAGTATCAGGAAATGATCCTCTTCGGCGATCGGCTGTATCTGCTCGGAACCTACGCAAACTGGGGCGATAAGGTGAACGATGAGGACCGGATCTACTCGTTTGCGGAGGTCTATGACCTCGGCGACCGCACCGCGCCGAAGCTGACGGAAACGCACAAGCAGCAGGGCGGCTATCAGACGTCGCGGCTGGTCGACGGAACGCTTGTCATCGTTTCGGACTATCGCGTGTACAGCTACTGGTGGGACGAGACAATCGATCCGATCATCTACTGCCCGCGCGTGGTGACAAACGATGCGTCCGAGCAGCTCGGACCGGAGGACATTTACGTGAACCCGAATTCGACGGAGACCGGCTTTACCGTCGTGACGACGATCGACGCAGCGGACGGTACGCAGTTCGATTCGCACAAGGCGGTGCTCGGCGGCTGCAATCAGGTCTACTGCAGCGGGACGGATCTTCTGATCGCGTCGAGCGAGTGGCACAGCGATCAGAGCGACGAGCAGACCGACGAAAACGGCAAGCATTTCGTGAAGACCGTTTCCGGCTCGGACACGAACCTGTTCCGCTTTACGCTGAACGACGGCAAGGTGGAAGCCGCAGCGAGCACGAAGCTTGCGGGAACGCTCTTAAACCAGTTCTGCATGGACGCGTACAACGGGTATTATCGCCTGGTCGTCACGCGCAACGAGGACGTGCAGATCATCTGGACCGACGGCATCGACACCTACGACTGGACGAATTCGAGCGACTGCGCGCTGTATGTGCTGGACGGCAGCTTTGAAACCGTCGGGGTTTTAGAAAACCTTGCGAAGGACGAGCGCGTGCAGTCGGTTCGGTTTATGGGCGACACGGCGTACTTCGTGACATTCCGGCAGGTCGATCCGCTGTTCGCGGTCGATCTTACCGATCCGGCGCATCCGGAAATCCTGTCGACGCTGAAGATCCCGGGCTTCTCCGCGTACCTGCATCCGTTCGGGGAAGGGAAGCTCTTGGGCATCGGCTTTGACGCGGACGAGGAGCACGGCTGGACGGAGAATGTGAAGCTTTCTATGTTCGATATCTCCGACCGCGCAAACGTCACGGAGGCGTTCAAGCTGTCCGTGAAGGACGCGAACTACACCTCGGTGCAGTATAACCACAAGATCGTGTTTGTCGACGTTGAGAGCGGCACGGTGGCGTTCCCGGCGGACAGTACGTACTACGTGTTCCGCGCGGACGACAAGGGCTTTACCGAGGTCGGCAGGATCGAATTGGGCGAAGGGTACTGGTATGACGGCGCGCGCGGACTGTTCGTGGAAGACGCGTTCTACGTGGTCGGCGACAGCGAGATCGTCGCGCTGTCGTTCGAATCGATGGAAAAGCTTGCTGCGGTCAAGCTGAAATAAGGGAAATGGAAAAAAGACTGTCCGATGATGACAGTCTTTTTTTAGATGATGCGGCTTCGCATGATGCGCTTCGCGTGATGCGGCTTCGCATGATGCGGCTATGCCATGATGCGGCTAAGCCATGATGCGGCTTCGCATGATGCGTGCTTTCGGCACATTGATGACGGCGGGGGAGACGGATGGGAACACACCCTGCAGGGACGACCGTCGGTCGTCCGTTTTTCATGTTTCGGGGAGATTCTTCGTCACTTCCACTTCGTTACAGAGGTAGATCGCGCGAACAACCCTTCCACCGCTTCGCGGTCCCCCAATGGTCTCATATGGTCGCAGCGCGTCGCTATTCGCTTCCTTCTGCTCCCTATTCGACCCGCGCTTCCGCCTCGCTCCTCCCCGCACTGCGGGCGCTCGGCTCCGCACCCCCTTGCACAGGGGAGGCAAGCCGCGCGTACCATGCTCAGAATGACACAACAGGAGTATGCCGCGAACAAAGCTTGTGTCATCCTGAGAAGCCGCTTGCGGCGACGAAGGATCTCCTCTCCCGCATTTCATCCGCCCCTACAATAAATGGATGCCCCGTTTTGAGAGACATAAAAGCCGCCCGGTTCGAGCGAATCGGGCGGCGTGTGATTGGGCAATTATGCCTTGCCGTTGCAGCCGAGCACGTCGACGAGCTTGTGCTGGACCATCTTCTGGATGGCGGCGCGCGCGGGCTTCAGGTACTGGCGCGGATCGAAGTGATCCGGATGCTCGTTGAAGTACTGACGGATGCACGCGGTCATAGCGAGGCGCAGGTCGCTGTCGATGTTGATCTTGCAGACCGCCATGCGGGCAGCTTCACGAAGCTGTTCCTCGGGAATGCCGACTGCGTCGGGCATCTTGCCGCCGTTCTCGTTGATGATCTTGACGAACTCCTGCGGGACGGAGGAAGAACCGTGCAGAACGATCGGGAAGCCCGGAAGACGCTTTTCTACCTCGCGGAGGATGTCGAACCGGAGGGGCGGGGGAACGAGCAGACCCTGCTCATTTCTCGTGCACTGCGCGGCGGTGAACTTGTATGCGCCGTGGCTCGTGCCGATCGCGATCGCCAGCGAGTCGCAGCCGGTGCTCTCGACGAATTCCTGCACGTCCTCGGGACGCGTATAGGAGGAATTCTCCGCGGAAACGTTGACCTCGTCCTCGACACCTGCGAGCGTGCCGAGCTCCGCCTCGACGACCACGCCGTGGTCATGCGCGTACTCGACGACCTGCTTGGTGATGGCGATGTTCTCCTTTAAGGGGAGACCGGACTTGTCGATCATGACGGAGGTGAAGCCGCCGTCGATGCAGCTCTTGCACAGCTCAAAGCTGTCGCCGTGGTCCAGATGCACGCAGATCGGGAGGTCGAAGCCTGCGTTCTGTTCCGCGTCCTCGATCGCCGCTTCGATCAGCTTCATGAGGTAAATGTGGTTCGCGTATGCGCGAGCGCCCTTGCTGACCTGGAGAATCAGCGGCGCGCGCTCCGCGATTGCGGCAGCGGTGATGCCCTGGATAATCTCCATGTTGTTGACGTTGAACGCGCCGATGGCGTAACCGCCGTCATACGCTTTCCTGAACATTTCGGTACTGGTAACAATTGCCATAAACAAAATCTCCTTTGTTAGATTCACAGATATTATATATCCGCGAAAAAGGAATTGCAACCTAAACTTTTTTGGGCTATACTAAGGGCGAACAAAACAGCTATCGGAGGCAGGTATGGCGGAACAGATGCTTTCTTTGATCATTCCCGTGTACTACGAGGAAGAGGTTTTGATGGAATCCTACCGGCGCATGGACGCCGCGATGCGCTCCACAGGACACCCGTATGAGATCATTTATGTCAACGACGGCAGCCGCGACGGTACGATGAAACAGCTTCGGAAGCTTTCAAAGGATCATCCCGACACCGTAAAGGTCTATTCCTTCTCGCGCAATTTCGGACATCAGCTTGCCGTGACCTGCGGCATGGACCACGCGAAGGGCGACGCGCTGATCATCATTGACGTCGACCTGCAGGACCCGCCGGAGCTGATCCCGAAGATGGTGGAGATGTGGAAAAACGGCGCGGACATCGTTTACGGCAAGCGCTTAAAGCGCAAGGGCGAAACGCTCTTCAAAAAGCTGACGGCAAAGATCTACTACCGCCTGCTGTCCTCGATGAGCGCGTACCCGATCCCACTCGACACCGGCGACTTCCGTCTTTTGGATCGCAAGGTCGCGAACGTATTCTTGAAGATGCGCGAGCAGGCGAGGTTCCTTCGCGGCATGTCCGCGTGGATGGGCTTTGAAGCGGTTCCGATCGAGTACGTGCGCGAGGAACGCGCCGCGGGCAAGACGAAGTATACGCTGAAAAAGATGCTGAAGCTCGCCTGCGACGGGATCTTCAACTTCTCCTCAAAGCCCCTCGAGCTCCCGTTCGGCATCGGCGTCGCGCTCGGCGTGCTCGGCGTACTCGGCTTGATCGCCATGACCGTTCTCACCGCAATCTACGGCAGCGCGTGCCCGCAATGGCTGTGGGCGGCGGTCGGCGGGACGCTTCTCTTTGCACTGCTGTTCGGCTTTATGGGCGTCTACGGGATGTATCTCGGACGCATGTACGACGAGCTCAAGGACCGTCCGCTGTACATCGTCGCCGAATCGCTGAATACGGACGACGAATAAGGTGTTTAGGAGCCGTTAAAACATGTTTTAACAGCAGCGATGAATTCTCGCTTCGCTCCATGAATTGTCCAAAGGACATGAATTGTGCCATACGGCACATGAATTGACGGCACAGCCGTCATGAAGGAAGGTTTTCCGAACGGAAAACCATCATCAATGATAACTGTAGGGGAAGATATCATCTTCCCGTTCCGCTGTTTTGGCGGGCGGATGTTATCCGCCCCTACAAGAAAACCCGATCAATTCATGGCGCAGCCAATTCATGCGGCAACGCCGCAATTCATTGAAAAGGGGTTGTTAAGAAAGTCTCGAAATGTCATCCTGAGGAGCGTCAGCGACGAAGGATCTCCTAAAGGCTTGTGCTGTTTTTGGAGATTCTTCGCCTAAAGGCTCAGAATGACAGGACTTTCTTAACAACCCTTTTTTTCGTAAAGAACGTTCCCGTTATATTGACGAAAGAACGGCAAAATAGTATACTGTATATAATCTTATAAGGAGGACATTCCGATGAAGGTTCAAAACAAGAAAGACAACAAGCATTTCAGAGCGCTGATCCGCGCGGTCGTGCTTGCGGCGATCGCGGTGCTGGTCTATGTGATCGGCAAGAACTCCGGTCTGTTTACGGAGGTTCCGAAGGTGCAATGGAGCTGGACGGCGGCGCTGCGCGGCGTGATGATCCTGCTGATCCTGTTCGCGGCGGAGGGCGCGGTGCTCTTCCTTTTAGGGCTTTGGAAGCCGAAAAACAACCGCGCGCGCACGCTGGTGTCGCTTTCGAAAAACGTGATCCGCTACGCGGTCATCCTCGCGGCGATCTGCGTGACGCTGACGATCTTCAACGTCGATATCGTCACGATCCTCGCAGGCCTCGGAATTTTGGCGCTGATCATCGGCTTCGGCGCTGAAAGCCTGATCGCCGATATCGTCACCGGTATGTTCATCCTGATCGACAATCAATACAACATCGGCGACATCATCGAGGTCGACGGCTTCCGCGGAACGGTCACGGAGATCAACGTCCGCTCCACGGTGCTGACCGACGTCGGCGGCAACGTCAAGATCATCAACAACTCGGACATGAAGAACGTCCTGAACCGCTCGGACAACTTCTCGAAGTCCGTTTCCGATTTCCCGATCCCGTATGAAACGGACATCGCCGCACTGGAAAAGCAGATCCCCGCGCTGCTCAACGAGATCTTTGAGAACAATCAGCCGCTGATGAAGAGCATTCCGGAGTACCTCGGCGTCAACAAGCTGGACGACAGCGCGGTCGTTCTCCGGTTCGTCGTCGACGTGACGGAGGGCGATATCTACGCCGGAACGCGCGCGCTGAACCACGACCTGTTTATCGGCATGCGCAAGCTCGGCGTTGAGGTGCCGTTCCCGCAGATCGACGTTCATAAAAAATGAGAAAGAGCACGCACGAGCTGAATGAAATATCGCCGGAGTTCAGCGAGAACATCGCGCCGGAGTTCGTGCCGCTGCCCGATGAATTCAATCGCTTCCCGCGGCAGAACAAGCGTACGAAGGACCGTTCGCGCCTTCGCAAGATCCTGCTGTACCTTGCGGCGGCGGGGATCGTCGTGTTCGGCGTGTTCTCGCCGAATGCCGCAGAGAGCAGCGCCGTAGAGCCTGCGCCGCAGGCGGAGGCGACCGCAGAGACTCCGATCGAAACGCCGAAGCCCTCGGCGTCGCCCGCCGAAGCGTTCACGCCTGCGCCGACGCCGGCGCCCACGGAGGAGCCCTCGCCGACCCCGAATACGACGCCGATCCCGACGCCGGGAGCTGACGTCATGTACTATTACCGCTCGTCGCTGGTCTATTATGCGATGCTGCACATATCGGTTCCGGAACAGGTTTCGGCGGTTTCCTTCCGCCTTCTCGATCCGAACGAGGAGGAGCCCGCGCTTGAGATCGAACTGACGCCGAAGCAAATTTTGGACGGAACCTATCAGATGCGGGTCGGCAATCGGGACGAAGGCTTCGACGCAAACGAGTATTTTGCGACGCATCCGGATGCGGATCTGACTCTGGAGCTGCGCTACACCGTTGCGGGCGACGCGGGAGAGGAGACGCATACCGAAACGTTTGAACCGGACGTGGAAGACTGGATCTACTGGCGGTTTGATTCCGAGGACGACGTCGGCGGCATCGGCGAGATGATGTTCGGACAGGTCTTCCCGAACTGCTTTGTCGTGCGCATCTATGAATCGACGAATCCGAATCTGAAGATCGCGGTCGGCGACGATCCGGAAGCGCTGAACAACGGCGACGTCGCGATCACGGTCAGCATCGACGGACGCGAGATCCCCGAAGAAGGCGCGACCCCCTATTCGATGATGTACCGCTATTCCGGCGACGATACCGTCTACTATGATTACGCGCTGGTCATCCCGCTGCCGGAGGACTTCCCGCCGCATGGGGAAGCGACGCTGACGCTGACCAGAAAGCTGATCCACAGCGGGTCGGTATTTGTTCATGTAAAGACGGTCGAATATTGACCGGAAGGCAGGGATCGCCCTGCCGGTCGAGCTGCGATATGGGGGCAGATCGCATATGAGAGAAAACATCGAGCAGATGAACGGAATACCGAGAGAATTCCCGGACGACCGCGCGAAGGAGATCGCGCCGCTGCCTGACGAGTTTCCTCTGGAGACGCCGGTAAGGAAGCAGAAGGGACGCGCTTCTGACGCGCGCAAGATCATGCTGTACCTTGCGTCGATCGGCGCTGTTACGCTCGGCGTCATCTCGCCCGCGATCCGTATCCTGACCTCCGATTCTGCCGAACCGCCCGTGACGCCGATCCCGGAGCCTGTTGCGGCGTTTGCGGAAGCCCCGATGGAGACACCGGAACCGACCGTGTTTATCACGCCCGCGCCGACCGAGTTTATTACGTCCGCGTCGACCGAAGCCCCGACCGAAGAACCGATTGCGGAGCCAACTGCAGAGCAGACGGAGGAGCCGACCGCGGAACCGACGCCGGAGCCGACCGCGGAGCCGACCGCAGAGCCGACTGCCACGCCGGAGCCGAGGGTGGAGACGACGGCAACGCCCGTGCCGACGGTCACCGTGACGTGCCGCGGCTGCTACGCACAGGTCAACGGGAAATTCCCGAACAGCGTGTCGGTACCCGTGGGAACGGAGCTGAAGCTGTTTGCGTGGACCACCGGTCCGGGCGGCATGTTCGTCATTACGTCTGACGCGACGGGCGCGCAAACGAAGTCGGATCTGATAGAAGGGCGCTTATCGGAAACCCTCGGTGTCGGCTATTCCTATACGTTTACCTATACCTTTACGGTGACCGAGGATGTTACCGTCGTGTTCCGGAGGGATCTGCTGTGAAAACGGACTGCCGGGCATCCGCTTGACGGCGGCCCGCCATGCGTTCGGAGGAACGTCGGATTTTACGAAAATCTTACGGGAAGTGCTTGCAATTTGATCCGTTTTATAATAATATATATCCGACAAATTCAGAAGGAGGCATTTTGCCATGTCAGTTAAAGTTGCAATCAACGGCTTCGGCCGCATCGGTCGTCTTGCGTTCCGTCAGATGTTCGGCGCAGAGGGTTATGAAATCGTCGCGATCAACGACCTCACCAGCCCCGCAATGCTCGCGCATCTGTTGAAGTATGACTCCGCACAGAAGGGCTACTGCGGCGTGATCGGCGAGAACAAGCACACCGTCACGTCCAAGGAGCCCGTGTTTGAAGAAGACGGCAAGACCGTGAAGGTCCCCGGCTCCA
>CALGGM010000211.1 GCA_937915925.1 uncultured Clostridia bacterium | reverse complement strand
GGAGGAAAGAAAAAAGTATGGCAAACCAAAGAATTCGTATCAAGCTCAAGGCCTATGAACACAGTCTGATCGACCAGAGCGCCGAAAAGATCGTCGACACCGCCAAGAGAACGGGCGCACAGGTTTCCGGCCCGATCCCCCTGCCCACCGAGAAGGAAATCGTTACGATCCTTCGTGCAACGCACAAGTATAAGGATTCTCGTGAGCAATTCGAGATGAGAACGCACAAGCGTCTGATCGACATCATCCAGCCGTCCAACAAGACCGTTGAAGCGCTGATGAAGCTCGACCTGCCCGCGGGCGTAGACATCGAAATCAAGCTGTAATCCCAAACGGAGGTATGTACCAATGAAGAAAGCCATTTTGGGCAAGAAGATCGGTATGACGCAGTTCTTCAGAGCTGACGGTACCATGATTCCCGTCACTGTCATCGAAGCCGGTCCGTGCCCCGTCGTTCAGAAGAAAACCGTAGCAAACGAAGGTTACGATTCCGTCCAGCTCGGCTTTGCCGAACTCCGTGACAAGCTCGCCAACAAGCCGCGCAAGGGTCACTTTGCAAAGGCGAACCTCAAGGCGATGCGCTACCTTCGCGAGTTCAGACTCGAAGACGCCGCTTCCTATGAAGTCGGTCAGATCGTCAAGGCGGATGTGTTCGCCGAGGGCGATAAGGTCGATGTTTCCGGCACCAGCAAGGGTCACGGATTCCAGGGCGTCGTCAAGCGTCACCATCAGGGCCGCGGCCGTATGACCCACGGCTCCCACTTCCACAGAGCGCCCGGCTCCATGAGCGCCTGCTCCGATCCGAGCCGCGTGTTTAAGACCAAGAACCTGCCCGGTCATATGGGCAGCGAGCACGTCACCGTGCAGAACCTCGAGGTCGTGCGTGTGGACGCAGAGCGGAACCTGCTGCTCATCAAGGGTGCGGTTCCCGGTGCTAAGGGCGGTCTTGTGACGGTCAAGAGCACAGTAAAGTAAGGAGGAAAGAGATATGCCTAACGTAGCATTGTATGATATCAAGGGCCAGAATATCGGCGATATCGCCCTTTCCGAAGAGATTTTCGGTCAGCCCGTCAACACGGCGGTCATGCATGAGGTCGTCGTAGCGCACCTTGCGAACTGCCGTCAGGGCACGCAGAGCGCCAAGACCCGTTCCGAAGTTTCCGGCGGCGGCAAGAAGCCGTGGAGACAGAAGGGCACCGGCCGCGCGCGTCAGGGTTCCACCCGTTCTCCGCAGTGGAGACACGGCGGCGTCGTATTTGCGCCGAAGCCCCGCGACTACACGATCCGCGTGAACAAGAAGGTCAAGCGCCTCGCGATGAAGTCCGCGCTGTCCTCGAAGGTCGAAGGCAACGAGCTGCTCGTGTTCGACGCGCTGAACATCGAAGCGCCGAAGACGAAGGAAATGGTGAAGGTTCTGAACGCTGTCGACGTCAGCAAGGCGCTGATCGTCCTGGCGGACAAAGACGAAGCGGTGGAGCGCGCGAGCGCGAACATCCCGGGCGTCAAGACCACGCTGGTCGGCACGCTCAACGTCTATGAGATCCTCAAGTATGAGAAGCTGATCCTCACGAAGGCATCGGTTGAAAAGATCGAGGAGGTGTACGCGTAATGAAGAGCGGATACGACATCATCAAGGCTCCGATCCTCACCGAGAAGAGCTACGATTACATCGCGCATCACATCTACACGTTTGAAGTCGCGAAGAGTGCGAACAAGGTCGAGATCGCGAAGGCGGTCGAAGAGCTGTTCGGCGTCAAGGTCGAGAGCGTTCACACCGTGAACAAGCTCGGCAAGATCAAGCGTCAGGGCCGTTTTGAGGGCAGAACCGCTTCCAAGAAAAAGGCGTACGTCAAGCTGACCGCCGATTCGAAGGGCATCGAGCTGTTCGACGGCATCGCACAGTAAGGAGGCAGCAAATGGCTATTCGTAAACTGAACCCCACCACTCCGGGTACGAGACATATGTCCGTCTCCACCTACGAGGAGATCACCAAAACCACTCCGGAAAAGTCGCTGGTCTGCGATCTGAAGAGCAAAGCCGGCCGCAACTTCACCGGTAAGATCACGGTTCGTCACAAGGGCGGCGGCGCAAAGCGCAAGTACCGCATCATCGACTTCAAGCGCGACAAGGACGGCGTTCCCGCGACCGTCAAGGCGATCGAGTACGATCCGAACCGTTCCGCGAACATCGCGCTGCTGTACTATGCAGACGGCGAGAAGCGCTACATCATCGCTCCCTACGGCCTGAACGTCGGCGAGACCGTCGTTTCCGGCAAGGACGCGGACATCAAGATCGGCAATGCGCTGGAGCTCCAGTACATCCCCGTCGGCACGATGATCCACTGCATCGAGCTGAAGCCCGGCAAGGGCGCGCAGCTGGTCCGCTCGGCGGGCAACGCGGCACAGCTCATGGCGAAGGAAGGCAAGTACGCACAGGTTCGTCTTCCCAGCGGCGAAGTCCGTCTGATCCCGATGAACGCGAAAGCGACGATCGGTCAGGTCGGCAATCTGGACTTCCAGAACATCCAGATCGGCAAAGCGGGCCGCAAGCGTCACATGGGCGTCCGTCCCACCGTCCGCGGTTCCGTCATGAACCCGAATGACCATCCTCACGGCGGCGGCGAGGGCAAATCCCCGATCGGCCGTCCCGGCCCGGTCACTCCCTGGGGTAAGCCCGCGATGGGTTACAAGACCCGCAAGAAGAAGAACAAGAGCAACAAGTACATCGTTCGCCGCAGAACGAGCGGTAAGTAATTAGGAGGAAATACACATGAGCAGATCGATTAAAAAAGGTCCGTTTGTTGAAGAACGCTTGTACGCGCGCATTCTTTCCATGAATGAGAGCGGCAAGAAGACCGTCGTCAAGACCTGGTCCCGTTCCTCCACGATCTTCCCCGAGTTCGTCGGTCACACCATCGCGGTGCATGACGGCAAGAAGCACGTTCCGGTGTACGTCACCGAAGAGATGGTCGGACATAAGCTGGGCGAATTCGCACCCACGCGCACGTTCAGAGGTCACAGAGGTTCCGAAAAGTCCTCTGGCGCGAGATAAGGAGGAGCACAATGGCAACCAGAAGTAAAGAAAAAACGGCATACCGTCGCGAGCACGCAGACAAGCGTCCGCACGCAACCGCACGTTATATCAGAATGTCTCCCCGCAAGGTCAAGGTCGTCGTCGACATGATCCGCGGCAAGAGCGCAAAGGAAGCGGCAGCAATCCTCACCTACACGCCGAAAGCTGCATGCGAACCGGTCCTGAAGGTTCTGAACTCCGCGATCGCAAATGCGGAGAATAACCTCGACATGAACCGCGACGACCTCTTTGTCGCCGAGGCTTATGCGAACCAGGGTCCGACCCTGAAGCGCTATCGTGCAAGAGCACGCGGCTCCGCGTCCCCCATCCGGAAGCGCACGAGCCACATCACGGTCATTCTTGATCAGGTCAAGTAAGGAGGAAAGCTATGGGTCAGAAAGTTAATCCGAACGGATTCCGCGTTGGTGTGATCAGAGATTGGAACACCCATTGGTACGCGGCGAAGAAAGATTTCGCAGACTTCCTCGTTGAGGACCGCAAGATCCGTGACTTCGTGAAGAAGACTTACTATGCGGCTTGCATCTCCCGCATTGCGATCGACCGCGCGACCGACAAGGTCAGCGTCATGATCTACACCGCCCGTCCCGGCATGCTGATCGGCAAGGGCGGCGCAGGCATCGAAGAGATCAAAGCTGCTGTTTCCAAGGAAATCGGCAAGCCCATCTCCGTGAACATCATGGAGATCCGCGACGCGGATGCGGATGCGCAGCTCGTCGCCGAGAACATCGCAGCGCAGCTCGAAAAGCGTATCAGCTATCGCCGCGCGATGAAGCAGGCAATGCAGCGCGCCATGCAGAAGCCGGGCGTGAAGGGCATCAAGCTGATGTGCGCAGGCCGCCTCGGCGGCGCAGAGATCGCGCGCAGTGAAGGCTACCATGACGGTTCCATCCCGCTGCAGACGATGCGCGCAGACATCCACTACGGCTTCGCGGAAGCGCACACCCAGTACGGCCGTATCGGAATCAAGGTCTGGATCTACAAGGGTGAGGTCCTCAAAAAGGCCAAGCGTATGGAAGGAGGCAAATAACCATGTTAATGCCGAAGAGAGTCAAGCGCCGCAGAGTGTTCCGCGGCCGCATGAAGGGCAGTGCCCACCGCGGCAACACCGTTACCTACGGTGATTACGGTCTCGTCGCACTGGAGCCCGCATGGGTCACCAGCAATCAGATCGAGGCAGCGCGTGTCGCAATGACCCGTTATATCAAGCGCGGCGGTCAGGTCTGGATCAAGATCTTCCCCGACAAGCCCGTCACCGAAAAGCCCGCCGAGACCCGCATGGGTTCCGGTAAAGGTTCCCCCGAATATTGGGTAGCTGTCGTCAAGCCCGGCCGCGTTCTGTTCGAGATCGCGGGCGTCGAGAAGGCGGTTGCGGACGAAGCGCTCCGTCTTGCGGGCCACAAGCTCCCGCTCAAGACGAAGATCGTCAAGAGAGAAGAGTCTGAGGAGAAAGGAGAATGACCATGAAGGCCGATAAGCTGAGAGCTATGACCAACGAAGAGTTGGAAAAGCAGGAAAAAGAACTGAAAGCCGAGCTGTTCAATCTCCGCTTCCAGGCAGTGACCGGACAGATCAGCAATCCTTCCCGCATCAGCGCATGCAAGAAGGACATTGCAAGAATCAAGACCGTTCTCCGTTCCCGTGAGCTCGGTCAGGACGCCGAGTAAGGAGGAATAGGCAATGGAAGAACAGAGAGGTTATCGTAAGACCCGCGTTGGCGTCGTCGTCAGCGATAAGATGGAAAAGACGATCGTCGTCGCCATCAAAACCAAGGTTCGCCATCCCCTGTACGGCAAGATGGTCAACCGGACCCGTAAATTCAAGGTGCACGATGAAGAGAATGCCTGCGGCATCGGCGACACCGTGCGCATCATGGAGACCCGCCCGATTTCCAAGGACAAGAGATGGCGTCTTGTGGAAATCATCGAGAAGGCGAAGTAACGGAGAGGAGAAGATAAAATGATTCAGCCTCAAACCAGATTGAAAGTCGCGGACAACAGCGGCGCAAAAGAGATCATGTGCATTCGTGTTCTCGGCGGCAGCAAGGTCAAGTCCGCAGGTATCGGCGACGTCATCGTCGCGTCCGTCAAGACGGCAACGCCGGGCGGCGCGGTCAAGAAGAAGGACGTCGTGAAGGCGGTCGTGGTCCGCACCGTTGCGGAAACCACCCGAAGTGACGGCAGCCACATTCGTTTCGACGACAACGCTGCGGTCATCATCAACGATCAGAAGCAGCCGCGCGGCACCCGTATCTTTGGGCCGGTCGCACGTGAGCTTCGTGAGAAAGACTACATGAAGATCGTCTCTCTCGCACCCGAAGTACTGTAAGGAGGAACATGACATGAATAAGCTGAATGTGAAAAAAGGCGATACCGTTGTCGTGATCTCCGGTCAGGACAAGGGCAAGAAGGGCGAGATCCTGCATGCGGCGCCCGCGGATAACCGCGTTATGGTCAAGGGCGTCAACATGATCACCAAGCATGTCAAGCCCCGCAGACAGGGCGAGGCAGGCGGCCGGATCGAGCAGGAAGGCACGATCGACGCATCCAACGTCATGCTCGTTTGCCCGAAGTGCGGCAAAGCGACCCGCGTGGCGCATCAGATCGTCGACGGCAAGAAAGTCCGCGTTTGCAAGAAGTGCGGCAAGGTCATGGACTGAGACGGAAGGAGATAACAAATGGCAAAGAAAGAAACTGCGGTTCAAGCAAAGCCTTTCAGCGGCGAACCCCGTCTGAAGACCAAGTACAGAGAAGAAG
>CALGGM010000210.1 GCA_937915925.1 uncultured Clostridia bacterium | reverse complement strand
TTCATTTGAATCATCTCGCCGCAAATGGTCTGACCCCTTTTGCGACAGCCTGCGGACGACCATTGGTCGTCCCTACAAGGCATGTATGCATCGGTAGGGACGGGCATTGCCCGTCCGCCGTTTTCTCCCCTTCACCAACGTGCCGCAGGCATGCATCATGCGAAGCGCATCATGGCGAAGCCGCATCATTTTTCACCGCCGCCCGCAAAAAAGGGACAGGTCTTCCCTGCCCCGCATCGGTTTAAATGCCCCTTACTCCACCGGCACGCCTAATCTACGCTTCATGGTCTTTTCGACCGCGTTCAAGATATTCTCATACCCCGTGCAGCGGCAAAGATGACCGGAAAGAAGCTTCCGAAGCTCGTCGCGCGTATAGAGCTTTTTCGAATCGAGGATCTCTACGGCAGTCATGATAAAGCCCGGCGTGCAGAATCCGCACTGGATCGCAGTCTCCTCGATAAACGCCTGCTGAATGTCAGAAAGTTCCCCGTTGGGTCCGGTCAGATCCTCGAGGGTACGGATCGTCTTTCCGTCCGCCCACACCGCGAGATAGATGCAGGAGTTGAACGCTTCGCCGTCGATCAGCACGTTGCACGCGCCGCATTCGCCGACCTCGCAGCCCTTCTTCACCGAGGTCAGATGGAAGTCGTTTCGGAGCATGTCGGTAAGCGACGCGCGAACGTCGACGAGCCGTTCGACCTCCTTGCCGTTGATCGTGCAATGTACCAGCTTGTACTGACTCATTTCAATGTACCTCCCGCAAGCTTGATCGCTTCAAACAGACACCGCTTCGCCATCTCGACCGCGATATGTTGACGGAACGCCTTACTGGCGCGCCACGAATCGCGCGGGTTGATGTCCTCGATGACCGCAAGTCCGAACCGATCGATCATGGCATAGCTCAGCTCCGACCCGTTTGCGACCGCTTCGGCGTGCGGCGCGCGCATCGGCACGGGACCCGCGACGCCGTAGGCGATCCTTGCGTGCTCGACCGTCTGCTTGTCCTCCGAAAGACGAACGTTGACCGAACAGCCGAGCGTTGCGATGTCCATGGCGTTTCGCATGGCGTACTTGATGTAATGCCCGTGGGTGTTCTCATAGCTCGCCTTCGGGATCAGGATCGCGGTCTGGATCTCGCCGTCCTCAACGCGGATATCGACCTGTCCCGCTTTGATATAAAACTCCTTGATCGGAAGCCGTCTTACGCCGTTTTTGCCGGTCAGCTCCACGATCGCCTCGTACGCGTGCAGGGTCGACGCCGAGTCCGCGCTTGTGACGCCGTTGCAGGTGTTGCCGCCGATCGTGCCGATGTTTCGGATCTGCGGACCGCCGACCATGTCGACCGCTTCGCCCAAAACGTTAACGTATTTTTGAATGATCGGATCGCGCGTGATGTGCGAAAAGCTCGTCAGCGAGCCGATACGGATATTCTCATCCGCATCGATCGAAACGCCTCGAAGCTCGTCCAGTCCGTAAATACTGATCAGCTCCTTGCCCGCGCGTCTGCCTTCGCGCATCTGCACCAGCACGTCGCTGCCGCCCGCAATGATCTGCGCCTCGGGATGCTCCAAACGAAGCTCGACCGCATGTTGTACGCTTGTCGCTTCGTACAGTGCCTTCATATCATACATGGCTCAGCCCTCCTGCCATTCGTCGTGGATCAGTCCCGCCTCCGTGAACGCCGCAAAGAGATTGTGCGGGTTCATCGGAAGCTTGTGTAGCGCAACGCCCGTCGCGTTGTAGATTGCGTTTCGGATCGCGGGCGCGCCCGAGCAAGCCGGTGGCTCGCCCAAAGCTTTGGTGCCGAACGCGCTCGTCGGCTCGGGGTTTTCGATAAACGCGGCGTCGAGGTCCGGATGGTCCATCACCGTCGAAAGCTTGTAGTCCAATAGATTGTTATTGAGCGGTCGTCCGGTCTTTTGGTCGAACAGAAGCTGCTCGCTCATGCCGTAGCCGATCGCCATGGACATGCCGCCGTGCACCTGCGCCTCCGCCAAAGCCGGATTGATGAGATTTCCGCAATCGTGCACGTTCACGATCTTTTTCACCGTGACCTTGCACATCGGGATATCGACCTCGACCTCCGCGAACGTGCAGCCGAACGAGTACGCGTTGTTCTTGATGGTGAACGTCGATTCCGCCGTGATGTGCTCGCTGTCCTCCGGGTTGTACTGCGCGGTCATGGCAAGCTCTTTTAAAGAAATCAGCACCTTGCCGTCCGCTTTTCGCACGACGTTTCCGTCCACGACGTCCATGTTGTTCACCGACTGACGCGTGAGCTTTTCGGCGTAGCGGAAGATCTTCTGCTTCAGAATCTCCGCGGTCTGCCGGATCGAGAAGCCCGCAACGTACGTCTGCCGCGACGCGTACGCGCCGAGACCCGTGGGCGTGACGTCGGTGTCCTGACAGGAGATCACGCGAACGTCCTTGTAGCTTTTGAGTCCGATCGCCTCCGCCGCCATCTGCGCAAACGCCGTGTCCGCGCCCTGCCCGATCTCCGTCTCGCCGCACTGCATCGTGACCGTGCCGTCGAGGTTTAGGAGCATGCGGTTCGACGAGGTTTCGAGCGCGATCGGCCATACCGCCGTGTTGTACCAGAACGACGCGCAGCCGATGCCGCGGCGGATCGGACCCGAATCGTTTTTAAACTCCTTGACCTTTTCGTCGTAGCCGATCAGCTTCTTGCCGCGTTCCAAGCACTCGCGGTGCGAATCGTAGTAGTTGCAGTTTTTGGAAAAACCATCAAAGAAGCCCTGCGGCATGATGTACTTATTGCGGTACTCCACGGGGTCCATGCCCACCGCGTGCGCGCATTCCTCGATGTTCGAGTCGTTCGCAAACGACGCCTGCGGCATGCCGTAGCCGCGCATCGCGCCCGCCGCCGGAATGTTCGTATAGACCGTGTATGCGTCGCATTCCATGTTGTCGCACGGGTACAGCTGCGGGAACGAACCCATCGCCTTTGCGACGATGCTGTGACCGTGGCTCGCGTACGCGCCTTGGTTCGAATAGAGATCGACCTTCCTTGCTGCCATGCTGCCGTCCTTTCGGATCCAGCTTGTGATGTGAAAGCGGATCGCGTGGCGCACGCGGTTACTGACAAACGTCTCCTCGCGCGAGCAGTCGATGCGCACGGGTCTGCCGCCCATCATCACCGAGCACCACGCGCAAAGCGGCTCGTAGAGCGCGTCCTGCTTGTTACCGAACCCGCCGCCGATGTAGGGCTTGACGATCTGTATATCCGCCCACGGACGCCCGAGCGCCTGTCCCACGACGCGGCGAATGATGTGCGGAATCTGCGTGGAAGATACCACCGTGATCCTGCCGTTCTCCTCATAGGCAAAGCAGCCGTGGTTTTCGATGTGGCAGTGCTGCACCGTCGGCGTCTCGTACCAGCCCTCGACCTTGATGAGATCGGGTTCTGAAATCGCCGCCGCATAGTCGCCCTTACGGATCGAGGTGTGCTTTAAGATGTTGTCGGGATAGCCTTCGTGCAGGATCGGCGCGCCTGGCTCCATCGCCTTCTGCGGATCGAGCACGAACGGCAGCGTTTCGTATTCGACCTTCAGCGCCCGCACGCCCTGCATGGCGTCGACCTCATCCTCCGCGATCACGACCGCCACGTCGTCGCCGTAATAGCGCACGTGCGTGTTCAAAAGCCTTCTGTCCGCGACGTCCTGATGCGAGGGATCCATCGACCACGGATGCCCCGCCGTCGGAAAATCGATCTCGGGCGCGTCAAAGCAGGTCAGAACCTTCACGACGCCCTTGATCTTCAACGCCTCGGAAGCGTCGACCGATTTCACATATCCGTGCGCGATCTCGCTGTGCTTGATGCGGACGTAGTACGCGCCCGCGATCATGCGGTCCTCATAGTATTTGGTCCGACCGGTCGCCTTGTCGTATGCGTCCAGACGGATCTCGCTTTTTCCGACGATGCTCATACTGTTTCCTTTCTGAAATCGAACGTTAAGCAAATGTATACTTATACTTGTATCAAGTATACCACGTTATTCCGAATCCGAAAAGAGGGAAAATATACATTTCATTATGTTTTTGAAAGGAGAACGGGTTAAGGCGGAATACAGAATTGTGTGCGCACCCGTAGGGGGCTGTCTCATTAGTGAGGCAGCCTCTTTGCATGGAATATAAGTATAGAATAA
>CALGGM010000209.1 GCA_937915925.1 uncultured Clostridia bacterium | reverse complement strand
AGCGCAGCCTTGCCAAGGCTGAGGTGGCGGGTTCGAGCCCCGTTTCCCGCTCCACAAAAAAGAGCGGCAAAACGCCGCTTTTTCATACAAGGTACGGCGCCATGGCCAAGCGGTAAGGCACGGGTCTGCAAAACCCTTATCCCCGGTTCGATTCCGGGTGGCGCCTCCAAAGAAAGCCCCAAAAACCTCAGTGTTTTGGGGCTTTCTTCTGTCTCGCCTTGTGCTCATTTGCTGATTTGGGAGCAAAATGGGAGCAGCTCGAAAAACCGTGTTTTTGCTGTTTCCCTTGCTGCTCCCAAACTGCTCCCAAGATGAGGAAGCAAAAGTCAAGCTTTTTGCCCGAACAGGTTTCGCATCAGAGCATCACTTGCCTGCCTCTTGCTTTTCTCCAGCACATGCGCGTACTGCCGCAGCATAAAGCCCGGATCGGAATGTCCGACAAATTCCTGTACTGTTCTCGGATTCTCGCCTGCATCCAACATATAGGTGACGACCGTATGGCGAAGATCATGCAATCGCATCCCTTCGAGCCCAACTTTCTTTGCCGCATAGTGGAAGTGATGCGAGCAAAGATTCGGCGTCAGCATCTGACCCATATCATTGATGCACAGATATGGAATATCGACGCCGAGCTCCTTGCAGATGACGGCGTTCCGTTCCTTCAGCTTCAACAATTCTGTTTTCAGCATTTCCGGCAAAGGCAGGACGCGCTTGCTGTTCTTCGTTTTCAGCTCGCCGATTTCATTACACTGGGTCAATGAATTATAGATGTAAGCCCTGCGTATATGCACGGTGTTCTTCTGGAAATCAATGTCCTGCCATTGCAATCCCAGCGCCTCGCCGCGCCGGCAGCCGAGAACGGCACAAATGAGGATCGGATAGTAGGTGCTTTGCTCCGACAGCCCTTTCAGAAGCGAACCGAGCTGTTCCGGCGTCGGAATGACATAATCGATGCTTTCCTTTTTTCGGCAAGTGCACATAGGTACAGGGATTGCGGGAGATCAGATTCGTCCGAACCGCCTGATCCGGCGCCTGTTTCAACGCCGAATGTACATTATGGATTCACAAACGAACAGATTGTTTGATAAAAGCGTAATGAACATCAGACACAGAATGCCGCATTTGTCAGTTACAGGACAATTAAACAAAAATGTTCGGTAATGAACTTCTCCGGCATCATGATTCTTGTTGGAAGAACGCGAAATCGGTATAATGATCGAGGAGCAAGTCGGTGATCGGCTTGCCCGAAGTGCAGTGTCCGGTTCGGCGATGAACCGCATCGGGAGAATAGAGAATTGCGTGCAAATCGCAAGCGGTACCGCCGCCGTAAACGCCGTAACCCGCGGTCAGGACGAAAGTCGGTCATTGAGGGAAGCCCTTGAGAAGGCCGATCGCGGGAGACGTCCGAAGTCCGGACGTCGGGGTGTGAGCCGGAAGACCTGCTGCATGGAACAAAGCGCCGGGCGCGTTTACCCGGCGGAAGCACGCTATGGGAAGAACGGCTGTGGCGATGGCAATTATGCTGTCGGCGCAGTTTTTTATTTTGAAGAAAGAGGAGGAACGGAATATGAAGGGGATTGCATACGGCGTCGGCGTCGGTCCGGGGGATCCGGAGCTGATGAGTTTGAAAGCCGTTCGCTTGATTCGGGAAAACGACGTGATCGCTGTGCCGGGTAAGATTGCGATCGAGGCGGTTGCATACAGAATAGCGGCGGCGGTCGTTCCGGAGCTTGCCGAAAAGGAGCTTGTTCCCATCTATATGCCCATGGTCAAGGACCGCGCGCGGATCGAAACGGAGCATGAAAAGGGTGCAAAGCTTTTGGAGCGGTATTTGGATCAGGGCAAAAACGTCGTTTATCTGACGCTGGGCGATCCTACGGTCTACTGCACGTTCAGCTATCTACAGCACATCCTCGAACGGGACGGCTATCGTGTGGAGCTGGTCCCCGCCGTTCCGTCGTTCTGCGCGGCGGCGGCGCGGCTGAATCTTCCGCTTGCGGAGTGGGACGAGCCGCTGCACATCGTGCCCGCCGTGCATAAGACGTCCGAGCCTTTAAATCAGCCCGGAACCTATGTTCTGATGAAATCCGCAAGCCATATGGCGGAGGTGAAGGCGCTCCTAAAAAACAGCGGACGGGACGTGCAGGCGGTGGAAAACTGCAGCATGGAAACGGAACGGGTGTACAGAAGCGTCGAGGAGATCCCGGACGACGCCGGATACTTCTCGCTGATCATCGCAAAGGAACGCCATGATTGAGATCAAGGATCTGACAAAACGGTTTGGGGATTTCACCGCCGTGGACGGGCTGAATCTCACCGTGAAAACGGGAGAGTTTTTCGGTCTTCTGGGACCCAACGGCGCAGGAAAGACCACGACGATCGGCATGATGTCCACGGTGCTTTTGCCCTCCGAAGGGGAGATTTTGATCGACGGACAGCGGCTGGACCGAAAGGCGCCCGCGCAGAAGCGAAAGCTCAGCGTCATTACGCAGGAGTATTCCATGCGGCAGGACATGACGATGGACGAGGTCATGGAATACCAGGGCCGGCTGTACGGTCTCTCGCGAAAGATCATTCGCAATAAGAGCGACGCACTGCTGGAATTTACGGGGCTTAAGGAATTTCGTCGCCGCACGGTGCGGCACCTGTCCGGCGGAATGAAGCGAAAGCTCATGATCTGCCGCGCGCTTCTGATCGAGCCGGAAATTCTGCTGCTGGATGAACCGACCGCAGGAATGGACGCGCTTTCCCGCAGACAGATGTGGGATCTTCTGCGCCGGGTGAACGGAAAGCACATGACGATCGTGCTCACCACGCACTATATGGAAGAAGCGCAGGCGCTGTGCGATCGGGTCGCGCTGATCAATCGGGGGAAGCTTCAAAAGCTGGACACGCCCACCGCCCTGATCGAGGAGCTTGGGGCATACGCCGTGGATGAAACAAAGGAGACCGGCATGGAAAGCAAATTCTTCCACGCGCGGGACGAAGCGATCGCATACTTAAAGAGTGCGGAACATCAGGCGTCCTTTCGGGCGACCACGCTGGAGGACGTGTTCGTCGAATGCGTCGGGCGAAAGCTCACATAAGGGGGAAGCATGGGAATCATCACGGTTTTGTGGGAGAAATGGGTCGAATTTCGCCGCGATTTTTATAAAATCACCGTGGCGGCGATGATCTCTCCGCTTATGTATCTCATCATCTTCGGCATGGGCATTCAGACCACGTCGCACGGGGAGCCGTATCTGCATTTCCTGATCCCGGGCATCGTCGCCATGGCGACCATGACAGGCAGCTTCAGCGCGATCGCGCAGAACATGAGCGTGCAGCGGCTGTACGAAAAAGCACTGGATCAGGTGATGGTGTCGCCGACGCCGCTGTGGCAGTTCATCGTGGGACAGATCATCGGCGGAAGTCTTCGCGGCATGTACGCCGGAGGGCTTATCTTACTTTTGACGCTGCCGATCCGCACCGATCTCGTATTCAACTGGCTTTCCATCCTGATCATGTTTCTGAACGGAACGGTCTTTTCGACCATCGCGCTTGTATTGTCGTTTCTTGCAAAAAGCTATACCGACGCGCCGCGGTTTACGGCGTATATCATCACGCCGATGTCGTTTCTCTGCAACACGTTTTTCTCCACGGAGCAGATGCCCGCAGGATTTCGGCAGGTCATTTCGCTGCTGCCCCTGTCACAGACGAGCGCCATGATCCGCGCCATTGCAAACGGGGAATCGCCCGGCGTGTTTGGATTCATTGTGCTCGGCGTCTATCTGGTCGTTTTTTCTCTGATCTCCGTGATCTTTATCTATAAAAAGAAGAATCTTTAAGGTGGCACGAAATGAAGCATCGGCAAAACAAAAAAGGCTTGCTTGCGGTCAGTTTCGGCACCTCCGTGAAAAAGACACGGTGGCAAACGCTCGAAGCCGTTGAGAATGCGCTTGAAACAGCTTTCCCGGATCGTACATTGTATCGCGCATGGACAAGCGATATGCTGCGGCGAAAGGTTCAGAAAACGGAGGGCGTGCAGATCCTTTCCGTCGAGGACGCGCTCCATGAGATGGCTTCGGATGGCATTACGGACGTGCTGGTACAGCCGACGCATCTTCTGGAAGGGGAGGAGTTTGAAAAGACACGTGAGACGGTGCGATCCTTTTCGGATCGGTTTGATACTCTTGCGATCGGCGATCCGCTGCTCAGTAACGAAAAGGACGTGATCGCTTTGGCAAAGATCATGGAGGAGATCTACGGCGCGCTGTCCTCGGATCATCTTCTGGCGCTGATGGGACACGGCAGCAGCCACATGACGTTCCCTGCGTATGAATTGCTCGAACGGCAGTTCCGAACGGACGGATACGATCGTTACTGCATCGGCACCGTGGAGTTTTCGCCGGGGATCGCGCCGGTATTGGAAACGATCCGAAAAACGAAGCCGACGTGCGTGCATCTCGCGCCGCTGCTGCCGGTCGCGGGGGATCACGTGATCCGCGACATGTGCGGCGACGAACCGGACTCGTGGAAAAGCCGGCTCGAACGCGAGGGCGTGAAGGCTGTTTGCCATTTAAAGGGGCTCGGCGAATACGAGGCGGTGCAGCAGATGTATGTACAGCATGCCAGAGGCGCCCGCATCATCAAGGGGGAGGCGACGGTATGAAACAGTTACGTCTGATCGCTTTGCTCCTTGCGCTTTTCACTTGCTTCGCGCTCCCTGCCGCATGGGCAGACACAGAAGATCCGGAGGAGCCGGATCCGAAAGCGGAGCGGCTTTATGAAGCACAGAAGGAGATTTCCACAAGACGCGCAGGCAGATACGGCATGGTTCCGATCTACGGGAGGGACGTCAAGGACGGAACGTATGACATCAAGGTCGATTCCTCGTCGCCGTATTTTAAGATCGCAAAGGCGACGCTCACGGTCACGGGCGATACCATGACGGCACGGTTTACCGTACCGAGCATGAGCTACCTTTACGTTTATCCGGGCACGAAGAAGGAAGCATCGCATGCCGACAAGTCCACATGGATCGGATTCGAGGAAGAGGATCATCAGACGACCTTCACCTTTCCCGTACCGGCATTGAACGCGGAGCTGAACTGCGCCGCCTACAGCAAGGGCCGAAAGAAATGGTACGCGCGGGTTCTGGTGTTCGACGCCTCGTCGCTGCCGAAAGAAGCGCTGGCGTTTGATCTGCCGGATTATGAGCTGATCGAGGACGCCGTCAGGGCGTACCGGGTCGCGGGAAGTGAGGAACTCAAAGCACAGAGGGAAGCAGCAGCCGAGGCGATCGAAGCGGTCGACATCGACATGGAGGACGGCGAATACTCCATCGAGGTCAATATGACCGGCGGCAGCGGGCGCGCCAGCATCAGCTCACCCACGCTCCTCATCGTGCGGGACGGAAAAGCGTATGCAAGATTGATCTGGAGCAGCGTTTATTACGATTACATGATCCTCGACGAAGGATACTTTTACAATCTGACGGAGGACGGAGGCCCATCGTGCTTCGAGATCCCCATTACAAAGCTGGACGAGCCGATGCCCGTGATCGCGGACACGACCGCGATGGGCGACCCGGTGGAAATTCAGTACGTTCTGACCTTTTATGCGGAATCGGTCGGTACGAAGGGGCAGATCCCGCAGGAATCGGCAAAGCTCGTCCTGATGATCGCGGCAGCCATCATTCTGGTCGGCGGCGTTCTGAACTTCTTTGTGAAACGAAAGCGAAAGGGATAAAAATGGCACTGTATCCGATTTTGATCGATTTTCAGGATGTACCCTGTCTCGTTGCCGGGGGCGGCTCGCTGGCGCGTCATAAGGCGGAGCTGCTTTGCGCGCAGGGCGCACGCGTGACTGTCGTTGCGCCGGAGGTTTGCAAAGAGATTTCGGCGCTGCCGGTAACGGTCCGATTGCGCCCGGTAGAATCCGGGGATGTGCAGGGACAATTCCTCGTGATCGACGCCACGGCGAACGCAGAGGCGGAGCAGCTTTTAAAGGCCGCCTGCCGTGCCGCGCACATTCCGTTCAACAGCGCCTGTCGGGGCGAGGACACGACCGCCGTGTTCCCCGCGGTGCACCGGCAGGGACGGACGGTGATCGCCGTTTCCAGCACCGGCGCAAGTCCGGCTGCAAGCGCATGGCTGCGTGACAAACTGGCGGAGTACGTTCCGACAGAGATGGACGGCATTTTGGACTGCATGAGCGGACTTCGCCCGCTGTCCCGGGCGTGGTTTTCGGATCAGCTGACCCGGCGGCTGTTTCTGCATCGGTGTCTCGATTGTATGCTCGAGGAAAGAAGACCCCTTGCCGCGGAGGAAATCGAACGCTTCCGGCAGGAGATCATAGAAAAAAGGGAATGGTAAGGAGGATGAACCATGAAAAAACAAATGAACCTGATTGCAGCGCTGCTTTGCGTATTGCTGCTTTGTGCCTGCGCCGCATTGCCCGCAGAGGAAGCAACAACGCCTTCCGCCGATTGGACGGCGATCACCGTGAAAGATGACCTTGACAGAGAGGTCACGATCGAAGCGAAGCCGCAGCGCGTGGCGGTGCTCATGGGCAGCTTTGCCGAAACATGGCTGCTGTCCGGCGGGGAGCTCGTCGCAGCACCGAAGGACGCATGGGAGGACTTTGACCTCGGGCTCGACGAGAGCGTTGTGAATTTGGGCAGCTATCAGAAGATCAGCGTCGAAGCCCTGTTCGATCTCAATGCCGATCTCATTATCGCAAGCGCCAACACCAAGAGTCAGGTGGAACTCAAAGAAACGCTGGAAAGCGCAAAGGTCAACGTACTGTATTTCAACGTGAACGGTTTTGAGGACTACCTTCGCATGCTGAAGGTTTGCACGGACATCACCGGCAGAAGCGATCTCTATGAAACCAACGGTCTTGCGGTACAGCAGCAGGTGGATGCGGCAAAGACCGCCGCCGCGGCTGCCGTTGAACAGCAGGGTGCGCCGCGCATTCTCTTTGTGCGGACCGCCGCCTCCGGCATCCATGTGAAGGGCTCCGAGGGAACGGTCCTCGGGCTGATGCTGAAAGACCTCGGCTGCGTGAACGTCGCGGACGGCAGCGAGCTGCTCGACAATCTCAGCATGGAAAAGATCATTGAGGAGGACCCGGACATGATCTTTATCGTCATGCAGGGCAGCGATCAGGAGGGCGCGCAGAAGACGCTCGAGGATACGCTGACGAACAATCCCGCATGGTCCGGTCTCTCCGCCGTGCAGAACGGACAGGTGCATTATATGGACAAATCTCTCTATCATCTGAAGCCCAACAATCGCTGGGGAATCGCGTATGACAACCTCGAAAAACTCCTCTACGGGGAGTAAGCGAATTGTACCGATGCTCTGCGCGGCTGCGTTTATGCTTGCAGCCGCGCTGCTGAACATTTGTCTCGGCGCATCGAGCGTGACGCTCCCGCAGCTTTGGCGCGCGCTGCTTTCGGGACCGGGACCCTCAGCGGCGGCGCGGATCCTCTGGTATGTGCGCTTGCCGCGTACGGCGGCGTGTTTGCTGGCGGGATCGGGTCTTGCGGTATCCGGCGCGGTCATCCAGAAAGTTCTTGCCAATAATCTGGCGTCGCCGGGGATCATAGGCATTAACGCAGGCGCAGGGCTCGCGGTTGCCGCCTGCTGCGCCGCAGGTGTGTATGCGGCATGGGCAGTTGCAGGGACGGCATTCTTCGGCGCGATCGCTGCGACGTTCCTTGTCGTAATCGTCGCGCGAAAAAGCAACGCTTCCCGCACGACCGTGGTGCTCGGCGGCGTGGCGGTGACGGCGTGCCTCAACGCGGTCACGGAGACGATCGTCACCATGGTTCCCGACGCCGCGCTTGCGAGCGTGGACTTCCGGGTCGGCGGGTTTTCCTCCGTCAACCATGCGCGGCTGCTTCCGGCGGCGATATTGATCCTTGCGGGGATCGCGGTCATTCTGCTTTTGACCAACGAGCTGGACGTGCTCTCTTTGGGGGACGACACCGCCCATGCGTTGGGCTTGAAAGTCGCCTCCATGCGCAATCTCATGCTGACGCTTGCGGCGCTGCTTGCCGGGGCAAGCGTCAGCTTTGCAGGCATCCTGGGCTTTGTCGGTCTGATCGTTCCGCACATGGCGCGGCGCATGATCGGAAACGAGAGCGGGAAGCTGATCCCGTTCTGCGCGCTGCTGGGCGGCGGGTTTGTCACAATCTGCGACCTTGCCGCGCGGCTGATTTTTGCGCCGTTTGAGTTGCCCACGGGCATCCTTATGAGCTTTCTCGGCGGGCCGTTCTTCATCTGGCTTCTGCTGAAACGAAAGGAGAAGCAGCCATGATCACGATTTCCGATCTCTGCGTTTCGTATGACGGCGAACAGGTCCTTCATGGGATCTCGGCTTCTTTTCCGGAAGGAAAGATCTCTGCCGTCATCGGCCCGAACGGATGCGGCAAAAGCACGACGCTCCGGTCGCTCGTTCGCATGGTGCCGCACATGTCCGGCACGCTGATGCTGGACGGACAGGACCTTTCGGTGCTCTCGCCGCACGCGCTTGCCCGCCGCATCGCGTATCTGCCGCAAAGCCGCAACGTCCCCGACATCACCGTGGAACGGCTCGTTCTGCATGGGCGCTTTCCGTATCTCAGCTTTCCCCGCCGCTATCGCAGGGAGGATTGGGAGAAGGTAAATGAGGCGCTCGAATGGGTGGGGCTCGGGGATCTTCGGGAGCGGAAGATGGAACATCTGTCCGGCGGGCAGCGGCAGAAGGCATATTTTGCCATGGCGCTGGCACAGGACACGGACGTGATCCTGATGGATGAACCGACGACGTTCTTGGACATCAAAAACCAGTTTGAGCTGCTGGATCAGGCGCGGCGACTTGCCGACGCGGGCAAGACGGTCATCATGATCCTGCACGATTTTGAATCAGTCCTGCACTATGCCGATCACGTCGTTCTGCTTTTGGACGGCAGCGTTCTGACCGCCGGAACCGCCGAACATGTGCTGCGCTCCGAGCAGCTCCGGCGCGCATTCGACGTGACCCCATGCTTCTATGAGACGCCGGACGGCATACATTGCTATGTGAAGCCGGAACGCGTTTAATCTGTAACAAAAAGGAGTCATTCGATTCCGGGTTGCTTTGGAACAATGTTTGCCCTTCGGGCAAGTGATGGTGTTCTGTTTCATCAAGCGGTTCCGAACTGTTATCAGCGGATCGCAGCGCGCAAAAAAGCCGGAGAGCGTGTTCCCCGGCTTTTTGTATGGGCGCTTTTTGCCGGTCGGGAAAAGCAGAAATGAACTTGTGTCGGAGGAAGGAATATAGTACAATAAAAATGGGAGAGATTGAAAAGATCACGGATGTCACTTCGGGAAAAGGAGAGGCTGCGGGGCTGCCGCAGTCGAAGCGGCGGGACGGTGATCGGAAAGTGAGGGAAGCATGAAGCGGCGCATCATTCTTTTGTTTGCGGCACTCCTTTTGCTCTTGGGGTGCGAGGCACGGGAACAGATCATGGATGGAGACGATATGATGAACAGCTTTAAAAGGATCGATCAGGAAACTGCCAAGGCGATGATGGAACGGAACGACGGGCATGTGATCGTGGACGTGCGCCGACAGGATGAGTACGACGCGGGGCACATTCCCGGCGCGATCCTGATCCCGAACGAGAGCATCGAAACGGAGCGCCCCACGGCACTTTCGGATCTCAACCAGATCATTCTGATCTACTGCCGCAGCGGAAACCGTTCGAAGCAGGCGGCGCAGAAGCTCTTTGACATGGGCTACACGAACCTCTACGAATTCGGCGGGATCAACACCTGGACCGGCGCAATCGTCACCTCGGAGCAGGAGGCTGCGGTACAGGCGACGCCCGTTCTTGCGATCGAAGTGAACGGCAAGACCTTTTACGCGACCCTTGCGGACAACTCGTCGGCGCAGGCGCTTACCGAAAAGCTCAGCGCAGGCGCGATCGAGATCGAGATGCACGACTACGGCAGCTTTGAGAAGGTCGGCGCGCTGCCGTGGAGCCTGCCGACAAACGATGGGGACGTCACCACGGAGCCCGGCGACGTCATTCTCTATCAGGGGAATCAGATCACCGTCTACTACGATCGGAACACATGGGACTTTACGCGCCTTGCGAAGATCGAAAACGTCACGCGGGAGGACCTGATAAGCGCCTTCGGCGACGGCGACGCGACGGTCTCGTTCTGGATCGAGTGGAGCGAATAATGAACATCAAGCTATGGCCCGATAAGGACGTCCGAACCGAGAAAATCCGGGTCGGCGGCGTCAAGGTGCTTGTCCTTCGCCCCAAAAACCGCCCATCCGTTCCCGTGTCCATGCTCTGGATCCACGGCGGCGGGTACGTCACCGGCATGAAGGAAATGGTGTACATGAGCCGCGCCGTCGATCTTGTGAAGCGGTACGGGGTCACGGTGTACTCGCCCGGCTATCGGCTCGCGTGGCAAAAGCCCTATCCTGCGGCGGTGAATGACTGCTATCGGGTGTTGGAATACATGCACGGACAGCAGGACACGCTCATGGTCGGCGGGGAGAGCGCGGGCGGCGGGCTTGCCGCTGCCGTGTGCATGATGGCGCGGGACAGAGGGATACGGATCGCTTTTCAGATGCCGCTGTACCCGATGCTCAGCAACGTCGACACCGAGAGCTCAAGGGAAAATCACGGCAGGGTGTGGAACACGCGGCGCAACCACCTCGGATGGCGGCTGTATCTGAGAAAGGATGCGAAGAACCGGGTCTCCCCCTACGCCGCGCCGGCGTGGCAGACGGAGTACCGCGGCCTGCCGCCGTGCTATACGTTCGTGGGGGACGGCGAACCGTTCTATGCCGAGACGCTCGCATATGTGGAGCAGCTGAAAAGGGCGGGCGTGGAAGCCGAGGCGGACGTCTACCACACGGACATGCACGCCTTCGATATGCTTACGGACAGCGAATTAAGCCGCAGGGCGATCGAACGGTTCCTTCGAAAGTTCGAAGCGGCGCTGACCCGGTACGGCGGATGTTGACGCGAAAAAACCGCCCGTACGATCGGACAGTTTCCGCTTTGAGCACCGGAAAGAACCGTGAAAAATAGTGTAAAAACAGTAAAATTTTAATGGAACTTCAGCACATCGATCACGGAAATCGAAGAAAGGATTTTACGGTATGACGGTATACGAACGGCTGGCGGCGTGCAGCGATGCGGCGTATAAAGAGGGCGTTTCAAAGCTCGTCCCCAACATCCCGAAGGAGACGATTCTGGGCGTCAGAACGCCGGAGATGCGCAGGATCGCAAAGGAGATCAACGGGACCGAGGAAGCGGCGGCGTTCCTTTTGGAGGTGCCGCACCGATATTATGAGGAAAACCTCGTGCACTTCTTTCTGATCTCGATGATCAAAGACTTTGACGAAAGCGTAAACGCGGTGGAAGCCTTTCTGCCGTACGTGGATTGTTGGCCGGTTTCGGATCAGGCGTCGCCGAAGGCGTTCACGAGAAATCATGAAAGGCTGCTGCCGTATCTCAGAACGTGGATCGCGTCGGCGCACGTGTATACCGCGCGGTTCGGGATCCGGATGCTGATGAACGAGTTTCTCGATGCGGATTTCAAGCCGGCGTATTTAGAATGGGTCGCAAACGTGCAGGGCGAGGATTATTATCTCAAAATGATGGTCGCATGGTATTTTGCGACCGCGCTTGCAAAGCGGTACGACGAGAGCGTCGTGTATCTCGAACAGCGCCGCCTCGACCCGTGGACGCATAAAAAGGCGATCCAGAAGGCAGTCGAAAGCTTCCGCGTCACGGACGCGCACAAGGAATGTTTAAAGACGCTGCGATAACGCGGCAAAGAAGACACGTAACAGGAGGGAATTATGCTGGAAATCGGAAGAAAGGGACTTTTGGAACGGACGGTCACGGAGGACCTGTCGGCAAAGGTCTGGGGCAGCGGCGCGGTGGACGTGTACGGGACGCCGTGCATGATCGCGCTCGTTGAGGAAACGGCGTGGCGAAGCGTGCAGGACGGGTTGGAGCCGGGTCAGGCTACGGTCGGCACAAAGCTGGATATTGCGCATATCGCCGCAACGCCGATCGGCATGCGGGTTCGGTGCGAGACGGAGCTTGTCGAGATCGACCGCAGAAGGCTGGTGTTTTCGGTGAACGCCTACGACGAAGCGGGCAAGATCGCCGAAGGCACGCACGAGCGCTTTATCGTCGACGTCGAACGGTTTCAGGCGAAGGCAGCCGCGAAAGCCGCGAACCGCTCATCATGCCTTGGAGGGACGCCATGCTGACACGCAATCTTTTGAAAAACCCGGACCGCATCGAATACTGCAGGGAGGAGGACGTCGTTCCGGCGCTTGCGAAAAAGCTGCAGATCCCGGAGCTTTCCGAGATCATCCGGGAATTCCGCGAGAATCCGGTCAAGGAAGGGATCACGCTGCGCGGCGCGCGCCGCACCACGGCAAAGCTGTTCATGCCGAACCTCTACTTCGGCGAGGAGATCGAAATGGGCGACAGCGTGTGGCTGTACATGGGCGATCTCGACCCCGTCTATTGTATCTTCGTTCCGTGGGAACAGGAATAGCGGAGGCGGATATGGCGATCACGGTCCATTTGTATTATACCGGCGAAAACGGCAACGCCCGCAGGTTTGCCGAGGAAATGGAAGAGAGCGGCACTGCGGACGCGATCCGCGCGGAGGCAGGCAACCTGCGCTATGAATACTTTTTCCCGATGAAGGATCCGGAAACGGTGCTGCTTATCGACAGCTGGACGGATCAGGCGGCGATCGACGCGCACCACGCCTCGCCCATGATGCAGACGATCGCCCGGCTTCGGGAACGGTACGATCTGCATATGAAGGTCGAGCGCTGTCAAAGCCTTGACGCCCCTGCCGACGGTGCGTTTATCCGGAAGTAAAGAAAGGATGCAATGATCGGTTTTCGGCGCATGCGGATCATGGCACAGGATCACACCGAACGGAGGGAGAACGATGCACTTTGTTGACGCAAAGACGGCGCTGACCACGCACAACGGGCTGAACATCTATCGCGGGTGCGCGCACGGCTGCGTGTACTGCGACAGCCGCAGCGCGTGCTATCAGTTCACGCACCCGTTCGAGGATATCGAGGTCAAGCAAAACGCGCCGGCGCTTCTCGCGGCACTGCTTCCAAAGAAGCGAAAGAAAATCGTGATCTCGACAGGCTCGATGAGCGATCCCTATCAGCCGTGCGAGAAGGAGCTGAAGCTTACGCGGCAGTTTCTGGAGATCGTCGACCGGTACGGCTTCGGCGCGTCGGTCATCACAAAATCCGACCTCGTGCTGCGCGATATCGACCTGTTCGACAGCATCAACAAAAAGGCGAAAAGCGTTCTGCAGATGTCGCTGACGGTCGCGGACGAAGGGCTTTCCCGCATTCTCGAGCCCAACGTCTGCCCGAGCGCAAGACGGTTCGAGGTGCTGAAGGCGTTCCAGGCGCGGGGCATTCCGACGGTCGTCTGGATGACGCCGATCCTGCCGTTTCTTTCCGACACGGAGGAAAATATCAGAACCCTCCTTGACTGGTGCTTCGACGCGGGCGTAAAGGGGATCGTCTGCTGGAACGCGGGCATGACGTTACGGAGCGGCGATCGGGAATACTACTACCGCGCGCTCGACCGGCATTTTCCGGGGCTGTCCGAAACGTACCGCCTTCGCTTCGGCGACGCCTACGAGGTCAACAGCCCGGACAACGCGAAGCTGATGCAAATTTTCCATACCGAATGCGAAAAGCGCGGCGTGCTCCACGATCCGGAGGACTGCTTCCGCTATATCGCCGCGCTCCCGGATCGGCAGCTTCGGCTGTCCCTGTTTGAACCCTGACGGACGATATTCGTCCCCTGCGGGGCAAAATGATGCGCTTCGCATGATGCGTGCCTTCGGCACGTTGGTGAAGGAGATTCTTCGTCGCTTCGCTCCTCAGAATGACAGAACAAGGGCGTGCGGCGAACAAAACACGTGTCATCCTGAGGCGCTCGCGCCGAAGGATCTCCTTTTCCATATTTCATCCTTAAACGGGCGGATGCGATCCGCCCCTACGAGCCGTTTTAGCAAACATACGCGGCGCAACCAAAAAGGCTTCTCCTCGAGGAGAAGCCGACTGATGAGGTGTCATTCGAGGCCGAAGGCTCTTTATGGATCTTTTTTTGATTTTTATGTACGGTTAAGGTTCGCGCGTTATGATGCATACAACAAAAGAGGGGAACGGCGCTGCCGTTCCGAAATCTTTCAGTAAGGAGGAGAATGCTATGAACAACAAATCTGCTATGCGATGGATCGTGCTGCTTCTTGCGGCGCTTCTGACGGTCGCCTGCTCCGCGGGCAGCGCAGGCAATACGAACGACGCCGCTTCGGAGGTGAGCGCGACCGCCGACGTCCTCGACACGTCCACCGATGAACTCGACGCGTCATCCGACGACGCGGCTGACGTGCTTTTCACCGAGGGTTCCGGCGACATGGGAACCCCGCCTGACGGCACACCCGGCGAACCGCCCTCCGGCGCTCCCGGCGACATGGGAACTCCGCCTTCCGGCGCACCCGGCGAGCCGCCCTCCGGCGGACCGGGCGGCGGCCCCGGCAGCACGTCCTCGTTCGAGTATTCCGCGGCGACGGAGATCACCTCTTCCGACGCGCAGGAGAATCGGACCTACGCAAGCGAGACCGCGGATGAAAGCGCGCTGATCATTTCGACGGGCGACGCGGTCACGGTCACGAATCCGACCGTCACCAAGACCGGCGATTCCGACGGCGGCGACAACTGCAACTTCTACGGTCTGAACGCCGCGGTTCTTTGTAAAGACGGCGCGACCGTCACGATCACGGGCGGCACGGTCACCACATCCGCGTCCGGCGCAAACGGCATATTCTCTTACGGCGGCAACGGCGGGCAAAACGGCGCGTCCGGCGACGGCACGACCGTGACGGTCACCGACACCGTCATCACCACCACGGGCTCCGGCTCGGGCGGCATCATGACGACCGGCGGCGGCACGACCTACGCAAACAATCTGACGGTCACGACCTCGGGCCAGTCCTCTGCTGCGATCCGCACCGACCGCGGCGGCGGATGGGTCTATGTCGACGGCGGCACGTACACCTCGAACGGGCTCGGCTCGCCCGCGATCTATTCGACCGCGGAGATCCATGTGTCCAATGCGACGCTCGTTTCGAACCTCTCCGAGGGCGTTTGCATCGAGGGCAAGAACAGCATCGAGCTCACAAACTGCGATCTTACCGCGAACAACACCAAGTGCAACGGCAACGCGACGTTCCTTGACACGATCATGATCTACCAGTCCATGTCGGGCGACGCGGATTCCGGCACGAGCGCGTTCACGATGA
>CALGGM010000208.1 GCA_937915925.1 uncultured Clostridia bacterium | reverse complement strand
AGGGCAAGTCGATCGTCATGATCTCCGAGGAGATGCCGGAGCTGATGGGCATGTGCGACCGGCTGATCATCATGAAGGACGGCAAGGTCATGCACGAGTTTTTGAGAAGCGAATCCCTGTCCGACGCGGAAATCATTCAATACATGATCTAAGAGGTAACAAAGATGGAGAGCAATCAGATCGTAAAAAGATACAAGGCGCGTCAGCGGATCGTCGACGTTCTGCCGTTCGGCGCACTGGTTCTGCTGTTCGGTTTGTTCTGCGCGGTCGTGCAGGCAAAAGGGTACCGACTGGACATGTACCTCAAGATCATCTTCAACGAGGGCATCGTTCTTGCGGTCGTGGCGACCGGCGCGGTGTTCATCTACACGCTCGGCTCGTTTGACATCAGCCTCGGCGCATCGACGCTGTTTTCCGCAACGCTCGGCGTCATGACCTACAACGCGACGCAGAGCCTTGCGCTGATGATCCTTGTGATCTTCGGCGTCGCGATCGGCTGTTCGCTGTTAAGCTCGGTGCTTGCTTCGGTCTTCCACATTCCGGTGTTCGTCACGACCGTCGCCATGATGTCCGTGCTTTCCGCGATCGCCGCGCAGATCATCACGACCAACGGCGGCGCTCTGGGCGGCATCAGCATTCCATCCGAGGTCGTCGCGCCGCTCGACAACATGGGCTTTAAGATCGCCGTGCTTGCCGCGTTCTGGCTGATCTGCTTCTTCGTCTTCAACTACACGAAGATCGGCCGCAGACAGAAGTTCTTGGGCGGCAACCCGGTCTGCGCACAGCTTTCCGGCATCAAGATCAACACCTACGCGATCATCGCGTTCGTGATGGCAGGCGTCGGCGTGGGGCTCGGCGCATTTCTGACGCTTGTTTACACGCCCTCGGTCACCGCAAGCACCGCAAGCAGCATCGGCATGAACATCGTCGTTGCGATCGTGTTCGGCGGCATGCCGATCTCCGGAGGACCGCGCTCGCGCATCTACTCCGCGCTCGTCGGCGGGTTCAGCTACATTCTGCTCAACAACATTCTGAAGCTGGTCGTCGATTCCGGCGTCGGCTACGGGGTATCGCAGATCGTCGCCGCCGTGTGCTTCCTCGGCGTCGTCTATGTGACCGGCATCAATTACCGCAGCAAGCAGCTGCCCAGATAGTCTAAACGCAGTCGCGTTTGCTATAGAACAGATCAAAAAATACAACGGAGGAACAAACATGAAAAAGATCTTTGCCATGCTTCTCGCACTTGCGATGGTATTTGCATGCATCGCATGCAGCGGCAGCAACAATCAGGCGGAAGACAAGCCCATCAAGATCGGCGTTCTGGTGGCGGACGTCAGCGGCGAGGAAGCGCTTGGTTTCCGCGCTTACTATGAGAACTACATTGCCAAGAACTATAACGTGACCTTCACCTACACCGAGCAGCTCGAAGACGCTGCGGCGGAAAAGAGCGCGATCGAGAAGTTCGCGGCGCAGGGCTACGACGCGATCCTGTCCCTTTCGAGCGCGGACCGCGCAACGCAGATCGAAACCGCATCGGCGAACAAGCTCTATTACGCGGTCGTTTCCGGCATGCTGGACGATGCGCAGTTTGAGCAGTACAAGTCCAACGAGTACTTCGTCGGTCAGATCGGACCGAGCATGGACACCGAGTTCGAAGCGGGCTATGCGATGGGCAAGTACTTTGCCGATCAGGGCGCAAAGACCGTCGGCATCTACGGCGCATTCATTCCGAACCCCATGCATGTCTACCGTACGGCGGGCGTCCTCGCGGGCCTCGGCTGCACCTACGGCGGCGCTTCCGATAAGGACGGCATCGCGGGTCAGCTCTTCGGCGATCAGGGCGTGGATATGAGCAAGCTCGTTTGCGGCGACGTTCAGGTCGTCGGCTACTTCCAGGGCTTCGGCGATACCACGTTTGACGAGCTCTTCGCGATCGTCGGTCAGACGCCCGATGCGTTCCTGTCCGTCGGCATGGCGACCACGTTCTTTGCGGACGCGCTGAACGGCGCAAAGATCCCGTATGCGGATATCGACTCCTTCACCTCCGGCAACGCGGCGAACATGTCGAACGGCACGCTCGTGTACCTCGCGGGCAAGTACTCCTCCAGCATCGGCCCGATCTTTGCGGCGACGATGAACGCGGTGAAGGGCAACCCGATCCGTGACGAGAACGGCAACGCGATCTCTCTGAGCCAGAACTACCTCGTTGCAACCGACAGCGCAACGTTTGACAGCATCTTCAACGGCGACAAGGGCGACAACCCGATCTTCAACAAGGAAGTGCTCGACAAGGTAATCGGTACGGTTTCCTATTCCGACTTTGCAGCGCTGGTCGCATCCAAGTAATCCATGTAATCATTCCCTCCCCGGCGGGGCAGAACCGCCTCGTCCGGGGAGCAAATCAATCGGGAGGAATCCACTATGAAGACAAGTCGAAAAATCATCGGCACGCTTGCCATTCCGTGCATCGTCGCAGCGATCCTGCTGATTCTCTGCGCGATCGGCGGCAAGAGTATGATCGCAAACCGAACCGGCTTCAATTACTTCGTGCAGTATACCGCCATCGTGATGATCACGACCATGGCGCTGTCGGTCAACCTGAACAGCGGGCGGTTTGATTTTTCGCTCGGTTCCATGGCGGTTCTTTCGTCGGTGCTCGCCGCGAAAGCGACGAACGCTCTGCTGCACGGCGGTACCGGCAGCGCGATCGTGATGCTCGTGCTTTGCATCGTGTTCGGCGCAGGGCTCGGCGTTGCCTCCGGCGCGCTGTACGTCTCGCTGAAGATCCCCCCGATCATCACTTCCCTCGGCGTTACGCTGATCTATGAAGGCGTCACGTTCACCGTGACGTCCGGCAAGTACGTGATGGACGAGGTGCGCAATCCGTCCATGACGCTGTTCGCGGGCAACTGGTATTTCCCCGCGATCCTGATCGTACTCGTGCTGGGTCTTCTGATCTATCTTTTCGATCACACCCGCTTCGGTTACGACTATAAGGCGCTGCAAAGCGGACAGAAGGTTGCGGTCAACACCGGCATCCGCGAGGTCCCGAACGCGCTTTGGTGCTATCTGATCTGCGGCGCGCTGATGGGCGTCGTCGGATTTTTGAGCGCGGCGCGCAGCTCCAATATCAACGGCGGCGCACTGAATTTCGGCTCCATCGGCATCATGTTCACCGCGTTTCTGCCCATGTTTATCGGCGGATATATCGGAAGATTCAGTAACGACAAGCTCGGCTATTTCCTTGCCGCGCTGTGCATGTCGATGCTCAATTCCACGTTTGCCGCATTCGCCAATGAGATCAGCGCGTCCATGCAGTCGATCATCAATGCAGTGCTGCTCGTGGTGTTCCTGATCTACCTCAACAACGAAGGCTTGCTGAAAAAACTGTTCAAGCCGGTCAAAGCTTAATTTTGCAAATCGGAGGGCGGTCAAGCGATCGCCCCAACTTATAGACAAAGAAAGGTTTCCTATGATCGATCTCAAAGCCAACCCTTTTTTTCTGGACGACAATGGTGTAAAATGGGTCAATGAGACGCTGCAGAGCATGAGCGTTGCGGAGAAGGTCGGGCAAGTTTTCTGTCCGATGGGATTTTCCGACGATCCGAACGAGCTGCATCACCGGATCCGGGAGCTCGGCG
>CALGGM010000207.1 GCA_937915925.1 uncultured Clostridia bacterium | reverse complement strand
ACCCGCGCTTCCGCCTCGCTTCTCCCCGCACTGCGGGCGCTCGGCTCCGCGCCCCACTGACATGGGGAGCTCGAATTTTACTCGTAGGGGCGGATATCATCCATCCGCCCGCGTAACAACCCCTCAGTCACCTTACGGTGACAGCTCCCCTTGCACAGGGGAGCCAAGAAACTTGGCAACGACATGTAGGGGACGCCGACCTCGGCGTCCCGTGAAGTTTCGTGCGGTTCAAGTGACACCTCATCAGTCACCTATCGGTGCCAGCTTCTTCTCAAGGAGAAGCCTTTTGGGGTACAAACGGTTCGTAGGGTAGAGGGCACGAAAAAAGGACGCGGGGGCGTCCTTTTTTGCTATTTGGGGTTATTTGCCGAAATGGAAAAGGCGTTTCTTTTCGAGCGGCTCGGCGAAGTCGGAAACGACCGTGTAGCCGGTCTCGGCGATCGCCTTTCTGAGGCGGTCGAGGTCGAGCGGCGCTTCCGACAGGATGACGGTTTCGCCCTTCTTATGGGACGAGGTCACCTTTTTGACGGAGGCGGTTTTGCGCACGACGTCGTTGATATGCGCCTCGCACATGGAGCACGCCATGCCGTCGATCTTCAATGTCGTTTGAATCATCTTTTACCCTCCGTTGCCTGCGCGTGACATTTGCCCGCCATGGCGCAATGCGCGCAGTTGTTTCCGCAGGAGGAGCGTCCCTTGCGCTTGTCTCGGATCAGTGAAAAAACAATGGCAAAAACGATCGCCGCAAGCACAACAAGGATACCGATGGTTAAAAGATTGTTCTGAATCCATTCAAACATTTCGCTCACTCCTTTCAATGAGATTTGTGCCGCCGCCCCGACGTGTGAAGCGGCGGCTTCGGTTTCTTACTTTACGCGAACCTTCTGGGTCAGCGTGGTTGCTTCCTTATACTTCTTGAAGAACAGCATGTAGACGAACAAGCCGAGCACCAGGATCGCCGCGATCAGACCGATCACGTTGACGCTGCCGGTGAAGATGCTGCCGAACTGGTAGATCATCAGAGCGATCGCATAGGCGAACAGGGTCTGATAGCCGATCGCGAACCACGTCCACTTTGCGCTGTTCATCTCGCGCTTGATCGCGCCGATAGCCGCGAAGCACGGTGCGCACAGCAGGTTGAACACGAGGAACGAGAAGCCGATCACGCCGGGCATTGCTTCAGCCAGTGCCGCATAGGTTTCCGTGCCGCCGTAGAGAACGCCCATCGTGCCGACGATGTTCTCCTTCGCGACAAGACCCGTGATGGACGCGACGACCGCACGCCATTCGCCCCAGCCGAGCGGTGCAAACAGCCACTGGATCGCACGACCGATGTAGCCGAGGATCGAGAACTCGATCGCATCCTCCTCGAGCATACCGAACGCGCCTTCGTTCCAGCCGAAGCGGGAGAGGAACCAGACGACGATCGTGGACAGAAGGATGATCGTGCCCGCCTTCTTAATGAAGGACCAGCCGCGCTCCCACATGGAACGGAGCACATTGCCGAGGGTCGGCCAGTGGTACGCCGGAAGCTCCATGACGAACGGAGCGGGATCGCCTGCGAATATCTTGGTCTTCTTCAGCATGATGCCGGAGAGGATGATAGCCGCCATGCCGATGAAGTACGCGGAGACGGAGACCCACGGCGAGCCGCCGAAGATCGCGCCCGCGATCATGGCGATGAACGGAACCTTCGCGCCGCAGGGGATGAAGGTGGTGGTCATGATCGTCATACGGCGGTCACGCTCGTTTTCGATCGTACGGGAAGCCATGATGCCCGGGATGCCGCAGCCGGTGCCGATCAGCATCGGGATGAAGGACTTGCCGGAAAGACCGAATCTACGGAAGATACGGTCGAGCACGAACGCGATACGCGCCATGTAGCCGCACGCTTCGAGGAACGCGAGCATCAGGAACAGAACGAGCATCTGCGGGACAAAGCCGAGCACCGCGCCGACGCCGGCAACGATACCGTCTTGGATCAGACCGTAGAGCCATTCGGGAACGCGGAGGTTGCCCTCGCTGTCCAGAAGCAGCTTATCGACGAGCGCCGGAATGCCGGGTACCCATACGCCGTAATCCGCGGGGTCGGGTTCGTCAAAGCCTTTCTCTTCGAAATAACCGATCGCGTCCTTGAACGACATTGCGTTGACGTCCTCGTCCGCATCCTCGGGAACCTCGTCAAAGTACACGGTCACATCGGACAGCGCGAGGGTTTCCTCGTCCTGCACCTGCGTGACGGCGGTCTTTTCATCGGAGGTGAACGCCTTAAGCTCTGCGATCGCCGCATCTGCGTCGAACGCTTCGTCTTCGGTGTCGTACTCAAAGCCGTAAGCAGCGAGTGCGGTCGTTGCCGCTGCGTACTCGTCAGCCGCTTCCTCAGCTTCGCTGTCACCGATGCCGACGAGGTGGTAGCCGTCGCCGAACACGCCGTCATTCGCCCAGTCGGTTGCCGGTGCGCCGACGCCGACCATCGCGATCCAGTAAACGAGGAACATCACGAGCGCGAAGATCGGGAGACCCAGCCAGCGGTTGGTGACCACGCGGTCGATCTTGTCGGACGTTGAGAGCTTGCCTGCGCTCTTTTTCTTGTAGCAGGTCTTGATGACCGTGCCGATGTACACATAGCGCTCGTTGGTGATGATGCTTTCCGCATCGTCGTCCAGCTCCTTCTCGGCAGCCGCGATGTCCTGCTCGATGTGCGCCTTGGTTGCTTCGGAAATGTTGAGTCCTTCCATGACCTTGCTGTCGCGCTCAAAGACCTTGATCGCATACCAGCGCTGCTGCTCCTCGGGCATGTCGTGCACGACCGCTTCCTCGATGTGCGCGAGCGCATGCTCGACGGGACCGGAGAACGAATGCTGCGGAACGGTTCTTTCGTTGCTCTGCGCAGCCTTGATCGCTTCCTCGGCAGCCTCGGTGATGCCCGTGCCCTTCAGCGCGGAGATCTCGACGATCTTGCAGCCGATCTGCTCGGAAAGACGCTTCGTGTCGATCTTGTCGCCGTTCTTCTTTACGACGTCCATCATGTTGATGGCGACGACCACCGGAATGCCGAGCTCGACGAGCTGCGTGGTGAGGTACAGGTTGCGCTCAAGGTTCGAGCCGTCCACGATGTTTAAAATCGCGTCCGGACGCTCGTTGATGAGGTAGTTTCTTGCGACGACTTCCTCGAGCGTGTAGGGGGACAGGGAATAGATACCGGGCAGGTCCGTGATGATCACGTCGCTGTGGTTCTTCAGTTTGCCTTCCTTCTTTTCCACGGTGACGCCCGGCCAGTTGCCGACGAACTGGTTCGAGCCGGTCAGCGCGTTGAACAGGGTCGTTTTGCCGCTGTTCGGGTTGCCCGCGAGGGCAATGCGAATACTCATAAATTCCTCCTCTATCGTTAGCAAATGCTAACCATTGCTTTGTAAAAAATAGGCGTGATGCCCTTTGTTCCGAACTTACTCGTCGATTTCGATCATTTCCGCGTCCGCTTTGCGAAGGGAAAGCTCGTATCCGCGAACCGTGACCTCGACGGGATCGCCGAGCGGCGCGACCTTACGGACATACACCTCGATGCCCTTGGTGATGCCCATGTCCATGATGCGGCGTTTGACTGCGCCTTCACCCGTGAGCTTCCTGACCTTGACCGTTTCGCCGATCTTTGCGTCTCTTAACGTTCTCATTTGCATCCTCCTTAAATCAAGATTTTCTGCGCCATCTTCTCGTCGATGGCAATGCGCGATTCCTTGACGTTCACGATCACGTTGCCGCCCATGCGGGAAACGATCTGTACCGTTCCGCCCACCACAAAGCCCAGATTGCTCAGATGGTGACGGATCTCGTCCGTTCCCTTGATGCTGCGGATCACGTTGACCTCTCCGTCATTAGCAAATACCAGAGGCATCATTTGAATCCCTCCCAACCTCCGAATCGGTTAGCTGACGCTAATCGAACGGTCGAATAATTGGTTAGCTCACGCTAACCTTCGGACGCATTATACGCACCGTGCACGCAAATGTCAAGTAAATTTCTCGACTTTTTTACAATATACGATTGGCTTGCTTTTTGGGGCGGTTTTCGCTATAATGAAGAAAAACCCGAAAAGAGGATGAGCCGATGTCGCTGTTTGAATCCGGAGAAATGTATCTTGAAACGATCCTGATCCTGTCGCGGGAGAAGAGCGCGGTGCGCTCGGTCGACGTGGCGGAGAGCATGTCGTTTTCGAAGCCGTCGGTCAGCCGCGCGATGGGGATCCTGAAAAAGGGCGGGTACATCAGCATCGACACGCTTGGACATATCACGCTGACGGACAGCGGCAGGGAAGTCGCGGAGCGCATCTACGAACGGCACAACGTGCTCTCAAAGATCCTGATGTGCCTCGGCGTGGACGAGAAGACCGCCACGGACGACGCCTGCAAGATGGAGCATTACATCAGCGAAGCGTCGTTTTCCGCGATCAAGCGGCATCTTGCCGAGCACGGAGAGCTGCCCGAATAAGAGAATACGGATCGAACGGAGATCCTCGCGATCTCCGTTTCAGACTGTCGCAAAAGGGGTCAGACCATTTGCGGCGACATAATTGAAATGAATACTTGTCGGAAGAAAGGGCGCAAGAGCACCCTTTCTTTTTATTATTTCGCCGCAAATTATCCGCGTTTTCTTAACCACTCCGCTTCGCTCCGTTACAGCGGTGACGTCGCACGCTTCCCGCGCGTCGCCATCTTCGGTCGCATACGTTAGTATAGCTCCGTCGCGAAAACACGAATTCCGAAGCATTCTGGCAAGGGGGATTTCAATTTGAACCGAACAATTATACATTTGTGAGAATGGACCCGACTGCTAAACAGCAATCGGGTTCGTCATTTATTCTTTCTTATAGTCATTTTTCTCTGCATAGAAGATAATCGGTTGTAATCCCATAATAGTCTGCAAGCTTTATGAGATGTCGAATTGGCAGTTCACTTGCTCCACGTTCATAGCGAGCATACATTGTTTGCGAAGTACCAAGTATTTCTGCAATCTCTGCCTGTGTTTTATCGTGATCTTCCCGCAAATCACGTAATCGTTTCTGATAATCCATAACTTTATTCTTTCCATCTTTTTTTGACAGCATACAACAGTAAAGATATTTACTATTGACATTAGTAAATATCTTTACTAAAATATAATTAGTGAGAATAGTTGGAGGTATGCAATGGCGTTAATTAAGTGTCCAGATTGCGGCAGGGAAGTGTCAAATCAAGCAAAAGCATGCCCTTTTTGCGGTTGCCCTATAGGTTCAGCTGCAGCAGGTGTTTTTCGTGTAGAATTAAGGACATTCCTAAAGCTAATTGGTAATGTAGGCATGTTGGTCTCTTATGAAGGTCAAACTGTTCGATTAAGCAGAGGTTACTATAAAGACTTTGTGGTTCCAGCAGACGGAAAGAAACATATAGCAAAGCTGTCATGTGAAAAATACGGCTCTATTTTCGGAAACGCAGAATTCACTGTCGAATTGAATTCTGGAGAGAGTAAGTATGTCGTTATTACTTACAATGACGGAAATTTTCTTAATAAATGGGAGTACCGAGAAGAAATTTTTGTTACACGGTAAAGGAGAAAGATATGGAAAACAAAAAAAGCGGAACTATTGTGATAGTGGTAATTGTGCTTGTGGCACTTCTGCTCTTGGGGTCCTGTGGAAGTTGCCTATGCGGTGATTCAAGCAGTTCGGGAAGCAGTCAGAGGAAAGCAAAATGCAACTATTGTGGAGGCAGTGGAAGAGTCAACGGTGAAAGGTGTCCCTGGTGCGGAGGAAAGGGATACACTTATGATAACTATTTTAACAATGCTTTAGGAGACTAATTTCTATGAACACGGAAGAAAGAATAAAAGGTATACAATCAAAAAAGAAAGTATTATTGATCTGTTTCATAATCTCACAAATAGGACTAGTTATTACCAGTTGCGCCGGATTTTGGACAATAGATGGGATCTATGAAAAGAAATTATCATATAACTCAATCAGTGGAAGATACTATCATGCACAAGTTGGAGCAACAGCATCTTATAATCTAACAATTCTTTCTATCTGTGGACTGGCAAGCATGATTATTGCAACTATTTGCTTACTGCTTGCTTTAGTGGAAAGAAAAAAGAGTAAAACAGAAGCTGCATCAGAATCCAATTTCGAACAAGTCAAAGAACTGCAAAAGGAGAGGAGCAGTCTGTTTACAAGCAGCATTGCCTATTATGTGATAGGAGGACTCTCTTGGCTCGTTTTTTTCGCCATTGGAGCATTAATGAATTCATAAAGCATGATCGCTAACTGCACGTCCTGATAAAGACGGATATCCCCGCCGCAAGTGGTGAGTAAGTGCGCTCTTCCAGAAAAGAGGCTTCCCCTTGAGGGGAAGCTGTCGCCGACAGGCGACTGATGAGGTGTTGCTTGCGCGAAACAGCACGCCTCATCCACCGCAAGCGGTCCCCCTTCCCCTCAAGGGGAAGGCTTTTGGTTGAAAACCACCCTTTAGAGAATAGCTCTTCTGCCACCCTTCCCAACAGCCTGCGCAGCTTGTCAAAAGGTTTTTTGACACGATGGAACGGAGATCTTCGCGATCTCCGTTTTACGTTTTTTCAGGTTTTACAACTTTGTGACAAGTCGTTCACGGTTCTGTGACAAAACGAACACATTTATGGAATAAGATGGAAATCGAAAGAGGGCGAAAAATATTTCGGAAACGGATGCAACCTTTTTCGAATTTTAACCGTCTTAATAAGTGAAGAGAACATTTTGGGCGAACTGCAAAAAAGGAGGCAAGTATGAAAAAAGCGATTGGTTTACTTTTGGCGGCGATGCTGCTGCTTACGGCTCTGCCTGCGGCGAGCTTCGCAGATGAGGCGACTTCCGTGGAAACGGAGACGCGGGAGGACGGACAAAAGGGTACGATCGTGAACTGCAAGACCAAGGTAAACGTCCGTGAGAAGGCTTCCTCGAAGTCGAAGCTCTTGGGCACGGCGGACAAGGGTTCCGTTTACGACGTGCTCGGCACGTTCGGCAGCTGGGTCAAGATCGACTACGACGGCAAGGACGGGTATGTATACAAGACGTATATCCGCATCGAGGGCGAGCCTTCGGAAACGAGCATCGAGGGCAAGCTTGCGAAGATCGTCAACTGCAATACGGCGGTCAACGTTCGCGAAAAGGCGTCGTCGAAATCGAAGCTTTTAGGCACCGCAAAGAAGGGAAAGACCTTTAAGGCATTGGCGACTGCGGGCAACTGGATCAAGATCGAGTACGACGGCGGAACGGGCTACGTGTTCAAGACGTACGTGAAGCTTGTCAAGGAAGGCGAAGATACGCCGGTGAGCGGCAAGATCGCCACGATCGTGAACTGCAAGACCAAGGTCAACGTCCGCGAGAAGGCGTCCAGCAATTCAAAGATCATCGGCACGGCGGACAAGGGCTCGACCTATGAGGTGCTCGGCAAATCCGGCAACTGGTACAAGATCGATTACGACGGCGAAGAGGGCTATGTCTTCCATCAGTACGTGAAGCTCTCAAACGAGGAGGAACCGATCGAGGGCAAGACCGGAACGATCAAGTGCAACACGCATGTGAATATCCGCGAGAAGGCGACGAAGAACTCGAAGCTTTTAGGCACTGCGAAGAACGGCGAGACCTTCACGGTCAAGGGCAGATCCGGCAACTGGATCAAGATCGATTATAAGGGTAAGACCGGTTACGTCTATAAGTCCTATATCAAGATCGGATAACGAAAGACCTTTGGATGCAGGCGCGACCGGCTCCCGAAAAGGGAACGGGCGCACCTGCTTTTTTACTGTGCCGCTATTGTACCGCGGCGCGGACAAACCGCTTTTTGCCTGCCGCGAGCACGAGAACCGAGGCGAGCAGCAGCATCGCGCCGCCGAGGATCCAGTATACTGCGGTTAAAGGATTGGTCGTGCCGTAGATCTGAAGTGCGCCGTTGACGATGCTTCCCACCGTGAGCGTTGCTACGCCCGCGTGCCAGATGCTCTGCGCCGCCGCTGAGCGGATGCGTACGCGCCGATACGAAAGGAGCAGGTACGGCGCCGTGCCGAGCACGAGCGGGAACGCGAACGCGTACAGCATACAGTAGGAATACACGCCGTGGGAGAAGGCTTCATACACGCCGCCGAACAGTGCGCAGAACAGGGAGACGCCGAGGTAAACGAGTGCGGTTTTCAGGGGCAGCGCCGCGCGCTTTTCAGTATCCGATGTAAACAATGTCGCTCACGCTCCTTTCCTTGGAATTGTTGCCGTTGGTGGTGGGGACGTTGACGACGTTCCCTAAAAAGACCATCGAGGACGAGCCGCCGCCGTCGAGATTGTACGCGGTCGTGACGCCGAGCGACTGCATGAACGCCGCGAGCTCATAGAGCGAAAGCCCTGCGCTCTCGTCGGTCCTGCCGTCGCAGACGATGAACACGTAATGTCCCTCGCCGATGACGCCGATCGCCGTGCGCGGATTGCTCGCCATCGCGCGGCCGACCTCCTCGGATTCGGTGACCGCGATCTCGCCGTTTTCGACGAGCGCGGGACCGAAGGACAGCACGTCCCATGCGCCGCTTTCCAAAAGCTCCTCCGCGGTGATCTCGGATTCGTTGATGATGCCGAAGCTTCCGTCCCGATAGATCACGAGGTCCTCGGCGTTTTTGCTCGCCGTCGCGCGGTACAGGACGCCGTTTCGGATCACGTAGCCGGCGCGCTGCGCGCCGTAGTAATCGCCGTTGATCGCGAGGATCGCGTTGACCGAGCTTGCGATGGTCGACGTCTTCTGCGTGACGTTGCGCCCGTAGGTGCTCTGCGCGAACGCGGTCTTGAGGTATTCGGGCGAGGTCACGGTGACGTCCGCGACGTGTACCGTCGTGTCATGGAGCCGGTAATCGGTCAGGGTCACGGTGATGTTCTCGTCGCGATAGGTCGATTCCGTCGTTTCGGTTTCGACGGTCGCCGGTTCCTCGGAGGATACGAACAGCGTTTCTGTCGCTTCCGCGCGTTCCTCGGCGGACGCGGTCTCCGTTTCCGCCGATTCGACCGGAACGATCTCGATGGTCGTGGTCTCCGCCTCGACGACGGCGTCGCCGCGAACGGCGGTCGTTTCGACCGTTGCGATTTTATGGACGATCACAAAAGTATCCAACAGAAGATATGCGGTAAATCCGAACAGGACGACCCCGAAGAGAAGTCCGAACAGACGGTTTCGGATGCGCATGATGATCACCTCTTTTCTTTGATGATACCATTTTACGGAAGAAACCCTAAACGAACCTAAAGAAGAAAAAGTTTTTCGTGCATTTCAGGAAAATATATGATAAGCTATGGATAAGTAAAATGGAGGCATATCATATGAGACTGCTGTTTGCCGAGGATGAGCGTTCGCTGTCGCGGGCGGTCACGGCGATCTTAAAAAAGAATCACTATTCCGTCGACGCGGTATACGACGGGGAGGAGGCGCTCGATTATCTCGAAACCGAGAACTACGACGGCGTGATCCTCGACGTGATGATGCCGAAGCTCGACGGGTTTTCCGTGCTGAAGCGCATGCGCGCAAAGGGCGTCCGCACGCCGGTGCTGATGCTGACCGCGCGCGCGGAGATCGACGACAAGGTCGAAGGGCTCGACGCGGGCGCGAACGATTACCTCACGAAGCCGTTTGACACGAAGGAACTGCTGGCGCGCATCCGTGCGATGACGCGGCAGAATTCGACGCAGGCAGACGCGAAGCTTTCGGTCGGGAACCTGTCGCTGGATTCGGCGAGCTACGAGCTGTCCGGCCCCGCGGCGTCGTTCCGGCTTGCGGGGAAGGAGTATCAGATGCTCGAAATGCTGATGCGCAACCCGAAGAAGCTGATCTCCGCGGACGCGTTCATGGACCGCATCTGGGGCTATGACAGCGAAACGGAGCAGAACGTGGTGTGGGTGTACATCTCGTATCTGCGCAAAAAGCTCGAGGCGGTCGGCGCGAACGTGAAGATCAAGGCACAAAGGGGCGTCGGGTACTATCTGGAGGTAGAGGAATGATCCGCAAGCTGCAGCGTAAATTCGTGCTGGCGGCGATGCTGTCGCTTTTGATCGTGCTTGCGATTTTGATCGCCGTCATCAACGCGATCAACTACGCGAGCATGGTGGAGGAGGCGGACGAAACTTTGATGCTTCTCGCAGACAACGGCGGGAGCTTTCCGAAGCATTGGCAGAACGGGACCGAGCCGGACGGCAAGCCGCTGCTTTCGACCGAGCCGGACGGGGAACAGCCGCCGGAGGAGCCGATCTTCGACGGACAGCGCAAAAACGATCGGCAGTACGGACGCCGCGATTATTCGGGCGAGCTGCCGTTTCAGTCGCGCTGGTTCTCCGTGACGCTGAACGCGGACGGGGAAGCGGTATGCACGGACCTTCTGAACGTCGCGACCGTGGACGAGGCGACGGCGATCGGGATGGCGCAGGCGGCGCAGAACCGCGGAAAGGACAAGGGCTTTTCCGACGGGTACCGGTATCTTAAGGACGGGCAGGACGCGCAGACGCAATGGCTCTTTTTGAACCGCGAGCGCGAGATCGCGACGGTGAAGAGCTTCCTTTTGATCAGCGTGCTGATCTCGCTCGGCGGGCTTCTGATGGTATTCGTGCTGATGGTCCTGCTGTCCGGACGGATCGTGCGTCCGATCGCGCAGAGCTATGAAAAGCAGAAGCGCTTTATCACCGACGCCGGACACGAGCTGAAAACGCCGATCACGATCATCAACGCCGACGCGGACGTGCTCGAGGAGGAACTGCCGGACAGCGAATGGATCGCGGACATCCATCAGCAGACCGAACGACTGAAGACGCTGACGAACAATCTGATCTATCTGTCCAAGATGGAGGAGGAGCGCGAAAAGCCGATCATGATCGATTTCCCGCTGTCGGAGATCGTGGAGGACGAGGCGAAGCCGTTTATGACCGTGGCGCGCACGCAGTCGCAGACGATGACGGTTTCGGTGCAGCCGATGCTTTCCATGAACGGGGATGAGGCGTCGATCCGAAAGCTCGTGACGATCCTTCTGGATAACGCCGTGAAGTACACGCCTGCGGGCGGCGCGATCGCACTGACGCTGAAAAAGAGCGGGCGGCAGATCAAACTTACCGTCGAGAACACGGCGGAGAACGTCGAGAAGGGCAGCGCGGACCGGTTGTTCGACCGGTTCTACCGCACCGACGCGTCGCGCAATTCGGAGACCGGCGGGTTCGGGCTTGGGCTCGCGGTCGCAAAAGCGGTCACCGAAGCGCACCGGGGCCGCATTCACGCGGAGTCGCCCGACGGAAGCTCGCTCGTTGTGGAAGCGGCGTTTACGGAATAGGAAAGAGAAAAGAGAAGAGTGAAGAGGAGGATTTCTTGATGGAATCCTCCTGTTTTTCGAGATATTGGAAAAGCTCTTGGCTCCCCTGTGCAAGGGGAGCTGGCACCGTTAGGTGACTGAGGGGTTGTCGAAATGTACTACCCTCCCACCGCTGCGCGGTCCCCCTCCCTGACAAGGGAGAGTATAGTATGACGTCAATAAAAAACCGATCCCGACCGTGATTGATCGGGATCGTTCCGCTATGTGCAATCGGGGTTATCTGCGTCCGTGACCGCCGTGGCCGCCGAAACCGCCGAAGTTGCCGAAGCCCTGATAGGAGCCCTCCGTGGAGGACGATTGCGTCCATTCCAGCACGGACGTGCCGTCCTGCGTAAGGACATAGGAGCCGTTCAGCTTAAACGCGTCGCTTGCGATCCAGCAGGAGGAATAGCTGCCGTTCAGCGTGAAGGAGAAGATCGTATTGCCCTGCGCGTCCGCAAGCGTGTAGCTGCCCGCGGAGAAGCTTGTGCCGCTCGACACGTAGGTGTTGACCGAGTCGCCGGACGGGATCTGGCAGATGCCGCCGAGCGCGACGATCGTGCCGCCGGTGACGGTGACGGTTCCGTCGACGTCGACCGAGCCCGACATGCCGCCCTGCGAGGAGCCGCCGCGTACGAGCACCGTGCCGCCGGTCATCAGGAAGTTTCCGTTCGCGTCGATCGCGTCCGTGTCGCCGGAAGATGTGGTGACCTCGGTATAGCCGCCGTTGATGATCACCATGGGCGTCGCGCTGCCCTTGCAGGCGTTCAAGCCGTCGTCGTTTGCATAGGCGCTGACCGTGCTGCCGTTCTGGGTGAGAATGTTCGCCTCCAGTCCTTCGTGCGACTGCACGACCGTGACGGTCCCGCCGTTCAGCGTCAGCGCGTTGTCCGCGTGCATGCCGTCGTCCGCCGCGGTGATGGTAAGCGTGCCGCCGTTTACGGTGATGTTGCCGGCGCCCACCGTGCCGTCCTCCAGCGCGGTGCCTGTGTTTGCGTGGACGCCGTCGTCCATCGATTGAATCGTGATCGCGCCGCCGTCGATGATGATCTCGTTTTCCGCCTTGATGCCCTTCGAGGAGAAGGTCGTCTTGTTCGAGCCGTTCGAGCCGCTCGAAAGCTGTACCCAATCGCCGCCGATGAAGCCGCCGGAGATCGAATCGATCAGGTATGCGTTCATGGACGTGTTGAGCGTGTCGCCGCCGGTCGACGCGGTGTAGTTCGAGCCGTCGGGCGTGCTGCCGTCGGTGATCTCAAAGAGAATGTTCGTATAGCCGTCCGGGACGCGGAACTTGAGCCCGTAGTACGAGGCGCGGCGTCCGTTGTAGACCATCGTGTCATAGGTGCATTCCGCCCATACGCCGTCGGCGTCGCTGTCGTTATAGAGATACGCGAAGTAGCGGCTGCCGTCCGAATAGAGCGAGGTCGGCACGATCAGATACTTTTCCGTCTGAGAGGCGTCGGACTGCTCGGAATAGGATGCGGTGAAAAGGTTCACCACGCATTCCTCCTCCTCGGAGATCTCCACGTTGTACGCGGCGCTGATCGCGTCGCACGCGGCGTAGATATCCACATGCCCGCCGGAGATCGTGACGGTCCCGCGATGGTTGCCCTTTGAGGACACGTCGGAGTTTTCCGTCTTCACGCCGTCGGATGCGGTCGATACGAGCAGCAGATCGCCGGACTTGATCTCGACCGAATCGTTCCCCTTCAGCGCGTTGCCGTAGGCGGTGACCTTGAGCGTCAGGTTCTTGACGTTCAGATCATCCTTGGTCTTGACGCCGTTGTCAAAGTTCGCGGTCACGATCAGCGTGCCGGTGCCGGACAGGTTGAGATCACAGTCCGCCCAGATCGCCGCGTCGTAGTTCTCCTCGCTGTCGGACAAACTGTCGGCGCTGCCGGTGCGAAGGTCGGTCACGGTGTTGTAGGTGTTCTTTTCCGCCTTCACGGTAACCTTGCCCGCGTTCTTCACGAGGATCGGCGCGCCGGTCGAGCAGGCAATCGAAGCGTCGGAGAGGATCAGCTTGATCTCATCGTCGTCGCCCGCGTCCACGACGATCTGTCCGTCGGACAGCGCGCCGGTGAGGGTGTAGTCGCCCGCAGCGGTGATCGTGTACACGGCGCCGTTCGGCGTCAGAGGTTCGTCGTTCAATGTGACCGAGAACGTTCCGGTCGCTTCCTTCGACGCGTCGGTCGGATCGGTGAGCGCTTCCGTCGATACGGGTTCCGCGCTTGCTGCGGAAGCGGTCGACTGCGCGATCGGCTCCGCGGTGACGGACGCGCCTCCGGAGGTAGCCGCGGCTTCGGAGGAGCCGGCGGCGGGTTTGGTGCACGCGACAAACAGCATCGCGGCGAGCAATAAGAATGATAAACAGCGTTTCATAGCGGTTTTCCTTTCAGGCATTGCCGGTTCAAATAACAGTATAACACATACTTCTGCAGCGAACCTTAAAATCAAAGCTGGGTCGCTTCTTCGCTGTACGGAAGGATCGAGATTTCCAGATTCCCGTTCTTGGTGCGCAGCGTGTCGATGAACGCCTTTTCCTCGGACGGGTCCTTCATGCGGATCAGGTACGAGAGCCGGAACATCGAGCCCATGCCGGTCGTCTTGACACCGATGCGCTCCGCCTTCAGAAGATAGCGGGAGAACGCGTCGTCGAACACGTCGCCGTACTCGAGCGACTCGGGGATCGTGACCTTCAAAAGCTTCTCCTCGGCGCGGCCGCGGTTGTCAAACAGCGGCAGGGAGGCGAACAAAAAGTACAGGCACGCGAGCGCCAGAAGGATGATCACGCCGTAGGCAAGGTAGCCCATGCCGTACGCGATGCCCGCGCCCATGGCGATCAGGATCGCGGCGATCTCGTCCGCGGAGCCCTGCGCCGAGCGGAAGCGGATCAGTCCGAACGCGCCGCCGATCGCGACGCCTGCGCCGATGTTGCCGTTCACGAACGTGATGACCGAACCCACCACGAACGGGAGCAGACAGATGACGATGAAGAAGCGCTTGGTGGAGCGCACGCGGCGCGACATGATCCACGCGTACAGTGCGCCGGTCAGTACGGCGACGCCTGCCATCAAAAAGAATTGCGGTGCGGTCACGGTGGAGGAATAGATAGAATCAAACATAGCGGTGTTCTCCTTTCTCGGTTACATTGCTTGTTTACGAAGTTGGCGTTCGTATGCTTCGCCGTACTTCGAGATGCTTCCGCGGCGGATGCCGCCGTCGGACAGGATTCTGAGAAGCCAAAGCGGGATCGTGTCCTGCACCTTGAGTTCTAAGATCGTCTCACCCGGATGCAGAAGCGGTATGCCGCGGTCGAGGTTGCGGAACGAGAAATCGTCGGTGCAGTATCGCGGACGCCGGTCGACCGTCAGACGCAGATCGCCGTTCGGCTCATAATACGCGATGCGGTCGTACAGGATCATGCAGGTCGGCACGAGCGAGCCGTAATAGTCGCGAAAATATGTAAGCTCGCGCTCGATCTGTCCGTCCCCGGACAGCGGCGCTTTGCCGGAGACGAACGCCTGCGCCTGAGGGATCGACGTCACGATGCGCCTTTTGTAGACGATGCCGTCCGCCTTGCGCTTGAGCTCCAAAAACACCGGAGAGCCGTTCGTCGCGGGTCCGTAGGAGCGAAGCCGCAGCTTTTCCTTGTACGCGGGCTTTTCGATCGACGCGCGGATCAGGCGATAGTCCGGCGTGTCGTAATAGAGCGACGCGATCGTGGTGAGCCCATAGGCGTCCGGCTCCATGTGTCCAATAAGACGCTCAATCAGAAGCTCGTTCTGAGCCTTCGTGAGAATGTATTTCAGCTCGCTTCGCTGCATCGTAACGATCGGTTGGTTTGTCATATCGTTCACCTCATTTCTTCGGACGGTTCTCTCACCGTCTGCACACAGTATAGCTGCGCTACCTAAAACGAAAATTAAAGAGAAAAAAGTTTTTCGCAGGTTGTCGAAAAAGATCCGTGCTTCTTTACTGCTCCGATTTCCGCCGTTTCAACATTGTCGTCACGCGAGCCCTTGCCTCCCCTGTGCAAGGGGAGGTGGATGCCGAAGGCAGACGGAAGGGTTGTTATACATAGACGCTCACTTTACAACCCCTCAGTCTCGGCAAGCCTCGACAGCTCCCCTTACACAGGGGAGCCAAGGCTGTCGCAAAAGGGGTCAGACCGTTTGCGGCGAGATGATTCAAATGAATACTTGCAGGATGAAAGGGCGCAGAAGCGCCCTTTCTTTCTATTATTTCGCTGCAAACTATCCGCGTTTCCGCTCAGTCCACTTCGTTACATAGGTAGATCGCGCGACGGCGCAAAGCGCCGTCTACCGCGTACCATGCATACTCCAGTATAGCTCCGTCGCGAAAACGCGAATTCTGACTCCCTTATCAACAGCCTGATCAGCGTGTCAAAAGGTTTTTTGACACGCTGAGCTCCCCTTACACAGGGGAGCCAAGACATAAAAAGGGAAAACTTCCCTTATCAACAGCCTGCTCCGCAGGCAAAAGCCGCTGCAGACAAGCCAAGAAAAGTTTTAATATTGATTTCTTCCGGAAAAACGGTATAATGGATTTGTCGAATTTCGGAGAATGGGGAGAAGCCTATGAACGCGATCAGATGGACCGAGGGGGAATGGAGCTGCACGCTGCTTCGGTGCGCAGCGCAGGACCGCCCGCTCGTGTTGTGGAACGCGTTCGAGGGCGACGGCAGCGATCTTTATGCGGCGCTGCAAGGCGTCGGCGCGCCGGACTGCAATCTTCTGACCGTATCAGATATCAAGTGGGAACGCGATCTGACCCCGTGGGCGTGCGAACCGATCTTCTCCGGCGAGGAGCCGTATACGGGCGGCGCGGATGCATTTCTGAAACGGGTAACCGAGGACATTCTTCCAAAGGCATATGAGGAGATCCGCGGCACGCCGGCGTTCTCGGCGATCGCGGGGTACTCGCTTGCGGGGCTGTTCGCGCTGTACGCGCCGTATCGGTGCGACGCGTTCGACCGCGCGGCGAGCATGTCCGGTTCGCTCTGGTACCCGAGGCTGCTGCCGTTTATCCAAACGCACGCGCCCGTGAAACGCCCCGAGACGGTCTATCTGTCGCTCGGCGATCGGGAGGCGAGGACGCGCAATCCGATCCTTCGCACGGTGCAGGAGAATACGGAGGCGGTCGCAAAGCTGTTTTCCGACGGCGGTGTGCGCGTGACATGGGAGCTGAACCCCGGCAATCATTTTAACGATGCGATCGGTCGAAGCGCGAGGGGCGTTTCGGCGATCCTGCAATAAGGAGCAGCGATGACATACCGTGAACAACTGTTTGCATATGTAAAGGAACGGTACGGCGTGGAGCCGGATCATCCGTTCCCGTCCTTTCCGCAGTACCCGGTTCTGCGGCATACGGACAACCGCAAGTGGTTCGCGCTCGTGATGGACGTGCCGCGCGATCGGCTGGGGCTATCCGGACACGAGCGCGTCGACGTCGTGAACATCAAGGTGGACAATGCGGTGTTTGCCGACATGCTGATGCAGCGAGAAGGCTTTTTTAAGGGCTATCACCAGAGCGGAAACTGGATCTCGATCCTGCTGGACGGCACGGTGCCGTTTGCGGAGATCTGCATGGCGATCGACGTGAGCTTCCGCGCGACCGCGTCGAAGCGTCGGCGCGAGCAGGACCGTGCGCCGAAGGAATGGCTGATCCCGGCGAACCCGAAGTATTACGACATCGAGGGCGCGTTCGAGCTCGCGGACGAGATCGATTGGAAGCAGGGACGCGGCATCAAGACGGGGGACACGGTGTACATGTACGTGGCGGCGCCGGTCTCGGCGATCCTGTTTTGCTGCAAGGTCACGAAAACGGACATTCCGTGCAGCTTCGCCGACGCGTCGATTTCGATCCCCGCGCTGATGCGCATTCGACTTAAAAAACGCTATCCGCGCGATCTGTTCACGCTTGCAACGCTTTCGGAATCGTTCGGCGTCTACACGGTACGCGGACCGCGGGGCGTTCCGCACGCGCTGTCCGAAGCGCTGAAACGGTAAGAATTTGGAGGATGATATGATAGAATGGTTTCGTAATCTGGAGATCGGTTGGAAGATCCCCATCTGGATCTTGATCGGCGTATGTTTTCTGCTCGTCGCATGGGGCGCGGTCAGGCTCAATAAGCGCGTTTTTCAGAAGATCCAGCAAAAGCACAAGGGCATTCATCTCGCGTTTTTCGAGAAGATCAACGCGGCGGTGATCATCATCGCGTGCGTCGTGCTTGCGGTCTCGGTGTTCAGCGGGGCGCAGACGGTGTGGCAGACGATCTTCGGCGGCACGGCGATCATCAGCGCGGTGCTCGCGTTCGCGGCGCAGGACGTCATCAAGGACATTCTCGCCGGGCTGATGATCAGCATCTATAAGCCGTTTGAGATCGGGGACCGCATCGTGCTCGAGGACGGCACGGCGGGCGTCGTGGAGAACATTACGTTGCGGCACGTCGTTCTGATCGGACTGGACACGCTGCGCATCGTGATCCCGAACAGCAAGCTGAACGCACAGCAGCTCAACAATTTCAGCTACGAAAGCGCACAGCAGTCCGCGCAGTTCCGCTTTTCGGTCAGCTACGACACCGACACCGAGCTGGCGAAGCGCGTGATCGCCCGCGCGATCGAGGAGAGCGAATACTCGCTGCCGGGCAAAACGGACGAAAACGGCTTAGCCTGCTACAGTCCGGTGTACTTTATCGCGTTTGCCGACAGCGCGCTGATCCTGGCGGCGACGGTCTATTTCGAGAAAAAGTACGCGCCGGAGGACGTCATCAACGACGTCAACACGCGCGTCCGCAACGCGCTGAACGCAAACAACATCGAGATCCCGTACAACTACGTAAACGTCGTGAACGTGCCGGTAAAGGAATGATCGAATAAACGGAAACAGGCTGTCGCATTGGAGCAGCCTGATTTTTATGGTTGTTGTTTTGAAAAGTAAAGCGACAAACGGACGGCCGCCGGCCGTTCCTGCAGGGTGAAGGACACCTCATCAGTCGCCTATCGGCGACAGCTTCTCCTCGAGGAGAAGCCTATTGGCTGTGCCGAGTACGATTGAGAAAACGGACCGTAGGGGGTCGTCGTCCTCGGCGACCCAAAAAGTGACATGTGATTCTAAAGACTACCCTTTCGTCAGCCTTCGGCTGCCGTATCACACTCCGCTTCGCTTCGTTACAGCGGTGCCGTCGCGCGTTACTCGCGCGTCGCCATCTCTTCCCTGACAAGGGAAGGTATCATGTTACCCGTAGGGGCGGATCGTATCCGCCCGCTGTAAAGACGAAATAGGGGAAGGCACAGCTATGCGCTTACGATTCGAACCCGTGGATCCAGTCGGATTTTTTGTAATAGATGAAATAGATGACCGAGCTGATGAACCACGTCAGCGGGTACGCGGCGAAGAGCAGCAGGATGTTGTGCGAAATGCGCATGGCGACCGTGATATAGATGATGCGGATCACGCACCAAACGATCAGCATGATCAGCATCGGCACGATCGCCTTGCCCGCGCCGCGGCAGATGCCTGCGACCGCGTGCGAGAACGCAAGCAGGAAATAGAACAGCGCCTCCAATCGGAACTGCTGTGAGCCGATCGCGATGATCTCCGCCATCGCCGAGGGATCCTCGTTGTTGATGAAGGTCGAGATGAAGAACCCGCCGAAGAAGAACACGACGACGCCGATCAGCTCCGCCATGATCACGGACGCCAGGATGCCGAAGCGCGCGCCGTCCTTGGCGCGCTGGTATTCGCCCGCGCCGAGGTTCTGCCCGATGTAGCTGGTGAGCGCCATCGAGAAGCTCATGATCGGCAGGAACACAAAGCCCTCGATGCGCGAGTAAGCGCCGCACGCCGCCATCGCGATCGCGCCGAAGCTGTTGATGTTCGTCTGCACGAGCACGTTCGCAAAGCCGATGACCGAGTTCTGCACGCCGGTGGGAATGCCGTACTTGACGATCTGTTTCAGACTCTGCAGATCCATTCTGAGCTTTTTCCATTCGAGACAGTACACGGTCCCCTTGCGCGTGAGCTGACGAAGGCACAGCACGGCGCTTGCCGCCTGCGAGATGACGGTCGCGATCGCCGCCCACTCGACGCCGAGATGCAGCACGCCGACGAACAGGAAGTCGAGCGCGACGTTTAAAAGCGAGGAAAAGATCAGATAATACAGCGGGCGCTTGCTGTCGCCAACCGCGTTCATGACGCCCTTGAACGTGTTGTACATCACGACCGGCACGGAGCCGAGAAAATAATAGCGCAGGTACGCCGTCGCGCTCGGGAGAACGTCGTCCGGCACGCCCATCCAGCGCAGGATCTGCGGGGTCATCAAAACGCCGAACACCGACAGAATCACGCCGAGGATCAGCGAAAAGACCGTGTTGGTGTGCACCGCGCGGGACACGCGCTCCGGATCGCCCGCGCCGAAATAACGCGAGATCACGACGCCCGCGCCCATCGATGCGCCGACAAAGAAGCTGATGAGCAGGTAGATGAGGCTGCCGGAGGAGTTGACCGCCGCCAACGCCTCCTTGCCGAGAAAGTTTCCGACGATCCACGAGTCCGCGGTGTTGTACAGCTGCTGAAAGAGCTGGCTTAAAAAGATCGGCGCGGCAAAGGAGACAAGCACTTTCCAGGGCTTGCCTTCGGTCAAAAGCCGCGACGACTGCGGCTTGAAAAACTGCTTTGTTTGCGCCATACCGTATTCCCTCGATCGATTTTCCAACGGAAATTATAACCGAGGAATCCGCCGGTGGCAAGAGCCTTTGCGCGGGTTTTGTCTCAAATTGCAACTATATATTAAAAGACGCCGTTTTAACACGCTGGGGGAAGATATCATCTTCCCGTTCCGCTGTTTTGGCGGGGCGGATGATATCCGCCCCTACAGGAAAAAGACCATTTCATGCCGAAGCATGGTACGCGATAGACGGCGCTTGCGTCGTCGCGCGATCTACCGCTGTAACGAAGTGGATTCACGGCGCAGCCAATTCATGCCGACAGGCAATTCATGGCGAAGCCAATTCATGCGGCTATGCCGCAATTCATGGAAAGATCACTTCAGGAAAACCTGCGCGTGTTTCTGCCGGGGAAGGTGTTGTAGGCGTCGGGCACCCAAAGGGGGTCGACGTCCTTGACCGCTTCGGCGGCGGTGATGACGGCGTCGCCGTTGTCGATGTCGATCAGCGTATAGCGGTCGTTGCCCAAGCCGAGCTCCTTCATATAGCTGAGCTGCCGTAATCCGTGGCGCGTTTCGACACGCTCGATCATTGCCTTGCCGCCGCCTCTGGGCAGGCTGTAGATGAGATCGATGCAGGCGTTATCCGCGGCGAGAATGTCAAGCGATGCTATAAGTCCCACGTCCGGCGTCACGACCGGCTCCGCCTCGGGACCCTCGCAGTCGCACGAAACGGACATGTTGCGCATCGTGTTGATGTAACACACATGCGGCGCGAAGAAATCGACCGTTGCCTTGGTGCTCTCCGAAATGCGCTCCATCAGCTCCTCCTCGGCGATGCTCCACATGTTGTCGGAGCCCTTGACGGTGTGGATCTCCTTTTTGCCGATCCTGCCGTCCGCACAGCCGATGCCGATGTTCTTGTTTGAGCCGCCGAAGCCGCCCATCGTGTGCCCCTTGAAGTGCGTCAGAACAAGCAGCGAATCGTAGTTTTTCATCGATTTTCCGACATGCATTTCGGAAAACCACTTGCCGCCGTTTACGGGCAGCGCCGCAACGCCGTCCGCGTCGGTGATGTCCACAGGACAGAACGTCCATCCGTTGATCTCGAGCGTCTTGCGGTGCTCCTCGGTCGTGTAGCGGCTGCCCTCGTAATAGGTGTTGGTTTCGATGATCGTCGCGTCGGGAAGGCGGTCATGGATCAGCGTCTTGACCCACGGACGCGGAATGATGTTGGGGCCTTCCGCCTCGCCGGTGTGCAGCTTGATCGCGACCTTGCCCGTCAGCACGGAGCTGACGCGGTCATAGATTTTCAAAAGCCCGTTCTCCGAAAGATCGCGGGTGAAGAAGACGACCGAGCTTTCGCCGGTGCGCTCCGAAAACGGGACGTATTTGTTGCCGTCCTTGCCGGGAATGGGGGTGTTGCTCATGATTCGATTCTCCTTTTCTGTCTTGCTTCTATTATTTCATATCATGCGCCTGTATTGCAAGCGATAATTTTGTCGTTTGTCACAGCGCGGCTTCAAGATACCGTTCCGCCTCGCGAACGGTCTTTACAAGATATCGGATCGCCTCGACCGGGTACGCGCCCACGGCGGTCTCGCCGGTCAGCATCACAGAGGACGCGCCGTCGAGGACCGCGTTAAAGACGTCAGAAAGCTCCGCGCGCGTCGGGACCGGTCGGCGGATCATGGAATCGAGCATCTGCGTGACCACGGTGAAATCGCGGTTCGCTGCCTTGCATGCCGAAGCAATGCGCTTTTGCGCCGCCGGAAGCGTCCAGAGCGGGATGGCGTTTCCGAGGTCGCCGCGCGCAATCACGATCTCGTCGCAATGGGGGAGAAGCTCCCCTAAATGCGAAAGCCCGTCCCGATTCTCGATCTTTGCAAAGAGACGGATGTGCCTTCCGCCCGCGTCGTTGAGCGCGCTTCGCACCGCAAGAAGATCCTCGCGGCTTCGGACAAACGGCTGCATAACGCCCGTAACGCCAAAACAGACCGCCTCCGAAAGGTTCCTTCGGTCCGTTTCGGTCATGGCGGGGGTATCGATGGAACAGCCCGGCAGCGCGACGCTCTTGCGGCTTTCCAAAGCGCCGCCGCGCAGTACGGTAAGCGCACCGTTATAAACCTTCAGAAGCAGCTTTCCGTCGTCCAGCAGCACCTGCTGTCCGTCGGTAAGATACGGATTTACGACCTCGGGAAACGGAATGCTTCCGATCGGGACCGTGCCGCCGTCCTCGAGAAGAAGGGGCTTTTTTAGCGCTCCGATGCGAAGCTCCGGTCCCTGCATGTCGATCAAAAGCTCCGCAGCCTTTCCGCACGCGTCCGCCGCCTTTTGATACGCTTCGATCCATTCGGACGAATCCGAAAGCGCAGCGTGCGACAGATTCAGCCGGATCCCGTCCATACCGGCTTCGAGCATCTTTGACAGCGTTTCGACGCTTGCGCACGCGGGACCGAGCGTCCCGTAGATCTTGATTCGTTTCATCGATCATTCCTCACATTCCCATTCATTATAGCATACGCGCCGCGCCGTGCAAAGGCATATTTTCACGGAAGCGGCGGAAACGGTTGACAAGGGAAACAACATGCGATATAATACACGAGTAAATCGGTAGGGTTTAAACCAGACGGAGCTGAGGTCGGCCGTTTGTCAGAGGAACGGGTGCGCGGCCGAAGCCGAGGTACCGACGCCGCAGGCACCCTGCGGCAATATCGAGCGAAAGGAACCCTTATCCCATGAAAAAAACGCACCCGTCTGATCCCGATCGGGATCGCTCTGCTCGTTTTGATCCTCATCGCCTGCAACGCGCAAAAAGCCGAAGAAGCAGAACTCGCCGCCGCGCCCGCCGCAGCGGCGACTGAGCGCGCCGATTGGCAGGATCTTACGATCGAACTTGACGCGCTTTCGGAGGAACCGACGTTTATCGATTACACCGGCGGCACGGTGCCGATGCAGCTGATCGCCGTTCGCGACGGCGACGGCGCGCGGCTTGCGCTGAACACCTGCCAAAGCTGCGGCGGCTCGCCGTACGCATGGTTCGAATACCTCGGCGACGGCGTGCTCGAATGTCAGAACTGCGGGCTGAAGTTCCCGCTTTCCACGGTCGGCACGCGCGCGGCGAACGGCTGCAACCCGGTGACGGTGACGGAGTTCACCGTAGAGAACGGCGTCGTGACCGTGCCGGGCGCGCTGCTCGAACGCGAGTCCGGGCGGTTTGAAACGTGGAAGGTGTTCGACTGATGGCGAACACGGTCTACCGCATCGGAGGAATGCATTGCCCGCAGTGCGAGCTTGCCGTAAAGCGCGCGGCGCTGAAAACGCCGGGCGTCTCGGATGCGTACGCCGATGCGTCGAAGGGCATACTGACCCTGACGGCGGACGCGGCGCTTGACGAAGCGGTCTTGAAAACGAACGTCTCGGAAGCGGGTTATACGCTTCTCGGACGGAAGGGAACGGTCGGGACGGCGAAGACGGTCCTGATCGTGCTCGGCGCGATCGCCGCCGTATTTGGGCTGTTTCTGCTGTTTGTCTATACGCCGATCAACGCGATCCTCGGACAGATCCCGGTCGTGCGCGAGGGCATGAGCCTCGGCGCGGTGTTCCTGGTGGGGCTTTTGACGTCGCTGCACTGCGTCGCCATGTGCGGCGGGATCAACCTTGCGCAAAGCGCAAACGCTGCGCAGGCGCGCCGCATTCCGACGGCGAACCTGTTATACAACCTCGGACGCGTTCTGTCCTATACCGCGACCGGCGCGATCGTCGGCGGGCTCGGACAGGTGCTGAAGCTTTCGCCCAAGGTGCAGGCGGCGATCCAGATGATCGCGGCGGTATGGATGCTTCTGATGGCGCTGAACCTTGCGGGCGTGATCCCGAAAAGCCTTTCGCTGCCCGTTTCGTGGCACGGGAGGCTGACAAAGGGACGCACGTCGTCACTTTGGATCGGGCTTTTGAACGGGCTGATGCCGTGCGGACCGCTGCAGGCGATGCAGCTGTACGCGCTGTCGTCGGGAAGCTGGTGGATGGGCGCGGCGTCGATGTTCGTGTTCGCGATCGGCACCGTGCCGCTGATGCTCGGCTTCGGGCTGCTCGGCGGGCGGCTCAACAAACGCGCCGCGCGTCCGATGCGGATCGCCTCGGGCGTGCTCGTGCTGATCATGGCGATGGCGATGCTGACCAACGGCGCGTCGCTGATGGGGCTGAACCTGCGCGTGTTCGGCACGCAGAGCGCCGAAGCCTCGGCGTCCGAGGGCGCGGTGCAGCAGATCCGGTCCGAGCTGGACTGGCGGGGCTATCCCGACATCACCGTCAAAAAGGGCGTGCCCGTGCGCTGGACGATCCACGCCGAGGCGCGCAAGCTGACCTCGTGCAACAGCGAGATCGTGATCCCTGCGTTGGGAATGCGCATCCCGCTTTCGGAGGGGGACAATCTGATCGAATTCACCGCGGAGGAAGCCGGCGTGATTCCCTACACCTGCTGGATGGGAATGCTGCACGGCTCGATCACGGTAACGGAATAAGCCCGAACGGGCAAAGGGAGAATGATGTATGGAACAGTATAACGTAACGGGTATGAGCTGCGCCGCGTGCGCCGCGCGCGTCGAAAAGGCGGTCAGCGCGGTCGAGGGTGTGACGGGCTGCTCGGTGAGCCTTCTGACAAATTCGATGGGCGTCGAGGGCAGCGCAAGCCCTTCTGCGATCATTGCCGCGGTCGAGAACGCGGGCTACGGCGCGTCGAAAAAGGGCGAAACCAAGGCGGCGTCAGTGGATGAGGACGCGCTTCGCGATCGCGAGACGCCGGCGCTTTTGAAGCGGCTGATCGCGTCGGTCGTGCTTTTGATCCCGTTGATGTATGTATCGATGGGACACATGATGTGGAACTGGCCGCTGCCGTCCTTCTTTAACGACAATCACGTCGCGATGGGACTGGTGCAGCTCGTGCTGTCCGCGGCGATCATGATCATCAATCAACGGTTCTTTATCAGCGGGTTCAAGGCGCTTATCCATCGCGCGCCGAACATGGACACGCTCGTGGCGCTCGGCTCGTTCGTGTCGTTCGCGTGGAGCGTCGGCGTGCTGTTTGCCATGACCCGCGCGGTCGTGGACGGCGACAGCGAGGCGGTCATGGATTACATGATGGGCTTCTACTTCGAGTCCGCGGCGATGATTCTGACGCTGATCACGGTGGGCAAGATGCTCGAAGCGCGCTCGAAGGGTAAGACGACCGACGCGCTGAAAGGACTGATGAAGCTTGCGCCGAAGACGGCGATTCTGGTGCGCGACGGCGTGGAGACCGAGGTGCCGATCGAATCGGTGCGGATCGGCGACGTCTTTGCGGTGCGGTCGGGGGAGAGCATCCCGGTCGACGGCGTGGTGCTGGAGGGCACGGGCGCGGTCAACGAATCCGCGCTGACCGGCGAGAGCATTCCGGTCGACAAGGCGCCGGGCGATCCGGTGTCGGCGGCGACGGTTAATCAAAGCGGGTATCTTCTGTGCCGCGCGACGCGCGTGGGCGAGGACACGACGCTTTCGCAGATCATCCGCATGGTGAGCGACGCGGCGGCGACGAAGGCGCCGATCGCGAAGATCGCGGACAAGGTGTCCGGCGTGTTCGTCCCGATCGTGATCGGGATCGCGACGGTTACGCTGATCGTGTGGCTGATCGTGGGTCAGCAGTTCAGCTATGCTCTGGCACGCGGGATCTCGGTGCTCGTCATCAGCTGCCCGTGCGCACTCGGACTTGCGACGCCGGTTGCGATCATGGTCGGCAACGGCGTCGGCGCGAAGAACGGCATCCTCTTCAAGACCGCGGCGTCGTTGGAGCAGGCGGGCAAGGTCGACGTGATCGCGCTCGACAAGACGGGGACCGTGACGCTCGGCGCGCCGAAGGTCACCGACGTCGTTCCGTTCGACATGTCCGAAAACGAGCTTTTAAAGCTTGCGGCGACGCTGGAACTGCGCAGCGAGCATCCGCTTGCAAAGGCGATCGTCGCCTGCGCCGATGAGAAAGGGATCGTTCCCGAGCGGGTCGCGGACTTCCAGACGCTGGTCGGCAACGGCGTTTCGGCAACCGTACTGGATCAGACGCTGCTCGGCGGCAGCCTCCGCTTTATGGAGACGCAGACCAAAGTGCCTGACAAGGTGAAGCAGCGGGCGGAGGCGCTTTCCGACGAGGGCAAAACGCCACTGCTGTTCTCCCGCGACGGCGTGTTTATCGGCATGATCGCGGTTGCGGACGTCATCAAGGAGGACAGCCCCGCGGCGATCGCGGCGCTGAAAAAGATGGGCATCCGCGTGGTCATGCTCACCGGCGACAACGCGCGCACGGCAAACGCGATCGGAAAGCTCGTCGGCGTCGACGAGGTCATCGCGGGCGTGCTGCCCGACGGCAAGGAAGCGGTCATCCGCGATCTGTCCCGCTACGGCAGGGTCGCCATGGTCGGCGACGGCATCAACGACGCGCCTGCGCTGACGCGCGCGGACATCGGCATTGCGATCGGCGCGGGAACGGACGTCGCGATCGACGCGGCGGACGTCGTGCTGATGCACTCGAACCTGTCCGACGTGGCGGCGGCGATCCGCTTGAGCCGCGCGACGCTTCGGAATATCTATGAAAACCTCTTCTGGGCGTTCATCTACAACATCATCGGCATCCCGCTTGCGGCGGGCGTGTTCGTCCCGCTGTTCGGCTGGGAGCTGAACCCGATGTTCGGCGCGGCGGCGATGAGCCTTTCGAGCTTCTGCGTCGTCACGAACGCGCTGCGGCTGAACCTGGTCCGCATCCATGACGCGTCGCACGACCGTCCGCGGCGCAAATCGCGCAAAGCGATCGCGCCCGCGCCCGAGAAGACGGAAGCGCCTTCCGATACGGTCACGCTTTCGGTCGAGGGCATGATGTGCCCGCATTGCGAGGCGACGGTGAAAAAAGCGCTCGAAGCGCTGCCGTTCGTTGCGGAAGCGAGCGCAAGCCACGAGACCGGCGAGGTCGCGGTGAAGCTTTCCGACGCGCTCGACGAGGACGCGGCAAAGACTGCGATCGAGGGCGAGGGCTACACGTATAAAGGCGTCGTCACAAAATAAAGTGTAAAAATAATGATCCACCGGCTGATTCGGTGGATCATTTTTGCTTGGCTTGATGCGTCAGATCAGAGACTTTGCGAACGCACCGGCGCGCGCAAGATCCTCGTCGGAGGGCAGACCCTTGTTGAGAAAGATCCACGAGCCCGCGCAATGGAATTCCTGTTCGGAGAGCGGGATCTTAAGCGGCTCGGCGACCGCCTTGACCGCGCCGCGCGTGGACTTGCCGGTGGCGGCGGTGTTCATGTTGACGATCTCGCCGATGCGGTCCTTGTTGCGGGTCAGGAAATCCTTGACCTCGTCGTCGATGTTCGCGGCGTACATGGCGTTGATCAGAAACAGCCGGTCGACGCGCTCGGGAAGGTCGACGGAGACGTCCTGCGCCTTCACGCCGATCGCCTTTTCGACGGCGTCGGCAAGCTTCTTCGTGTTGCCCTTTTTGGACTTGGTAAAGTAGCGGATTGCAATTGTCATGGTAGGAGCTCCTTTCAATTTTGGTTTTGTTCGGGTTGTGACGCCGCGCCCGCATAGCGCAGGAACAGGGCGATCAGGACAATGTAGCAAACGGTCTTCGGCAGCATCAGCATGCCGAGCATCGGGACAAGGCTTGCGGCGACCGCGACCGGGATGTAGAACAGGAACGACAGCGCGATAAGCCACCAGACCGACCGGAACGTGCGAACCTCATGGCGGGTCTTAAAGTACATGCAGACGGTGAGAACGCCGAGCGCGACGAACGGAACGTTGCGGACCGTCCCCCAAAGTACGGAGCTGTCATTACGAAGCCACCCGTTTTGCGGCAGCAGGCAGAGAAGGATGCGGATTGCCGTGAGCGCATACACGGCGGCGGAAAGTCCTTTGCGCTCCGGCTTTTCGTACACGCAAAGCCACAGCCGGTACATGAGAAGATAGAACACCGTCATGGTGATCGACGTGATCAGCTTGCCGACGCCGAGCCACGCGGTGAAATCCGCGTCGACGAAGTAGTTGAGCACGCGCGGTATCAGATGAAAGGCGTCCCCGCATCCGAGGATCAGGACGGCGCCGCCCATGAGCCTGCCGATGCGGTCCTTCCGCCTGCACAGGATCACGATCCCCGCCGTTATCGCAAAGACCAGATAGAGGATATCGAACGTGCTTTCTCCGTATTTCATGCGTTTCCTTTCTCCGAAGCGGTTCCGCACAGGGTTTCACTGCTTCGGTTCCGTTCTTCATCCAGCATTTTATAGAGTATTTTGTATAAGAACATCGCTTCCTCAACCGAAAGATGAAACTCCTTTGCGATCGATTCCGGGA
>CALGGM010000206.1 GCA_937915925.1 uncultured Clostridia bacterium | reverse complement strand
CGCCAAACGACAGCGCATCGCCCATACCGTAGAGCAGCAGACCCATCGAATAAATCATGCCCTTGTGCGTATTGACGCCGTTCGTCGCGGAGAACATGGCGCGCTCGGCTTTCTGACCCACTTCACGGAGCGAGGAAAATCCCGCGTCGGACAGACCCAATATTGCGGCGGTTTGAAAGTATGGCACGAGCGCCGCCGCGCTCTTTTGAAACAGCGGCATGTCCATGTCGGTATGCGCGCCGTTGTTGTTCCGATCGACCAAGCCGGGCTTCGGCGTGGTTCTGAGCTCGCGCTCAAGCGCAAAGTGCGCGGTGTACGCGAGCGTGTCCGCGCAAAATTCATTCAGCAGCGCGTCCGTCGCCGCCTTGATCGCGTCGAGCCCGTGCGCGCGGCTTCTGGCGCAGACCGACGCCGGACCGCCGCAGACGAGGCATTTTCGCGGGACGGTGCGGGAAAGCTTTTCGCCGTTCTTGTTCAGCACGTCAAAGTCAAAGAGCCGCGCCGCAGGGAACGCGTCCTCGATGCGCTCGCAGGCGGACTTGACCGCCGCCGCGTCTGCGCAAAGCAGAATCAGCGCTTCGGTGCCGGTGTTTGCGTCGACGGTGTTCCGCTCGAGCGCATCAAAGCCGAGACGGTCAAAAAGGTCCAGCCCGCGGTCAAACAGCAGCCGCGTCTTCGCCGTGCGCTTGACGTCGCCCGCGATGTTCAAGGAAAACGAAACGAGGCAGCACGAACCGTCCGCCGAGGCGAGCAGGGCGGACTGTGCGTTTGCGCGGCGTTCGCGCGCGTCAAGCATTTCGGTTAACGTGACGGAGGATGGCTTCATAGGTGGTCTTTGGAACAAGGTCCTTGGTCTGTTCGATGCTTCCGCTTTGGATGAGGCTTCGCACGCGGCTTGCGCTGATCGCGTCAAGACGCGGGATCTCGATCAGCTCGATCCCACATTCCGGCAGCAGCGCCTTCATGCGCGCGTTGTACGCCTGCGTGGTCGGGGAAAACGGCTCCTCACCCACAAAGCGCTTCGTGATGTGCAGCGCGGGCGCGATCCTTCTTCGGAACAGTTCGACGTCGAGGTCTGCCTTGACGGCGTCGGCGTGCTGTTCGTCGCGGATGAAGTAGGCGGGGAAGGTCGCCCGCGAAACGAGATAGGCGTCGGTTTTTAATACATGGCAGTTCGGCAGATGCGCCGTGCCGGCTTTGAGCATATCGAAGCGCTCCTCGGGAGAGAACATCGACCCGGGCTCGGAAACGGAGAACACGTATAGCGCGTCGCAGTGCGCGGCGGCGTACGCACAAAGGTGCTGATGTCCGCGCGTAAAGGGATCGCCGTTCATGACGATCGCGCCGCATTCGCCCTCAAAGCGCGGCAGCGCGGCGAGGTAATCGGAGAACCCGTCCCTGCGGTCCTCCATCAGCACCGCGTCCTTCGTCTCGACGATCGGGGAAAAGCCGAGCGATCGGAACATATCCCGGTTTTTGGGCTTGGTGCAGAGGAACAGCCGCCGCACGCCCGCGCGTGCCGCTTCGTTGATCAGCTCCGAAAGCACCGTCGCAAACGCGCCCTCGCCCTCAAGATCGGGGGAGACGGCAAACTGCTTTAAGGTGTGCCCCGCGCGCGCGCCGCAGGCGACGACGTGAAATTCGTCGTCCGTCATCAGCGCGATCACGTCCGCGTCGCCCTCGTCGCGGAGCCCCGCAGAAAATAGAAAATCTTTATAACGCTTGAGAAACGGTCCGCGCAGCGGCGCGTAAAACAGGGATACGTCCAAAATGACCTCCGTAATTCCGCTTCGTCCTGTCGAAGCATCGGCGAAAAAGTACGATAAAACGTCGTAAACGCGTGAAAAACAGCGCAGGATCCGGTTTTCCGCGTCCGCTTTCCGTCCGTTTCAGTATAGCAGACACGCGGCGCGCACGCAAGAGGAAAACCGAGAATCGATAGAATTTCTCTATGATAAATTATAAAAAATATATTTGAAATTATACAATCTGAAACTTATAATGAGAAAGGACAGCGGCGGGGTGAAAACCGCCGTTCGGAAAATGCAAAAATTTGATTTCGGAGGAAACAGAAACGATGATCCAGTATCACGCACAGGGCATGCTGTGGAAGAACGGCGCGCCGGTTCCGGCGCCGGAGGACGTTGACAAGGCGGATCTGCGCAGGCGCACGATCGCCTATCAGATCATGGAAGCGCATTCCTCGTCGCACGAGGGCGGCGTCATGCATATCCACTTTGACGCGTTGGTCTCGCACGACATCACCTACGTCGGCATCATTCAGACGGCGCGCGCGTCCGGCTTAAAGGAATTCCCGATCCCCTACGCCATGACGAACTGCCACAACAGCCTTTGCGCGGTCGGCGGCACGATCAACGAGGACGACCATGTGTTCGGTCTGTCCGCGGCGAAGAAGTACGGCGGCATCTACGTTCCGGCGAATCAGAGCGTCATCCATTCCTATGCGCGTGAAGAGCTCGCGACCTGCGGCAACATGATCCTCGGTTCCGACAGCCACACGCGCTACGGCGCGCTCGGCACCATGGGCGTCGGCGAGGGCGGTCCGGAGCTCGTCAAGCAGCTTCTGAACAACACCTACGACGTGAAGCCCCCGGAGGTCGTTCTGTGCTACCTCACCGGCGCGCCGAAGAAGGGCGTCGGTCCGCACGACGTGGCGCTTGCGCTCGTCAAGGCGACGTTCAAGGAAGGTCTTGTGAAGAACAAGGTCCTCGAGTTCGTGGGTCCGGGTCTTAAAAATCTTCCGTTCGATTTCCGCAGCGGCATCGACGTCATGACGACGGAGACCACCTGCCTTTCCTCCATCTGGGCGACCGACGAGGAGATCGAAAATTACTACAACATCCATAAGCGCCCGTTCGCGTACGACAGGCTCGAACCGGCGGAGAATGCGTACTACGACGCGATGATCACGATCGAGCTGGACAAGGTCGAATCCATGATCGCGCTGCCGTTCCATCCGTCCAACGCGTACACGATCCACGAGTTCCTCGAAAACGCGGACGAGATTTTAGCGTCCGTCGAGGCGGAAGCGGCGAAGAAGTTCCCGAAGGCGCATCTCGATCTGAGAAGCAAGATCAGCGAAAAGGGCGTGCTTGCGGATCAGGGTATCATCGCGGGCTGCTCGGGCGGTCTGTTTGACAACATCGTCGAAGCCGCCGACATCTTAAAGGGCGGCAGCACCGGCAACGGCTACTTCTCATTCTCGATCTATCCGACGAGCGTGCCGACCTCGCTTGCGCTGACGCGTAACGGCAAGACCGAAGCCCTCCTCGAAGCGGGCGCGATCATCAAGCCGTCGTTCTGCGGACCGTGCTTCGGCGCTGGCGACGTGCCGTCGAACAACGGACTTTCGCTGCGTCACACCACGCGTAACTTCCCAAACCGCGAAGGCTCTAAGCCCGGCGAAGGACAGATCTCTGCGGTCGCGCTGATGGACGCACGTTCGATCGCGGCAACGGCGGCGAACGGCGGTTATATCACCGCAGCGACCGACGTCGAATACGAGACCGAGCATATCCCGTACGTGTTCGACGATTCCGTCTACGCAAAGCGCTGCTATAACGGCTTTGCGCACGCGCATCCGGAAGAGGAGCTGATCTTAGGACCCAACATCACCGATTGGCCGAAGATGTATCAGCTGACCGACAACATGCTCTTGGAGCTTGCCGCGGTCATCCGCGATCCGGTCACCACGACCGACGAGCTGATCCCGTCCGGCGAAACGTCCTCGTATCGCAGCAATCCGCTCCGCCTCTCCGAGTTCGCGCTTTCCCGCAGAGTTCCCGAATACGTCGGACGCAGCAAGGCGGTAGCAAAGGACGAAGCCGCAAGACGCGCAGGCGAGAAGCCCGAAAAGATCGTGAAAGCGCTGTCCGCAGTCGGCGACGCGGAGGAACTTCTGAAAAACACCCAGTTCGGTTCCTGCGTGTTTGCGAACAAGCCCGGCGACGGCTCCGCGCGCGAACAGGCGGCGTCCTGCCAGAAGGTGCTCGGCGGCTTTGCGAACATCTGCTATGAGTACGCGACAAAGCGCTATCGTAGTAACTGCATCAACTGGGGCATCGTGCCGTTTACGCTGAAAGAGGGCGACGCGTTCCCGTACGAGGACGGCGATTTCGTGTTCGTCCCCAATATCCGCGAAGCGATCGCGACCGGCAAGGAAGAGATCCCCGCAAAGGCGATCAAAAAGGACGGCACGGTCGAAGACCTCACGCTGTACGTGAAGGGGCTCACCGAGGACGAGAAGACGATCATCCTCGAAGGGTGCCTCATGAACTACTACGCCGCGCAGAACAAATAAGGAAATCGGAAATACACGGAGGATTTTATGGAAAAGATCAAAATGACCACCCCGCTCGTCGAGATGGACGGCGACGAAATGACCCGCATCATCTGGAAGATGATCAAGGACGAACTGCTGCTTCCGTTTATCGACCTCAAGACCGAATACTATGACCTCGGACTTCCGATGCGCGATCAGACGAAGGATCAGATCACCAAGGACGCGGGCAACGCGATCAAGAAGTACGGCGTCGGCGTCAAGTGCGCCACGATCACGCCGAACGCACAGCGCATGACCGAGTACAATCTGCACGAGATGTGGAAGAGCCCGAACGGCACGATCCGCGCGATCCTCGACGGCACCGTGTTCCGCGCGCCGATCATCATCGACAGCATCAAGCCGGTCGTGAAGAATTGGGAAAAGCCGATCACCATTGCGCGTCACGCGTACGGCGATCTCTACAAGGGCACCGAATACCGCGTCCCCGAAAAGGGCAAGGCGGAGCTCGTGTTCACCGGCGAGAACGGCGCAAGCTACCGCGAGACGGTCTACGATTTCGAATGCCCGGGCATTTTACAGAGCATCTATAACAAGGACACCTCGATCACGTCGTTTGCGCATTCGTGCTTTAAGTACGCGCTCGAAACGAAGCAGGATCTGTGGTTCTCCGCCAAGGATACGATTTCGAAGAAGTACGACATGAACTTCCGCAACATCTTCCAGGCGGTCTACGACGAGTGCTACAAGGCGGAGTTCGAAAAGCTCGGTCTCACCTACTTCTATACGCTGATCGATGACGCGGTCGCGCGCGTCATCCGCAGTAAGGGCGGCTTTATCTGGGCGCTCAAGAACTACGACGGCGACGTTATGAGCGACATGGTTTCCACCGCGTTCGGTTCCCTTGCCATGATGACCTCCGTGCTCTGCAGCCCGGACGGCAAGTTCGAATACGAAGCCGCGCACGGCACCGTCACGCGCCACTACTATAAGTACCTCCAGGGCGAGGAGACCTCCACGAACCCGATGGCGACGATCTACGCATGGAGCGGCGCGCTCAGAAAGCGCGGCGAAATGGATGGGCTCGACGATCTCGTCAATTTCGACAACAAGCTCGAAGAAGCCTGCGTCGAAACGCTGAACGACGGCATCATGACCAAGGACCTCGTGAACCTCGTCGAGGGCATGAAGCCCACCGCGGTCAATACGCTCGACTTCATCCGCGCGATCCGCGCCCGCCTTGAAAAGAAGCTCGCGTAACAGCAAAGAACGGAAAGAGCCGCAATCCTGCGGCTCTTTTTTGTATGGAGGGTCGTCCGGAGGACGACCCCTACAATTCGTTGGTAAGTTTCTTGGCCCCCTTGTGTAAAGGGGGCTGTCGAGGCTTGCCGAGACCGGGGGATTGTCGGGCACACGCTTGCTCGGACAACCAAAAACTCCCCGCGGGGAGCAGGGAGTGTGGGGGATCAGAGGATCAGTCGATCGTGTAGGGCTTGATCTTTTTCACGACGTCGAGGATCGTGCCGTCGCGCGCTTCGAGGATCGCGACGACCTTGTCCTCCCACTGGAGATCGTCGGGACGCCCGACGAGGCTGTACGCCTTTTCCTTGAGCGATTCGATCGTGACGTGCGGGATGCCCGCGTTGTCAAGGCACTCGATGAGATCGGGACGCAGCGGGTTCACAGCGATGCCGTAGTCGGTGACGAGCACGTCCACGCAGTCGCCGGGCGTGGTGACGGTCACGACGTGTTCGCAGACCGTTGCCATTCTGCCGCGGATCAAGGGCGTCACGATGATGCAGCATTTGCTGCCTGCCGCGGTGTCGGGGTGTCCGCCGGGCGCGCCGCGAAGCACGCCGTCCGAGCCGGTCAGCACGTTCACATTAAAGCCGGTGTCGATCTCGAGTGCCGCGAGCACCACGAAGTCGAGCTTATTCACGAACGCGCCCTTGTTTGCGGGGTTCGCGTACTGGCTTGCGCTCATCTCAAAGTGGTTCGGCGTCTGGTTGATGGAGTTGACCGCGTCGAGGTCAAAGTCCTGCACGTCGATGACTTTGCCGACCTTGCCTTTTTTCAGAAGCTCGACCATCGGTCCGCAGATGCCGCCGATCGCCCAGCCCATCTTGATGCCGCGCTCGTCCATGTATTTTTCAAGGAACAGGTTTGCGGCCAAAGACGGCCCGCCGACGCCGGTCTGGAACGAGAAGCCTTCCTTAAAGTACGGGGTCGCCGCAATGACTCTTGCGACATTTTCCGCCATCATCAGGTCGCGCGGGTTCTGCGAGATGCGCGCCGCGGCGGAAGCGATCTTCTTGGGGTTGCCGATCGAATCCACGACGACGACCGCGTCCACGTCGATCGCCTCGACGCTTGCCGGCATGTTCGGGAAATCGACGAGGCAGTCGGTGACGACGACCACGTGATCCGCATACTTCGCGTCGGTCATGGCGTAGCCCATCGAGCCGCAGTTCGACTTGCCGCCGATGCCGCGGCAGTTGCCGACGCAGTCGCTTGTCGGCGCCGCGACGAACGCGATGTCGATATGCACCTCGCCGCCTTCGATCGCGCGGGGACGACCGCCGTGGCTTCTGACGATCGCGGGGGTTTTAAGCTTACCCGCCGAAACGACCTCGCCGATCTTACCGCGAATGCCGCTCGTCTGAATGCCCGTGACCTTGCCCTCGGCGATGTATTCCGCGACCGGATCGTGCGCCGCACCGAGGCTCGTTGCCGCGATCGTGAGGTCGTCAAGCCCGAGCTCCTCGATCGCCGCCTTCATGACCATGTTGACCACGAAGTCACCGTCGCGCAGATGGTGATGGAAGGAGAACGTCATGCCGCTCTTTGCGCCGCA
>CALGGM010000205.1 GCA_937915925.1 uncultured Clostridia bacterium | reverse complement strand
TCATCAAGGAGATCGACGCGATCCTCGCCGCGAAGGAAAAGGAGATCCTTTCGGTTTGACCGCGCTTTTGGGACTGCCCGTATCCGAGGCGACGGCGGCGCTTGAGAAAGCGGGAACGCCGTATCGCCTGATCGAGGTGCGCTCAAAAAAGGGCGGCAAGGGCGACGACCGCCGCGTCATCAAAACGGTCGCGACCGACACGGAAACGCTCGTCTACTGGTCCGCGTTCAAGACGGAAGTGGACAACCCCTCCGTCAAGGCGTAGGCGGACAACCCCTCCGTCAAGGCGCAGCCTCGACACCTCCCCTTGCACAGGGGAGGCGAGACAGCAGGGGCATATTCTTGCCCTCCCTGTGCAAGGGAGGGTGTCAGCCAAAGGCTGACGGGAGGGTTGTCATGCTTCCCGCTGCGTACAGGGGAGGCGAGACAGCAGGAGCATATTCTTGCCCTCCCTGTGCAAGGGAGGGTGTCATCCGTAGGATGACGGGAGGGTTGTAAATACAACATTTCAAACACAGGGGGCTTAGCGATTTTTGCGATAGCCCCCGCTTGTTCGATAGGAGAACGGCATGAGAAAGTATTCGGATCGGGAGATCAGAGCGTTCGGACTGGACCCTGCGGGCATTCCGAAGCACATTGCGATCGTCATGGACGGCAACGGACGCTGGGCGACGGCGAAGGGGCTGCCGCGCGGCGCGGGGCACCGAGCGGGCGTGAACGCGCTTCGCGACATCATCCGCTTCACCTCGGACGTCGGCGCGGAATCGCTGACGATCTACGCGTTCTCGACCGAGAACCGCAAGCGCCCGAAGGAGGAGATCGGAATCCTTTGCGGGCTGCTGATCGAATACTTCAACCGCGAGATCGACGAGCTGCACGAAAACGGCGTGCGCATCAAGAGCATCGGCGACCTTTCCTGGTTCCCGACGGCGGTACAGGAAACGGTCCGCGCGGCAGAGGAAAAGACCGCGCAGAATCCCGGGCTGAAGCTCAACATCGCCCTGAACTACGGCGGACGCGCGGAGCTCGTTCGCGCGATGAAGCTGGCGTTTTCCAAGACCGATGAGCCCGACGAGGACGCGATCTCGCGTAATCTTTACACAGCGGATTCCGGCGACGTGGACCTTCTGATCCGCACCGGCGGAGACGTGCGCATTTCGAACTTCCTGCTTTGGCAGAGCGCCTATGCCGAGCTGTATTTTACCGACGTGAAATGGCCGGACTTTACGCGCGAGGAGCTTATCAAGGCGCTGAAGGACTTTGCGTCGCGCGATCGCAGATTCGGCGGACTGAAAACGAACGGGGCGAAATAAGATGAAAAAGAAGGTTTTGCTGCTGGGCTCGACCGGCTCGATCGGCACGCAGACGGTCGACGTTCTGAACCTCCATGCGGATCGGTTCGAGACGCTCGGACTCTCGTGCAGACGCGATACGGAAACGCTCTACGCGCAGGCTGCCGCGCTGAAACCACGCTTTGTCGCGTCGGAAGCACCGTTGGAAATCGAACGCCTTCCGAAGGGCACGGAGATCTTTACCGGCGCGGACGCTGCACAACGGCTTGCCGAAGCCTGCGACGCCGACGTGACCGTGCTTGCAATCTCCGGTTATGCGGCGCTGAAACCGCTGCTTGCAGCGATACGCCACGGCAAGCGGATTGCGATCGCGAACAAGGAAAGCCTCGTGTGCGGCGGCGCGCTGGTCGACGCGGCGCTGAAGACCTACGGCGCGGAGCTGCTTCCGATCGACAGCGAGCAAAGCGCGATCTTCCAGTGCCTGCAAAACGGCAGGCGCGAGGAGGTCAGACGCCTGATCCTTACCGCGTCCGGCGGTCCGTTCTTCCGCAAGACGCGCGAGGAATTGAAGGACGTTTCGCTCGGCGACGCGCTGAATCATCCGACGTGGAGGATGGGCAAAAAGATCACGCTCGACTCCGCGACGCTGATGAACAAGGGGCTTGAGATCATCGAGGCGAGCCGGCTGTTTCACTTCGACGCGGATCACATCTCCGTGCTGATCCACCCGCAGTCGACCGTGCACAGCATGGTCGAATACGTCGACGGCACGGTCATGGCGAACATGTCGAAACCCGACATGCGGCTGCCGATCCAGTACGCGCTGACGTACCCCGAGCGGACGGAAAGCCCGTGTGAAGCTTTGAAGCTCGACCTGTCGCACCCGCTCGAGTTCTATCCCGCCGACCCCGAGCGCTTCCATGCGATCCGCATGGCGTACGACGCTTTACGTGCGGACGGCATTCTGCCGACGGTGTTTAACGGCGCGAACGAACGCGCGGCGGAGCTGTATTTTGACGGACGGATCAAGTTCTTGGACATCGAGGACTGCGTGGACGCGGCGCTGAACGCGATCGAAAACCGTCCCGCGGATTCGATCGAAACGATCGCGGCGGCGGACGCGGCGGCGCGCTACGCGGTCGACCGCTTCATCGGAAAGAAACAATAAAGGAAACGATATGACGATCTGGTATGTTTTACTGGTAATATTGGGAATCTCCGTGCTCGTCGTCACGCATGAGCTCGGTCACTACCTGATGGGCAAGTGGCTGGGCTTTACGATCGTGGAGTTTTCCGTGGGGCTCGGGCCGAAGCTGTTCGGCGTCAAGGGCAAGGAGACCGAGTTTACGCTGCGTGCGCTGCCGATCGGCGGCTCGTGCCGGTTCTTCGGCGAGGACGGAAACGATGAGGAGGAACCCAAATCCCATCCGGAGGCGTTCTCCGAGGATGTCGAAAAGCCCGAAAAGAAACCGAAGGAACCGGACCCGCGGCTGTTTTCCTCGAAGCCCGCATGGAAGCGGTTTCTGGTCGTGGCGGCAGGACCGGTCGTCAACATCCTCACCTGCGTGGTGCTGTGCTTTGTGATGCTGCTGATCAACGGCGAACTGCTGTTTCAGACGAGCAAGCAGATTCTCGTCGTTTCGGAGGTGGTCGAACGCGGTCCCGCCGAGAAAGCGGGCATGGAGGTCGGCGACATCCTCGTATCGATCGACGGCACGGAGCTGACGGATACCGAAGATGTCAGTAAAGCGCTTGCGGCGGCGAGCATGGACGGCATGACCGTGACGGTTTTGCGCGGTGCGACGGTCGACAAAACGGAAACGAAGGACGGAAAAAGGATCACGACCGAGCGTACGGTGACGGGCGGCACCCTCGAAACGCTGACGTTCGGAAGCCTCTTGGATCAAAAGACCGGCGAAAAGCGGATGCAGATCCAGTTCCGGTTTCCGTCGGCCGTGGAGATCACCCAAAGGAATACCGTTTGGGAAGCCGCATACAAGGCGTTCCCGGAGACGTGGAACATGGCAAAGGCGATCTATGAATCGCTCGGCATGCTGATCTCGGGACAGGCGAACTGCAGCGAGCTTTCCGGCACGCTCGGCACCGTCGACTACGTGAGCGACGAGATGGCGGAGGCGGAGACCGCGTCCGACGCATTCGATCTGTTCCTGTGGTTCATGGCGCTGATTGCGGTGAATCTCGGGATCGTGAACCTTTTACCGCTGCCCGCGTTGGACGGCGGTCGGCTGATCTTTATCATCGTCGAGATGATCCGCCGCAAGCCCGTACCGCCCGAAAAGGAGGGCATGGTGCATCTGATCGGCATGGTACTGCTGCTCCTGCTGATGCTGGCGCTGACAATCGGCGATCTCATTCGGTGCTTCGGAGGCTGATATGGCAAACTTTGTGAAGGTCGGTTCCTTAAAGATCGGCGGCGGCGCGCCGGTGTCGGTGCAGTCGATGTGCAACACGGACACGCGCAACGTCGACGCGACGGTTGAACAGATCCTGCGTCTGGAACAGGCGGGGTGCGAGATCATCCGCGTCGCGGTGTTCGACGAGGCGGCGGCAAGCGCCGTAAAGGACATCAAGGAGCGGATCCATATCCCGCTCGTCGCGGACGTGCATTTCAACTACCGGCTTGCGATTGCCGCGGTCGAAAACGGCGTGGACAAGCTGCGCATCAATCCGGGCAATATCGGCTCGGCGGATCGCGTGCGCATGGTCGCGGACTGCTGCAAAGCGCATCACGTGCCGATCCGCATCGGCATCAACGGCGGCTCCATCGAAAAGCAGTTTCTGCCGCTGTACCGCGAGAATCCCGCGGAAGCCATGTGCCGAAGCGCCATGGGACACGCGAAGCTTTTGGAGGACTGCGGATTTTCCGACATCGTCATTTCGCTGAAATGCACGACCGTTTCGGAAACCGTGCATTCGTACCGCATGGCGCAGGCGCGGATGGACTATCCGCTGCACATCGGCATCACGGAGACCGGTCCGATCGAAACCGGGATCATCAAGTCCGCGGCAGGGCTCGGGGCGCTTTTATTACAGGGCATCGGCGACACGATGCGCGTCTCTCTGACCGGCGATCCCGTGCGCGAGGTCGAAACCGCGATTGCGATTTTACGGGCATGCGGGCTTCGGAAGGACGACGTGGAGATCGTGTCTTGCCCGACCTGCGGACGCACGCGCTGCGACGTCGAGAAGGCGGCGGCGTACGTGAACGAACATGTGCTGCACAATAAGGGCTATCTCAAGATCGCGGTCATGGGATGCGCGGTCAACGGACCCGGCGAGGCACGCGAAGCCGACCTCGGCGTGGCATTCGGCGACGGCAACGGCGTGCTGATCAAAAAGGGCGAGATCGTCGGGCACGGCAGCTACGACGAGATCCTGCGCCGCCTGGTCGACGAAGCGAACGGGATTTTGGGAAGCTGACAACAACCCTTCCGTCTCGCTTCGCGATCCACCTCCCCTTACACAGGGGAGGCAAGA
>CALGGM010000204.1 GCA_937915925.1 uncultured Clostridia bacterium | reverse complement strand
CATATGAGACCATTGGGGGACCGCGAAGCGGTGGAAGGGTTGTTCGTGCGATCTTTCTCTGTATCGAAGTGGAAGTGACGAAGAATCTCCCCCGCAGCAAAAAGCGGACGACCGACGGAATGGTCTGCTTATTATATATAATATATCTTGCGAAAACATAAATCCTTTTTCGGATCTTTTCTTCCTATTGATGAAAAGATGGGAAGGCAAGGTCAACGAACGCGGCGTCGGCGGGAAAGGAGAAAGCGGATGAACGGATCCGAGCGCGAAAAGAAAAACGCGGAAACGCTCATGCTGTCCACTTTGGACATGCAGGACGAAGCGTGTCAGGACCGCACCCTCGAGACCGCGCTGATCCACTTCGGCCGCATTCTGATTGATGCGCCCGAGGACGTCGACGTGCTGTTTCACATCTCCTTTCTCAATGCGCTCTTGAATCACCGCGAACCGCTGTCGAAAAAACGGGAAGCGCTCGGGGCTTTTCTGTCCGACTTTGACCGCCTTGCAAGGCTGCTGCCCGGCGATTCGTCGCTTGACGGGGACGCAAAGAAACGCCTGCTTGCGGACATGACGGTAAAGGCGAATCTTTTGATCGAGGACTTTATCCGCGAGGAGATCAAGCGGTCGAATCTTGTTTTTCTGGTCGGCGCGATCGCGCGAAACCGGGCGATAGAGGGCGACGCGCCGGATCTCGACAAGCTTGCGCTGTACCGATCCTCGTTGGACGAGCTCTCGAACACAATGACCGATTGGGGGCTGACCGGCACGGCGCGGCTCATTGCGAGCGTACAAAGGGCGGGGACGGACAACGCGTCCGTCTGCTGCCGCGCGCTCATCGAGACCGGGCTCAAAGCGGCGCTGAACGCGCCCGCGCTCGTGTACGGCGACGCGTTTTATAAAAGCTTTCTTCCTTCGGTCCGAAGGGCGATCGACGCGGCAAGGACGTTTGATCCGCATACGCCCTACTATCTTCCGGAGCCGGATTACGGTCCGATCGCGCCGGAGATTAAGACCTTCCTTTCGGAGCGCTACCGCCGCTCGGCGCTTCGGGAATGTATCGAGACCTGCAACCGCGCGGAACGCGAGAAGGCGATCGGGCGATACTGGCAGAACCACGCGGGGGAGAGGGATGCGCTCGAACAGAACCTGCGCGCGCTCGAAATGCGGCGCGACGCGGACCGGACCCGATTGGAGCAAAATCGCGCGATCCTCAGAGACGCCGAGCAGGAGCGGGACGAGGGACTGCGCCCGCTGATCGAGGCACGCGCGCGTGCGGCGCAAAGGATCGATTCGCTGAACGGGATGCAGAAGGCGCTTCGCTTCTTTCAGCTTCGAAAGCGCAGGGCGGTACGGGAACGGATCGCGGCGGAGACGGCGATCCTTTGGGAGACGGAGAACGCGTACCGAAAAAAGCGCGCGGACGCGGAGCGCGTCTTTGAACGGAAGACCGGCGAGGTGAGCGCGGCAAACGAAACGCTGCTTACATCGCTTCAAAGGACCGAGCGGGAGATCGCGGCGATCCGCGAGCGGCTTTCGGACCCGCTGAACGACGCGATCTTACGGACGGAATAACCGTCAAGGCTTTGGCGAGAAATACAAAAAGGAGAAGAGGATATGAAACTCAAAAGAACGGTGATCGCAGGCTTGATCTTTCTCATGCTGCTTGCATGCGTCGCGTGCGGCGGCGGCAAGCCGAAGGGGTATTATAAGGACAATCTGGGATTCTCGATCCTGTACTTCAACGGCAACAAGGTCGAGTATGAGACCGTGAACGGCGTGACAAAGGGAACGTTCACCATGGACGGAAACAACGTCAGCATCTCGTACGACGAAGGAACCTCCGATTCGTTCGTCTACGATCCGGACGCCGATACGCTGGATTGGTTCGGTCTCGGCGTTATGATTTTCTCAAAGGAGAAATAACGCCTTGAAACGGTTACGGATCCCGACCCTGCTGTTTTGCGCACTGCTTCTTTTTGCCTGCGCGGAGAAGAAGCCGCAGATCGATCAGGGGTATTATGACATGATGGCGATGGCGAACGCGTACAGCGGCAGCTCGTCAGGCGGCAGTTCGTCTGGCAGCTATTCCTACGAAAGCTCGTACGCATCCGGCAATGCTGCCGCGCTGGACAAGGCAAGGTCGTATCTGAACAGCTCCGCGTTTTCGTATCAGGGGCTGATCGGGCAGCTGGAGTATTCCGGCTTTACGTCGT